>NZ_JAOWHD010000006.1:0-275 GCF_030332785.1 Citrobacter sp. Cpo069
GGCCGGGCTTTCGTGCTGCGCATCGAGCCAGGCAAGCTGTCTCGCCCCTTCGGGCTTCAATCCCTAACGCCTCCGGGCTTTGCCCTCCGCGCTCCGCTTGGCCCCCACGCCCTGCGCCGGACTTGCCCCGCCTCCGGCGGCCCCGCCCCTTCGGGGTGGCTTCGCCATCCTCTGCCAGCAACGGCGCAATTGTGCCTGTAGGGGCGCTGGCCGCTGCGCGGCCATCCCCCCAACACCCGGATAAATCACGCCCGGCCCGTCGCTACGCGCCAGCC
>NZ_JAOWHD010000007.1:0-281 GCF_030332785.1 Citrobacter sp. Cpo069
CTCAGAAGTGAAACGCCGTAGCGCCGATGGTAGTGTGGGGTCTCCCCATGCGAGAGTAGGGAACTGCCAGGCATCAAATTTAGTGTGCTGATATGGCTCAGTTGGTAGAGCGCACCCTTGGTAAGGGTGAGGTCCCCAGTTCGACTCTGGGTATCAGCACCAGTTTTTCGGTTAAAGTTCGGCACTTAGTAAAGAATTTGTCTGGCGGCTGTAGCGCGGTGGTCCCACCTGACCCCATGCCGAACTCAGAAGTGAAACGCCGTAGCGCCGATGGTAGTGTG
>NZ_JAOWHD010000008.1:0-1936 GCF_030332785.1 Citrobacter sp. Cpo069
TAAAAACAAAACCCTGTCTTACAGGTGGATGGCCTCACTTCGTGAAACCATCCACCCCGCATAAGTTTTTTAATCGGTGGTGTCGTCAATCACTAAATCGGAACCCCAAAGGGGACCCCCACGATTTAGCATTTGACGAGATTAACTCTCGGAGATGGCATCATGCTTTTAACGGACTTTAAAAAACGGTGAACGGATGCGGATTTTAATCCGTGTCTGTGAGGCGTTGAGCAACGAGCAAAGCGAGGCGGTAGAAAGAGAGCCAGCGGCAGGCTCAGGACGATAATCCGGGGAAAATATACCACTCGCAGAGTGTTAACATTTGACATCGGATTGTCTATCCTGCATTGGTGTCGAGTTGGCAAGGCTGAGGATAATGCTGAGGATAATGCAGGATAGACAGAGCACTAGAGATTGCATGCAATCTCGTACCTATCACCTCAGCCTGCCGCTGGCTCTTTTCCAGAACTAAGAATGCGTTCTTAAAAATCCAAACTTGATACCGTTTAAATCTATTTTCACAAAAAGAGTTTTTACCCTCTCGTTTGTTTTCTGAATATATAAAATTAATTCATCCTCAAAACCTTCGTGCGGATGAAAACCAAATGTGCCAAAACTTAATCCATCAATAAGCAAAATAAGGTTTTTAAACCTGTCAGGAATCACCGCTTCACTTCTTAAAAAAAATAAACCAATAGTCTTATTTCCATTCAGGTATTCAATATTAATATTCATACGTTAATCCGATTTATCCTTCTCAGGGGCGCGTTTGTAACGCCGTTTACCTGAATCCCAGACAAACGCCGTCCGCTTCCCGTCATCAGTGCCATCCCCTACATCGTCGGCAATGACAAGATCCTCATTGGTTTCTCGATCCAACTGGAGGACGTTTTTTAGCGCCCCACCGGTCGAGATAAAACGGCGCTTGTGAAGCTGCCGCGTCAGCTCAAGAAACCACTCAGGATCGTTTGCCATATCTTCCGGTTTAACGGAGTATTTCAGCGTTTCAGCAACCGCGCTTTGCAGTTGCTCGGCAACGTTGGCCACAACCTCACCTGTCTTAGTTTTTACTGCCCGAATATCGATATTCGGCTCATAGTTCACCCGCAAGCAATCGCGCCAGAGTTCTACCCAACGTTCGTGCTTAACGTAGTTCTTCCCTTTAAACCAAGAAGGTTGCACCATCAGCAGACAGTGAAAATGCGGATGTGCGCTGCCATCCTTACCTCGCGTCACCTCCGTAGCCCTGATCCACCCCTGAACAGGTGATAGCTCCTTTCGCTTTTCCATTCGCTTAAACGCCGCATTCATTGCTGTAAGGACTGTTCCAAGTTCACCTATCTCGCAGTTCCTGACAGTTAACGTCAGAAACAACCATCGGGAAGACGGGTAATCCACAACGATTTTCGGTAGAGCCTGATAAAAACGGGCTTGCCACATGAGGGTTCTTCTCCACTGGCAGACAGGGCAATGACGGACACGGCAAAATTGCGCACTACGAAGCCGTAGGCGCGTTTCTCCGGTTTCCATGATGGTAGACCAACCAAAACGTAACAAACCGCTACAGGAGGCCATACGGAGTGCATAGCGCTCGAATTCAGCAGCAGTCTGGTAGATACCCCCGACAGAATCGGTAAGCGTGCGCTGGGTATCCCAAACTGCATCACGGGGGCTGTAGTCCGAAAGGAATTTATCTTCTGACATTAAGCCTGCTCCGATCTGGGCAGGCTGTGATTTGATGTGGTATATTCATCACGTACCTGTGCATTGCGAGCCAGTACATGTCACCAGAGTTTGCCGCTGAGGTGACACATTCGAAATGTTGGGGAGTGTTGACGCACTCCCCAACGCCGATTAAAAACGCCTCAATTCTGCTCCATTTTCTTTGACCTGTCAAAACCCACTCAAAGCCTCGTCATTACTGGGCTAAACCACT
>NZ_JAOWHD010000009.1:0-265 GCF_030332785.1 Citrobacter sp. Cpo069
GCTTGTAGCTCAGGTGGTTAGAGCGCACCCCTGATAAGGGTGAGGTCGGTGGTTCAAGTCCACTCAGGCCTACCAAATTCTTTCTGATACCGCGTTGTGAAACGACTCGCATACTTCAGTATGCTTCACCGTTCCACGCCTTGTCTCAGCAAGAATTAAGGTGAATGAGATAACTACGATGGGGCTATAGCTCAGCTGGGAGAGCGCCTGCCTTGCACGCAGGAGGTCTGCGGTTCGATCCCGCATAGCTCCACCATCCTTACTG
>NZ_JAOWHD010000010.1:0-322 GCF_030332785.1 Citrobacter sp. Cpo069
CATCCGTAGCTCAGCTGGATAGAGTACTCGGCTACGAACCGAGCGGTCGGAGGTTCGAATCCTCCCGGATGCACCATATTCTCCGAGACAACAGCAAAACTGTTGTTTCATGGTCTGCGAGATAATCGCAAGCACCAAGGAGGATAATGTTGCTTCAGCAACGGCCCGCAGGGCGAGGCGCAACCGAGTAATCCTCCCGGATGCACCATCTTCTTCGCAGTATCAGTAGTAATCAGCAATTCCCGATGCATCCGTAGCTCAGCTGGATAGAGTACTCGGCTACGAACCGAGCGGTCGGAGGTTCGAATCCTCCCGGATGCAC
>NZ_JAOWHD010000011.1:0-205 GCF_030332785.1 Citrobacter sp. Cpo069
TATAGCTCAGCTGGGAGAGCGCCTGCCTTGCACGCAGGAGGTCTGCGGTTCGATCCCGCATAGCTCCACCATCCTTACTGCAAAAACACAAGAAAACTTCAGAGTGTACCTGAAAAGGTTCACTGCGAAGTTTTGCTCTTTAAAAATCTGGATCAAGCTGAAAATTGAAACGACACACTGTTTCATTTCTCCGTAATAAGAAATG
>NZ_JAOWHD010000012.1:0-690 GCF_030332785.1 Citrobacter sp. Cpo069
GGCCGGGCTTTCGTGCTGCGCATCGAGCCAGGCAAGCTGTCTCGCCCCTTCGGGCTTCAATCCCTAACGCCTCCGGGCTTCGCCCTCCGCACTCCGCTTGGCCTCCGGGCTTTGCCCTCCGCGCTTCGCTTGGCTTTTTCAGCCGGTGCCAACTCCGGGCCGCGAGGATAACCGGCGGGAGGCGAACTGTCCTCCACTGCTCCCCGTTCCGTTGGATGGTCTGCCGTTCCTCCATTACCGGTATTCCACACTAGCGCGGTGTGGCGTCAATAGTTCGCTTCGCCGCTTCGCGCTATTGACCCCACCCCTTGCGCCAGTGTTACACACCGGTTGTCGGAAACGACAAACCCTCCAACTACCCTACAGGTGCTTTATGGCCGAAATTCTCCAACTCCTCCCGCCGGTTATCCTCGCTATCGCAGCCCTCATCACAGCCATCACCGGTCTGATAAAAGTCCTGAAAAGCAAGAAGAAGTAACGGAAAGGGGCGGCAAGCCGCCCCTTTCCCCTGCTCCCCTGGCTTACCCTGCTGTACGATCCGTGGATTTCACAGCAGGGTTATTTTGGGTGATCGCCGTGATTGGCCCCGCTGCGGTCGCCGGTTACTCAGGGCGTTCCCTGCGGGCCGGGCTTTCGTGCTGCGCATCGAGCCAGGCAAGCTGTCTCGCCCCTTCGGGCTTCAATCCCTAA
>NZ_JAOWHD010000002.1:0-3510 GCF_030332785.1 Citrobacter sp. Cpo069
GGCTGGCGCGTAGCGACGGGCCGGGCGTGATTTATCCGGGTGTTGGGGGGATGGCCGCGCAGCGGCCAGCGCCCCTACAGACACGATGGCACCGGAGAAAACCGGCAAGATCAGGATGAGCGCAGTTGATTGCGTTAGGGATTGAAGCCCGGAGGGGCGAGACAGCTTGCCTGGCTCGATGCGGAGCACGAAAGCCCGCCCCGGAGGGAACGCCATAAGTGATTTTTGCTGTTAATTTTTAAATCCGTACTCACATTCGCCTTTATAAAAATAGAAGGGATGCCAGTGGTTTTTAAGTGTTTTGCGGTCTAATGTCAGATGTTCAATCGTATAGCAAGAACCATCATCCTGATCTATTCCTAAATTAACATAACCTATATGCTCATAAGAAATTTTATCATTATTAAAATGCTTATAATAAACCGGATATTCCGCCACTATATCAGGATGGTTTGCCCCCATAGTTTCATCACAAAAATCTAGTAACGCTGTTTCCATTTCGGAAAATGATTCATGACCGCGAATCTCAAAAATCATTTTATTTAATGAGTTTTCAAATCTTACCTTTGCCATATCCATTACCCTCTATAATAATTTATTCTCTACCTAAAGAATTAAAAACATGAATTAATAATTTAAGCATGTAAAAAATAGCAGTTGCTGCAAACGTTCCTAACATCAGCGCTAGAGAAAATTTTGGCTCACCCGACCACATTTCGTCACTCCTGAATATCATGAACGAAAACATCGCGCTAAGGCCAACAAGAGCAAGTAATTGAATTACGCCCCCTATTTTACGAACCGTTATCACATAGAGGATGAGATAAAAGTACCCGATGAAAATTACGCCTATTACAACGAACATTCTTAGAAATTCATATAACGACATATGTGTATCAGACATAATTAAATTCCATTTTGGTTATGTTTTTTAGCCATTTCTTTAACCTGCTTCGCCAGCTCTGGCGGCAACCAGACTTGCACAAATTCTAACTGCTCATCTTCCGGGATAACTTCGTTAAAAATCGCAGTAACGCGCCTGATTGCAGCATTGACCGTTTGCTTTGACCGGTCGAACTCTTTAGCCACATCGACTTGTTTGCGACCGTCAACCAGTACGGCGTATGCCATATCGATCGTTACCTGGCTGCATGTGCGTAATGCCGGTGCGATACGCTGCCATTCTTCAGGGGAAATGCGTTCTACTGCCATTTTTTACCTCATTACGGCCCGGTTACGGGCCGATTTATTAATTTATTACAAATACTTACGTCATTCAAAACGGTATATCATCGTCGAACGGGGGTGGTTCGTTTCCTGCCGCTGCCGCTGCCGCTGTGCCGGTGGTTTGTGGCTGGCCGCTGAACTGCTGGCCCCCTTGCGGCTGATTACCAGTCTGAGAAGCGTTCTGTGAGCGCCCGCCTAACATCTGCATAGTACCGCCGACGTTGACCACAACCTCTGTGGTGTACTTCTCCACGCCCGCTTGATCAGTCCATTTACGAGTTCTGAGCTGGCCTTCAATGTACACCTGCGAGCCTTTACGCAGATATTCACCGGCGACTTCAGCCAGCTTGCCGAACAATACCACGCGATGCCATTCAGTCTGCTCTTTCATCTCGCCGGTTTGCTTGTCACGCCAACTTTCAGACGTGGCTAACGTAATATTGGCAACCGCGCCGCCGTTCGGCATATAACGCACTTCAGGATCTTGGCCTAAATTGCCGACCAGAATTACTTTGTTAACACCTCTTGAAGCCATGATAATCACCTTTTTCGGGTTGATAAAAGCCCCGCGAACAAGCGGGGCGTTTGCCATTAAGCGGCTTTGAGTTCATTCATGCGCTCGCTGAGAATCCATAAAGCGCGGTTTAAAGAAGTATCCTTATCCATGCCGGTAACGGCGCGGGTACGAGTTGATTTGCCCTGCTTAGTTCTGGCACTCAAACCGCCACGGATGATGTTTTCCTGTACACGGTTAAACGTTGTCCACAAATCATCTTTGCGATCTTCGAAACGACGCGCCTCAAGGAGCTGGCTCGCGGCGATTGGTGCGGGGCCGTCTTTCTCGTCATAACGCAGTGCTAACGCCGCGTCAGCGAAAATACGCTTTTCCAGCGCATTCAGTGTGACAGACTTCATAGCATCCATATGGTTTTCAACGTTATCAAACTGATCCAGCACTTCAAAAGCGCCCTCAATAACACGCTCGGTAACGTTTCCTTTGTGCGGGATACGAATATCAGCAACGGTATCACCGCAGACTAAACCGTTATGGCAGACGAAACGGAATACACCGGCCAGCATTTGATAGCTGCTGCTGCCATCATGAGAGTTAAGCAGGATGATTTCTTTCGCTTCGGTGCCGTTAATTTGCCCGGCATGGCGCAGACGGATCATGTGCTTGGTGTGTTCGCGTTTATCCAGGTTGCGAACGCGAGTCTGGCAAACCATGAATGGATGAAAACCGTTATCACGCAAACCATTTAATACTTCGCTGGTCGCAATATAGGCGTAACGGTCGGAGCGGCTTTCATGCGCTTCAGTGGCAAAAATAGACGGGGCATAACGCATGATCTGATCATCGTTAAGAGGGCGGTCAGAACGCAGGATATTTGCAGAACGAAAACGGCTAGATAACATAATCATACTCCTTCGCTATTTACCCGGAGCGGTTGCCGCCGCTGGTTCCGGGCCGGTCAGCACCATTGCTAACCGATGAATACAGTATAGGTTTTCCCCTCCATGAAGTCAACTAAAAGTATCATTATATTTTACTTATTATTGTACTCACCGATGTGAAAAAGCCCGGAAACCGGGCTTTGCAGGTGTTCAATATGTTACGTGGACAATCACCGGCTCTGTGTTTTCTGCCTGTACACCGGCAGAACCGGCCCAATACTCATAGAATGAGCGGCGCTTATTGAGAGCATCAATTGCGTCCTGTTCGGAGCGGAAAGAGGCCAGGCTTGAACGCCCGACCATGATACGCCAGCGGCGACGATGGAATTTAATTTCCAGGGTAGGGGTGAAATCTTTTACTGACATAGTAGCCTCTGTACCTTCGCAGTTTACCCGGAGCGGTTGCCGCCGCTGTGTCCGGGCCGGTCGGCACTATTGCCGACCGCGTATAGATTTAACGGCTCTTAATCTCGCCGTTTCGGATCATCGTTTTCAGTTCTTCATGCTGTAGCAATAAGCCATGTTGCAACGTGGAATAGATATTCCCGACAAGCCAGCCATCCACGCCCATAAAATCCTGTGCATCTTTGAGAATTAATAACGGCTCGCAATCTTCGCCTTTTTCATAAACCCAAATGGCATACACCTCCCGGTTTACGGTGCTATCCACATCGGTACATTCCTCAATATCAAAATGTTTTTTCAGCAGCGTGGTTAATTTCATTTTTCACCCCTTCGCAGGTTGCCCGGAGCGGTTGCCGCCGCTGGTTCCGGGCCGGTCAGCACCATTGCTAACCGATAAATACAGTATAGGCTTTCCCTCTTTAA
>NZ_JAOWHD010000013.1:0-544 GCF_030332785.1 Citrobacter sp. Cpo069
ATCGATGCCGCACTGAAAGCTGTTGATACTCAGCGCAGCATCCTGGGTGCTTCCCAGAACCGTTTTGAATCTACCATCACGAACCTGAACAATACTGTTAACAACCTGACCGATGCACGTAGCCGTATTCAGGATTCTGATTACGCGACTGAAGTGTCCAACATGTCTCGTGCACAGATTCTGCAGCAGGCAGGCTCTTCTGTACTGGCCCAGGCCAACCAGGTTCCGCAAACCATGTTGTCTCTGCTGCGTTAATTCACACTTATCGCGCAAACCCCGCTCCGGTGGGGTTTTTTAGCTGTTTTTTCCTCTGATGATTTTCTAACTATCTGTATTTACATCTAATTCGTTTTCACGCCAGGTATTGTTTACATAGAAAAAAGCCTAAAGATTTTAGTTTCATCGTCGATAACGAATTTAACGGCACAGAAGCCGTAGGCCAGCGGCCTGAAACTAAACACTATTATGAAGGAAACTCAATTATGGCAGTAATCAATACTAACAGCCTGTCGCTGATGACACAGACTAACCTGAACAAATCTCA
>NZ_JAOWHD010000003.1:0-29378 GCF_030332785.1 Citrobacter sp. Cpo069
AACGGCCCGGTTGAGCGGGCGGGCTGGCGCGTAGCGACGGGCCGGGCGTGATTTATCCGGGTGTTGGGGGGATGGCCGCGAAGCGGCCAGCGCCCCTACAGGCACGATGACAACTGGATTACTGGCGTGATATTGGTTGAATGGCCCTGTATGGCTTTGTAAGAGGTTATCTTGGTTCGGGCCATACCTGAGTTAGTTTTTCTTGTTGAAGCAGCTCTATGGGGCTGTGAGGCGTTATTTGAGGGGGAAACATTGGCTGGATATGATTTTGTCTCCTTTGGATAGCCTGAACTGTTTAAATTTTTCCGTTCTCATCTCGATGATTGCTATCGTGGGATGTAGTGATGAATGCGCTGTGTCGCTGTTGGGCTGCATATCCTGAATACTCTGGATAACACCATCAGCACCGATGAACGCGGCTGTAAGTGGGGTTGGCGTATTTTTCATCCAGACTGCGCGGGGTTCTGCTGTTTTCCATGCGAGGATTAAGCCGGTGCTGTGATTTTCACCTGACATACCTTTCACCTGGTCAGCCTGTGTGACAGCCGCAGGTAACGTAATTAACTGACCATGTTCAAAGATCACCATGCAAGGTTCGGCGCTTGCCTGGTACGTGGTAGCCAGCAGGATGATACTGAATAGAGATTTCTTCATAATTCACCAAAATTTAAATATTGAGGTTAAATATAAGGCGCTATGAATCCTCTTTCAATATCACGCTGCTTTCGTCTATACTTCTTACAACGTCTAATCTGCTCCTTCGCAGGAAAGACAGAGGCCCATTACTTGCCGGTGATGGGCCTCACTCTTTTTATCCCCCCTGCATCCCTGCATCAAACCTAATCGCTTACCTAAGAGATCGCAGCGCTCGCCGCAGTCTTTTGCTGAGGCGTACCGCAGCAACGCGAGGAACGAACAGCAAAAGCGAGGAAGCGCAAAGGCTGCCGTTGCTGATTTTGGCACGTACACACTGAACTAAAATTATTCGATTTATTTTTTATCCACTGATTTTATTGAATAAATTATCGGGCCTTTTTTTATAGGCTGATCTCTTAAAAGCATAAACTTACAGGCTAAGTGCTATCGGTCAAACTACAGGAAACCTACAGGAGATCACCTTATAGGTTTAGGGGGGGTCTGATGTACGTGTTTTTAGGGGGTCGGATGTACAAAAAAAAGGGGGTCGGATGTACAAAAAAAGGGGGTCGGATGTACGAGCTAGGGGGTCGGATGTACAAAGCTAGGGGGTCGGATGTACGAGCTAGGGGGTCGCATGTACGATCATTGGGGGGGTCGGATGTACGTGGATAACTTTATGTTTCAACAGCTTTTTTACAGGGTTGTTCACCTTATCCCTAACTTTACTCAAAGAGGGGGAGCGGCATTAACCCGAAATAAAAAAGGCCCGTATGGGCCTATTTTTTTGCTTCCTTGAATGGGATGGGAGGCGGGGAAGGGTAAAGTAATATTCCCCCGGTAACTTTTTCTACCTTCGCCTGTGGATATACGGTCAGAACGTCGCGCAGAGCTGGAAGAAATTTCTTTTTGAAATCCTTGTCAGGGTCTTTACCCATGTACTCTTGGGCGAACTGTTCCCGTAAATTCATCCAGTGAAGTTTAATCGGGCGGCCCTCGATGCGGTGTAAGCGATGTGCCAGCCACGTATAAACATCTAACGACAATGCCGAACCTTTTAGCGCGTACAGAGCGCGGTTATCGAGAGGAACGGCGCTATCAATTAGCCCATTAAAATACCCTTCTGATAGCGTCATCACGCCCGGCCATAAACTTAGCTGGCCGCTTTGGTCGTCTTTCTGCCAGGCATCGAATTGTTCTACCGGCTGACCGTTGAAAGAACGTCCTTTAAATCCGAGCTGCAAGCGGCAAGCGGCCAGCGCGTGCATTTGTTCGCGCAACGTCTTGTATTGTCTGCCGCCGCCTGATAAGCCCATTAATTGCAGAAACTCGTTTGCACTCTTACCGATCGGTATTTCGCGGGTCTTTTTGCGGAGAGCATAAGAGGATACCCATGCGAGCGCTAAACGAGGCATTGAACCATAGGGGATCGGTTGTTCTACAGGCCCGCTCCCTTCATCAAGCCAGCCAGCTTGGACGACCAGCCAGGCATCACCTGATTTCCTCATAAACTCGCGGCCATCCACCTTAGAACGGGGTAGGCCAACCTGACACAATATCGAGTGAGTAAATGCCATATCATCCCCTTTTGGGGGATTCTCTTTAATTGCGATGCCGGTATTTACCGTTTTTATTTGCTTCGCTGGTACTGGTTTATCTGTCACTTTTTCGCTCCTTCGCTACCGTTTGCCGCCGGTTAATCAGTATTGCTGTCGGGGGTAATATGTCTGTAAATCGTTGGACGTGAAACGTTAAAACGTGCCGCGATCTCTTTTACCGTAATTTCTGGCGATTTAACAAGCGCGTTAATTTCTTTAATGTCCTGTGGGGATAGCTTTGGTTTTCTGCCGCCAATGCGTCCTTTCTTCTTTGCGGCCGCAAGCCCGGCCATTGTCCTTTCGTGGTTTCTGGCTACCTCGAAATTGGAAAAAATAGCGATGAGGGAATAGTACATTTCACCCATTGGGCTTTGTGTGTCTATGCGCTCTTTGAGGCTCTCAAAGTGAATACCTTTGCTGCGTAGCTCATTCATGAGCTGCAAGAGCTGCAAGAGAGTGCCACCTAATCGGTCTAGCGCCCATACTACCAGTGTGTCACCGGCGCGAAGCGCTTTCAGACAGTTTTCCAACTCTGGTGTACCTGTTTTCAGGCGCTTATTACCGCCCCTCGATACCTGCTCTGCATACCATTTTTCGCAGCCAGCTTTTTGTAAAGCCTCGATCTGATACTCAAGGGATGTGTCTTGCTCTTTGGTTGACTTTCTGGCGTAGCCTATTTTCATATGCCCTGCTTTTGTTACACCGTTTTTGTTACACATAGTATTGTAACGAGTTTTGTTACACTGACAACATCCATTTTGATATTTTTGGATGGGGTGGGGGCGGTGTAACAAAAATCATCGTTTGTGAGACATTATTTGTATCAACAATGTTGACACGTCAAAGTAGTGGCTCTACACTGGTTGTATCAACAATGATGATACGTAGTGAGGTTGTGATGCTAGAGCAATACGTTCAACGAAATAGCGCCTGGCTTATGCCTTTAATTGCAGGGCTTATACTAGCGACGGCTCCTTTAATGCTGGAAATGGTTACAGATAAACAACCACTTCCATCATGGGCGTCTGTGGCGGCTGCCGGTATAGGTTTTTGCTGTTCAGGTGTTGGGGCTGCTTTTACGAATACCCTTTCAGCAAAAATTATAAAACTGTTGGCAGGTGTTTTTGTGGTAGTGATGGTTATCCTAGTGTTAATTAAACTGGTTAATTCCTAACTTTAATTATGAGGTGAGGTAATTTGTTTGGCCTTATTTTTCACATCATGTTTGGGAGTGTTTTCATAGTAATGAGCGTGGCTTCGCTGATTGGCCTTGTTTTACACGGCCATGAATACACGCCGGGTCACTTTTGGAACATGACCGCATTGTGTATCGCATCGACTCTGGCGTGGGTATGGGCGCTTTCTGAAGCTAAAGAAGCATGGTACATCCTGAAGAGTCGATAATTAGTTTTCCTTTTTCATTGAGAGGTATGTCATGACTCAAGTAATCATTAAAAAATGGGGTAATAGCCCGTCTGTTCGGCTCCCTTCTGCGATTGTCAAAGCTGCTTCATTGAACGTTGATGATGTAGTGGAGCTGTCGGTAGAGGATGGCGCAATTACTATCGTGCCCGTTAAAACGAAGGAGTATTCACTGGATGCTCTGATGGCCGGTGTTACTAACGAAAATATTCATGAGGAAATCTCTTTCGGATCTCCAGTGGGTAAAGAACTTTTATAATTGGAGGGGTTATGCTGAATTTTTTGAAAAAAATTTATAGCTACCTGGAGTTTTTAGGCGCTCTTATTTGGGTGGGGGTGGGGCTTTACTCTATCTGGTTGGGGTTTAGTAAATTATTTAAAGATAACTCAATCTCTATTGGTGGTGTTGAGGCTGTATCTCTGCTTGATACAACCCCGTTTGCAATTATGTTTATTTTTTGTGGGGTGCTCATTATTACATTTATATGGGTTGGGTATATAAGTAAGAGACTAAAAAATGAAGCGTGATTATATTCCTGATGCCGGTGATATTGTATGGATGGATTTTGATCCGCAAGCAGGGCATGAACAAGCGGGCCATAGACCAGCTTTGGTGTTAAGTCCTGCGGTATATAACGGAAGAATAGGGCTGTTGTTGTGCTGCCCTATGACAACAAAAATAAAAGGTTATCCATTCGAGGTGCGGAACGGAGAGGGGAGCGCTGTACTCGCTGACCAGGTTAAAAGTCTTGATTGGCGTGAACGGGGGGCAGTTAAGAAAGGAAAAGTGTCTGCTGCTGTGTTGGCTGAAGTCAGGTCTAAATTAAAAGTATTGATTGGATAGGTAATACTATGGCTATTAGCGAATTATCTCTAGGAAAGCAGATACTTGAAAAGATAAATAATCATGATCGTTTTAATTCTAAATTGCGGTTTAAAATTAAAATTTTAAATGTGGTTGCGTTCATTATTCTTTTTGCTATAGGGGATACGTTTAACGAACTGGTTATGTGTGCGATTGCTTTCGTTGTTTTTTTTGTACTAACCGGTGTGTATTTGAAGTACAAGATGGTTATTCCATCGTCGTTAATATTTGATTATTTCGAGCGTAGTGCTGATGATGAGGGTTTTAGAAGTCTTTTTATGGAGTTGTTTAACAGCAAAAATTTTCTTACCGTCCGGGATGATCGCAAGAAAATTAATGATTATCTTTATGAGCAAGATAAGAAGTTTGAAGAATTGAAGAAAATAGAAACTATCACTCATGGTATGAATGGTCGCGGTGAATAAAAAAAGCCCGTTAGCGGGCTTATTCACATCACTTAATGGAGATAAGTTATGAGTTACTTTTTTCTTGCAATATTCATTATTTTAGGATTGATAAGTATCAATACACATGGGCGAATTAGCTATCTTATTTTGTTTGCCTCATTATTTTGTGGGTTAATATCATGGTACTTTTTTTTATGATCATCATTGAAGATAAAAGCCCTGCGTCGGGCTTTTTATTTTACATTCCGCCATGCAGATGCCGGGACTTTATCCCATAAAGTATTATGAGTGATTTCGGCTCTGCGATGGTCTGAGGCGCTCATCATTGCATCTAGTTCTTTTCCTGCTAATTTATCGCGTAAGTTTTCAAATACCTTTTCCAGTGTATCCAGTGAACTGCATCGACGGAAACGCATCAGATATTTTTTCTGTAGGTTTTCTTTGTCTTTTATTGATTCGATAAACTTTATTACGTCTGAATATAAAAATCTGTTATTTGATTTATGTGGCTCATGAGGTTGTGGGATGGCTTTGTTTTTAAATGTGCCAGTTGTCTTAATGGCGAAAATTAACTCTCCTTCTGTTATCCCCAACATTTCAGCAAAAGTTTTTGCTTCTATAGTTACTGACTTCATTTAATTAACTCTCATGCTATCGGTTGTCTTTTTATCCGCTTCCTCAACAATGGTGTTCGTTCCTCGCGTTGCTGCGGTACGCCTCATCATTGTCTGCGGTGCGGTTGCGATGGTGAAGGAGCTGCCGGGCGTGAGTAAATCAATCAGGCGCTGGCCGCTGATAATTTCCATCCGATCACTGGCGAAGCTAACAGCTTTTGAAGCTGCGCCGGTTTTTCCGGTATGGCAAAACAAACCGCGACAGTTATGTCGTTTAAGCAACGTATCGAACTCCTGAACGTGCTGTAAAGCAATATGGCCGCGATAGCGTTTGGCCTGGATGAGATAGCGATGTTTTCCGATTATTACCTGGCCGTCAATGCCTCCATCACCGGTATAGCGTTTGTTTCTGATAATGCTGAAGCCATGCGACTCAAATCCCTCCAGTAACAGTTCCTCAAAGGTGAAAGGGTCTATCTTCCTGAGATACGCGATCTTGTAGCCGAACGCCGGTAGGGTCTGAATTTTTGCGAGTACACGCCGGGCTTGTTGTTGCTTGCGTTTGTGTCTGCGTTTTCTGGCGGTGATCTTCCACCAATACAGGACGGCCAGAAAACCAAAAGACACGGCCCACAATGCGATTACGTTAGAGGGGAAAAGGGAAAGTATATCCATGCTACCTGTACCATAAAAAACGGGGCCGAAGCCCCGAACGCGCGTTGTTAGCGGCGGTGATAAACCTGCCATGAAACTTCTGTAGGTTTGCCATTGACGATAACGCCATTGCTGGCACAAATGCGGCCAGCAATGACCGCTCCTTGTGAGTAGGGCTGGCCGTCAAGATAGCAAACACCGATGGGGCGCGATTTCTGTACTTCGCGCTGAAGTGCCTGTGTATCATTGCGCTGTTGAATCTGTAGGTTATACAAATCTGTTTTAAGCGTATTCACCTGCTTGGTTAACTGGTCAACTTGTGACTGACTGGCGCAGCCGGTCAGTAAGAGAGCTGCGGTGAAGATGATGCTTTTAGTTTTCATATTTAACCTTTCCTGATACGTCCAAACATTGAAATAACCCTGCTAACAGCGGCGGTATTCTGCTCCGCTCCTGAGCATTCCATAAGAAATTCTTTACGTGCATCTGCTGTGTGATTAGGAAGGAAGCCATGCTTGTTTTTCTTCACGATATTGAAGAAGTCAGCGATAGCACCAGAGCAATCACTATCGCCAATACTCCCAAATTGACCACCTGATTTCGCAGCCATGCAAGCTAATGTCTTGCAAGGATCTTTTGCGAAGCTGGCAACTGAATAAGACGATGCCAGTATCACCACGGATGCAATTATTATCTTCCGCATTATTATCACCCTTTTCTGGATAGATAGGATTTAAGCCTTATTAGGCCATTCAGTAGTTTGTCATGCCCGATGCGCAGGGCGATCAGGCCAACAAATATTGCTGCGGCATGGAATGCAGATTGCGTATAATGCCAATCATTCCTATATTCCACGACCAGAAACAGAAGCACCGCGATGATACCAATCATCGTAAAGAATTTTAGGAGTTTTCCTAGAATAAAAAGGAGATAGATAAGGATGTCGGCAGTTAATAACCCTAAATATATTAAGATAAAACGTGCCGACTGTTTAATCACGGTGAGTAACTTTATTTTCTTAACCCACCAAAATTGGGAGGGGGTTATTTCGCTCCGCTGCTGCGCTTCTTTATTACGACGCGCTCGGATCGCTTTGGCCCTTTTCTCCCTCTTTTTTCCGGTAGGAAAATCAATAATTTTACTCATCCGTCAGCTCCTTATTCTACGATCTCAAACTCCGAAAGCTCGCGGCCTTCGTCAAGATATTTTTTTAGCCAGTCAGGGCGCTTTCCCCTTCCAACCCATGTGTTAAATGGATTGGCTGGATCTCGGTAGCGAGGCTCCCCTTTGGGACTCTTTTCTGACTGCAAGGGTACGAATATGATTTTTCTTTTAGGCACTGATGTTTCGCGCTCCTGCTCTGTTTTGTGCTTCTTTTCATCTTGTCTTGACATGTTCGAATTTACCTTTACTATACTAGTTAATCATTGAAATTGCAATTTCAAGGAAAAAAGAGATGAAGCAGGTTGTTGCCCTTTTCCCACTGTTGATTGCTGGCCTTTTGGATGCCACACCCGCAAATGCGGAACTGTCTGCGCCGGTTATGGCTCTGGCAAAACGTTGTGCGCCAGAAGTGCATCCTTTAACTATTGGGTACCTGGTTAGCCATGAATCGCGCAACAACCCATACGCGATAAACGTCAACGTTCCTGAAGGAACAAAATCACCGTTAGCCAGACAACCGCGCTCCCTGGATGAAGCGGTTAAAACGACAAAATGGCTAACGGCTCATGGTTATAACTTTGACGTAGGTTTAGGGCAAATCAACTCTGCGAATTTCTCAAAATTGAATGTTTCTGCCGCAGATTTGTTTAATGGTTGTAAAAATCTCGAAGCTGCTCAATACGTTCTTAATTACTGCTACCGGCTCGCAACAAAAGAATATGCGCCGGGGCAGTCAGCTTTGAGACACGCTTTATCTTGTTATAATACGGGTTCACTAACCGCCGGATTTACAAACGGTTATGTATCAAAGGTGGTTGCTCAAATTGGGCAATCAAAACCCGTAATCCCTGCTCTGAAAGCCGATGATGGCTCCACTGATGTGGAAAGTGTTGATACAGCTATAGATGCTGTGCCGGTAGATGCTGCTGATGGTGAAGAACAACCAAAAGACGCCGGTATGACTGATGCCTTTGGTGGCTCGGATAAAGACGCTTTTGGTGCATCTGATGGTGACGCTTTCCGGCAGAAGTAGGGAGTAACAGGAGTCAGTTTAGATGCGCGTTTATCTCATCTTGTTGAAGCAGTTAGAAGAAGTATTCAATCAAAACAAAGTTGTGCGGATCGCTATTCAACGGATGGATAAAAAGAAATGGATACCGCTTTTTGATGTGAAAAATAGTGAAGGGGGCGTAATCACTTGCTCCCTGCGAGTTCAGTCTGGAGAGGGGGTTAGAACGTGGGCCGATCTGCGGATACTGGCCGACATGCTGAGAGACGATTTTAATGCAAGAGAAGTGGGGCTTTTCCTGGATGAGCCTGATTTTATTTTTCCTGATGATGGAGTGTTAGACAAAGATGAATACAGCGATTAAACGTTTTTTCCCGGTGGCAATGTTCATGATGGTCGCCCTTTGCGTTCCTGAGCTGGCGCTGGCCGCCGGTGCAGATACCGGTGAATCATCCCTGAGTTCTGTTCAGTCTTGGATGATGACGTGGATTCCGATTGCGGCCACCGTTCTTATCATCGCGAGTGCTATCGCATGGATCGCTCATATGCTCCCGGCGAGCTGGGCGGTTCGTATTGTTGTCGGTCTGATTGTTGTCGGTTCCGCGTCTTACCTTGTTGGCCTTTTCGGGCTGAGTTAAGAAGGTTCGCCGGGGGGGTTCCCCCGGCCCGTATCTGACGGGAGGAAACGATGAATTTATCCGGTAAATATCCGTTATTTAAAGGCGCTACGCGACTGCCGACATTTGCCGGTGTTCCGCGAACAGTAATTATTGCCACCTTCATATTTTGTGCGACGTTATTTATGACGATCCACCTTTGGGCCGTAGTTCTTTTTGGCTTGCTGTGGTTTATTGAGTTTTGTATCAGCAAACATGATGACCGTATGTTTCGTATTATATGGCTGGCTATCATGACGAAAGGGCTAAATATGATTAACTCCCCGTTTACTAAACTGTGGGGCGGCTCTAGTTACTCACCTACTGATTATGGAGATAAAAAATAATGGCCGTAGCGGAAATGAAAAAAAGGGGGGTGAAAGATTTCAAAAAAGAACCTTCCTCTTTGAAATATATTCCTTACTCCTACCATGTGACGCCCCATGTTATCAGTACGGTAAATGGGGAGTACCTTTCTATATTTAAAATTCGTGGGCGAACCCATGACTGTGCCTCTGATGCCGAGCTGATTAAGTGGCACGCTGATTTGAATCAGCTTTTAAAAGGGATTGGTAGTGAGCATGTAAAGTTATGGACTCACTTACATCACCGCGAAATTAATAATTATCCTGACACGCATTACAATATGACGTTCCCGCGTATGGTGAATGAATATTATCGTGATCAGTTTGATGATACCCCCATGATGGTAAATGACCTGTACCTGACGGTTGTTTATAACCCTGTGGGGGATGCCGCTCAAAAGATGCTGGCAAAGTTTGATAAGCCATCGGCCAACGAGCTGCGCGAAATGCAGACTGATGCTATTAGTGCGCTGGAAGATATTTGTGAGCAGGTCATGAACTCCCTGCGTCCTTATGGCATTGACCGCTTAGGCTACTACTTCCGTGACAAACGGGGGAACGTCATTCCTGAACAGAAAAAAGATGATGCAGAAGATGATGAGGATATTATCGATCTGCGTGAAGATTTGCTGGCCGATGTGGAATATCAGGACGTTCAGGAAGATAAAGAAGTCTTTAGTGGCACTCAACACACCTATTCTAAAGCGCTGGAGTGGCTCTATTACCTCGTCAATGGTGAGTGGGCGCCAGTGCCGGTTTGTCGTGGCCGAATCCGTGAATATTTGGCTACTACCCGCCCAACTTCTTCATTTTGGGGGGATGGTATCGAGATTCGCGGTACCGACGAACGCCGCTATACGTCTGCCGTTGAAATCCGGGATTACGATTCCGATACTGAGCCGGGTCAGATCAATATCCTGATGGAAGCACCGTTTGAGTTTGTGTTAACGCAAACGTATTGCTGTATGTCCCAGCAAGCGGCAAGAACTTACCTCACTAACCAGCAAAAAGCACTACTGGAAACAGGCGATCCATCCTTTACGCAGATAAACCAGATGAGTGACGCCGTTGATGGCGTTGTTTCACGTACCTTTATCATGGGCTGGCATCACCTGACGGTACACACCTTTGGCAAGACTCTTAAAGAGGCCCGTTCAAACGCCGGTGTTGCCAGAAATATGCTGAACAACTGCGGGCTGATTGCCAGCCAGGTAGGGTTAGCTTCAGAAGCGGCATATTATGCAAAACTTCCGGCTAATCAACACCTGTCGCCACGACCTTGCCCGCTGAATAGCTGGAATTTTCTTTGCTTCTCCCCCTTCCATAATTTTATGTCCGGGAAAGCAAATAATAACCCGTGGGGGCCAGCGCTGACGCTGTTCAAAACGGTGGCAAATACGCCGCTGTATATGAACTTGCATGTAACGCCAGAAGATGAAATGTCTTTCGGTAAGCGACCGCTGGCGCATACGTTAATGCTTGGGCGTTCGGGGGCAGGTAAAACTACGCTGCTTAACTTCCTGCTGACGCAAGCGATGAAGTATAACCCGCGCATTTTTGCCTTTGACCGCGATCAGGGCATGATGCCGATGATTAAAGCGTTACACGGTCACTACACGGTTCTGAAAGAGGGCGTTGCTTCCGGGTGGGCACCTCTACAGATGCCTGGCACCAAAGTTAACATTGCATTTTGTAAGCGCCTGATGCGCCTGTGCGCTGAAATTACCAAAGGCAGCGTACTCGATGCTGATCAGGTTAATGACCTTAACCGCGCCGTCGATGCTTTGATGGATGAGAACTCCCTCATTCCGACAGATTTACGCACCGTGGATATGTTAATTCAGCAGATGCCGAATCCATATCAAACAGCGGGCAGTAAGCAAACACTGGCGTCATTGCTTGTTCCGTGGACTCGCGGCCATGAAAACGGTTGGTTGTTCGATAACGATTCAGATTCACTGAATCTTGGTGAATACGATATTTACGGCTTTGACCTGACAGATTTCATTGTTGCAGATAATGAGATCCCCCCTGCAACACGTACTCCGCTCCTGATGTATCTCAATTTCCGTGTGCGTCAGTCTATTGATGGCCGTCGCCGTGTGATTCAGGTATTCGATGAGTTTCACCAGTACCTTGACGATCCAATTATGAGTGTGGAAGTCAAACGTGGCCTTAAAACAGACCGTAAGAAAGATGCGGTTTACGTATTCTCCACGCAAGAGCCGAACGATGCGCTGGATAGCTCCATCGGTAAAACCATCATGCAGCAGTGCGTAACGAAAATTCTTCTGGAAAACCCGGATGCGGATTATGAGGACTACGTTACTCGCCTCAAATTGACACCGGCAGAGTTTGACGCGCTGCTGTCTATTCCTGAGAACTCCCGCCAGTTCCTGGTGAAACAAGGCAGCCAAAGCGCGATGGCGCAATTCAACCTGGCCCCGCGCGTTAAGACGCCGGAGAACTTCAGGAAGCTGGATAAGATCCTTAGCATCCTGTCAGGGGAAACCCAAAACGCCGAAACACTGGCGAAAATTATTGAGCAAATTGGGGATGATAACCCTGATAAATGGCTCGAACCCTACTGGAAATCTGTACTCGCAGCGTGAGGTAACGACATGAAAAAGACACTTGCAAGCCTTGTTTTAGCTCTGGCTATTTCGCCGGTTGCAGTTAATGCGCAACTGGTAGTTAACGATCCTGCAAATCTGGCCCAGGCGCTTCAGCAGGTCACATTAATGACGCAGCAAATTGAACAGCTCAAATCTCAATTGCTGAAGCAGGAGCAAACGCTGGCTTCCTTAACCGGCAGTTCTGGTATCGGTAATTTGCTGAATGGCGATATTAGTACGCTGAAAGGCAATTTACCGTCTGACTGGACGCAGGTATACAGCGACGCCATGAACAGCAGTTCAGGTATCACGTCATCTGCTCAATCCATGCTGAAGGAATTTCAGTCGCAGATTGACGGTATGAACCGTTCCGAAGCGATGAGTTTCATTAAGCAGAAGTTGGCGGAGAAAGGGGCGTATGACCGTGTGATGGCGCAGAACGCTTACAACAATGAAATGGCGGAGCTGAATAACATTCAGGAGCTGACCAATCAGATTGACTCAACCACGGACATGAAACAAATCGCTGACCTTCAGGCGCGTATCCAGACCGCGCAAGGTGCTATTCAGGGGGAGCAAACGAAGCTGCAACTGATGGCGATGCTGCAAACCTCGCAAGACAAGATTTTGCAGGAACAAAAACAATACGCCCAGAAGCGCTTTGTCCTCGGCGCTGACGGTGAAGATCTTTCCATGCCTAACGTAACGGAATAAACCATGAAAAAACTGATTTTACCTTTAGCTCTTTTCCTGCTGGCCGGTTGTGATTCTGAACATCCTGTTTCCTGGTACAAGGAACACGATCAGGAGCGTAAAGCGATGGTGGAAAAATGCCGTGATGATGCGGCGCTCAAAGTGAAGCCGGATTGTCAGAACGCGCTGGAAGCAGAGAAAGATTTGAAAGTGTTTGGCAAAAGTGATGATGGCCTCTCAATGCCAAAAGTCACGCCCTGATTAGGGTAGGGGGAAAGCATGGCCTTTTCATTTACAACGGATATTTTCAATTACATGGATACGGTCACAAAGGAATTTGTGGCCTCTAATCTCGGAGTTGTTATATCCACCATTTCACCGGTAATTGGGTTGGCGTTGATTTGCAAACTCACCCTGGACGGGCTGTTTACATTAGCCCGGCCACACGGTGAGCCGCTCTCATCGTTGATAAAAAAATTCATTGTGTGGTCGATGATAATCAGCTTTGCCAGCGCGGGCGGGCTGTATCAAACCCAACTGGCTGATGCGGCCATGAAGATCCCGGATGAGTTTTCCTCGGTACTGGTTATTAACGGTTCGTCCGGTGGCACTGAAGATGCAATGGGTAACAACATCGACAAGGCCATCCATGACGGGATGCAGGTTGCGCGTACTGCGTTTGATAACGCCGATATTTATAGCGGTTCCGGGTTGGCGTCATTATTCCTGGCTTGCGCGGTCATTATTTCCACGGTGTTGATCTGTGGTATCGGGGCCGGGCTGGTACTGATGGCGAAGTTACTGCTGGCAATCACTGTGTGCTTTGGGCCTATCTTCATCTTCTGCCTGTTGTTCAAGCCGCTGTATGGCATGTTCAATAAATGGCTTGGCTCGATGGTTAACTATGGGCTGGTAACAATTCTGCTGTCGATGCTGTTTGGCCTGATGATTAAGTTCTATCAAAAAGCGCTCGATGCCGTCACCGCTTCCGGGGCTGACAGTAGCCTGTTAGGGCCGGTTTTTGCTTGTCTGCTGATAATGATTGTCTCTTACCTGATCCTGATGCGTATTCCTGAAATAGCCTCCCGTTGGGGGGATGGTATCTCTGCGGGTATTCAGGAGCTGATACCTAACGCCGGTGGCGGTGGCCGTGGAGCTGGCGGTGGTGGCAATCAGCCTGGTGGTCAAAAAGGCGCTACAGGTGCCGGGGGCGGTACTGGCGCTAAGACTGCGGCGGCTACGGCTGCCGGTGGCCCCGGTGCGGGAGCGGCCACCGCTGCGGGTTCCCAAATGCAGGGTTTCGCAAAGGGTTCACGGCGCTAAAAGTGGAGTAGAAATTAATTTTTAATAAGTCATTGAAATTGTAATTTTGATGACTTATTATTTTTTTGTGATTGACTCAAAGGGAGTGACAAAGATGGTGCATTTCTTCAAATACACGGCAATGGCACTTATCGGGCTGCTGTTGGCCGCCTGTTCCAGTAGCCCGACGCCGCCGCCAGAACCCAACATGAAAAAGCTGGTTGATGTTAATAAGACGTATCCCGCCGAGCTGTATCGTGCAGATGCCGCTAACAACGGAGAGTAACAATGCTGAAGAAAAACAAACATCAAGCGATATCGCGGGAAGATCTGAATAAGTACCATGAGGAAACTCAAGGGCTTGAGCGCGATATGGTTAATGAGATCCTTAATTCCCGCTCTCGCGCCTGGAAAATTGCCACGGCCTTTTTCGTCTTTGCCGTTGTGAGCATGATTACTGCGGTCGGCGTCATTATCCGTTTTGCGCAGCCGTTACCGGCATACCTCACCACGATTAATAAAGATACAGGCGAAGTATCGCAGGTGAAAATTACCCGCGATGAAGCGACTTATGGCGACGTGATAGACCAGTATTGGATTTCACAATTTGTTATTCACCGTGAGTCCTACGACTACAACAGTATTCAGGTTGATTATGACGCCATGAGCCTGATGGCTTCCGGTGATGTAGCCGATGAATATCTCTCCATGTTCAAAGGCCCGAACCGCATTGATAAGCGGTTGGGTGACTCTGAAAGAACGACCGTTCATATCAACTCGGTGATCACCGACCGCGAACACGGTGTTGCCACCGTTCGCTTTACCACGCAGCAGCGCATTCGCCAGCGTCCGAACCCTGAGCCGCCGCGCTACTGGATTGCCACGATTGCGTATGAGTACAAAGCGTTACCAATGACCGCGCAGCAGCGCTATATCAACCCGCTTGGCTTCCGTGTAACGAGTTACCGTAAGAACGCTGAGAACGTTGGCGCAGTGGGAGGCTGATCATGAAAAAACAATTAATCGCCGGTTTAATTCTGGTCAGCCTCGGCCTCTCTGGTCAGGCGCTGGCGCTGGAAGTGGGAAAAGGTAGCCCATACGACTACCGTATTAAATCCGTGGTGTATAACCCGGTTGACGTGGTGCGTATTGATTCCGTTGCCGGTGTTGCCACTCATATCGTGGTTGCGCCTGATGAAAGCTATGTGACACACGCTTTTGGTGACAGCAATAGTTATGCGTTTACCCATGTTGAAAACAACATGTTTATCAAGCCGAAAGGGGAAGTTCCTAGCGATACTAACCTTGTTCTGGTCACGAACAAACGCACTTATAACATTGTGTTGCACTATGTAGGTGACTACACCACGAAAGACGCCCAGGGTAACGTTAAAGCCAACTTTATCAAGACGCCGTGGAGTATGAAAAATGCCACTCTCCAGCTTACTTACCTCTATCCATTTGAGGATATGAAAAAGGCTAATAAAACGCTGGAAAGTAACCGCGTGAAAAAGGCGTTGAAAGACCTTCAGAACGGGCCTTACAACCTGCTTTATAAAATGTCAGATGAAGATGAATATCGGACAGTGGCCCCGGTAAACGTTTGGGATAATTTCCGCTTCACATACTTCAAATTCCCTGCAAATGCCGATTTACCCGTTGTGTTCTATATCGGTGACGATGGTAAAGAACACACCGTTAACCAGCATCCAGCCGGGGAATATAACAACATTGTTGTGGCTGAAACGGTAGCAAAAGAATGGCGTATTCGTTACGGAAATAAAGTCGTGGGTGTTCTGAATATGAATTACAACCCAAATCTAGGGGCGATCAGTACCGGCACTGCGTCACCAGACGTTAAGCGCGTGAAAAAGGGTGAGGGGGATAAATCATGAGAAAAGACAGAGAGGAAAACTTAGATTATCTCGATGAAGAAGATACCGGCATCGAGGATGAGCGTCAGGGCTTCAGCGGTTCCCCCAAAAAACGTATTGCCGGTGCGCGGGCCTTTGTCGGGCTGATGGTGTTGATAGGTTCGGCAATGGTGGGATGGTTCATCTATAACCAGATGCACGTTAAGAAGCTGGCCGACGATCCCAAAAAGGATAAAGAGCAGGTTATGACCAGCTCTTTACCGCGCCAGTCTTTTGATGATGCGCCCCCGACTATCGACAACACGCCAAAAAATAGCGTCGTTCCTCCGTTGCAGACGACGCAGGAGTCGCAGCAGCAGGTTGCGCGTCAAACATTGAATAACCAGAAAAAGGAATTATCACCGGAAGAAAAAATTATGCGCGCCCGGTTAGGGGTGTCCTTCAACGGTGTCGATCCTGAGAAACAGGCTACGACTGCGAAAGAACAGGAACGCCGGTCAGGTCAGGACAATACAGAAACCAGCTCAAACAGCCAGGCACTGGCGAGCCGAATGAAACCGGCGCGTATGGCTGTTGCCCAGGCATCTGTAATGCCGCATCCAAATCTGACTATTGCGCAGGGAACAATGATTCCTTGCGGTACAAATACGGAACTGGATACCACGGTTCCGGGCCAGGTGAAATGTACTGTAAGCCGTGATGTGTACTCTGCTGATGGTACTGTAAAACTGATTGATAAAGGGGCTGTGGTCACTGGCGAGCAGAATAGCGGTATCCAGAACGGCCAGAATCGTGTGTTCGTTCTCTGGTCACGCTTGCGTAACCCGGATCAGACCATTGTTAACCTCGACAGCAGCGGCACTAACGCTTTAGGTAGTGCGGGCGTACCTGGTCAGGTCAACTCTCACTTTTGGGAACGAATGGGCGATGCCATTTTCTTCTCTGTGCTGACTGACGGAATGAAAGCCGGTATCGCGTCGATTAACAACAACAACTCCGATGTGACGTTTAACACAACGGAAAACAGTACCGACCAGCTTGCTACTGAGGCATTACGGGCGAAGATTAATATCCCGCCAACGCTCTACGCTGCGCAGGGCGATGCCGTATCCATCTACGTAGCCCGCGATCTGGATTTCAGCACTGTATATGGGTTAGAAATGAATGACTGAGTTAACCAGTAATATTCAAAATATTCGCCAACGCCCCCGCCGTGAGCAGGGGGTATGGCTGACGCTCGAACCACTTCAGCGCTACCTGAGTGATCCCGATGTGTGGGAGCTGAGAATTAACAAGTATCAGCAGGTTGTCTGTGAAACGTCGAAAGGCCGTATTTTCCACGACGATGAGAAAATTACGGCTGAATATATATCACGCTTAACCGATACGCTTTGTGGTTATAACGGACTACCGAAAGAGTCTGTTAATAACGTGCTCCTGCCGGACGGCTCAAGGGGGATTATTTGTTTACCCCCTGCCGTACTGGAGGGAACAGTAGCCATCGCGTTTCGTAAGCATCTGCCCGTTGATAAGTCTCTTGAACAACTCCGCGATGAGGGCCGTTTCACTGGCTGGAAACGAAAGGTTCAGGGTGAAGTAGCCCTTCAGCCATTCGAGCAAGAATTGCTGGAGTTGCTCGATAAAGACGACCTCGTTTCGTTTTTTAAAATTGCGGTACGCAACAAGCTGAACATCGTTGTATCAGGGTCTACCGGTTCGGGTAAATCAACGTTTACCCGCTCCCTGCTTCGGGAAGTGCCTTATACCGAGCGCATTGTAGTTTCAGAGGACGTTCACGAAATTGGGTCTGATCTGCATCACGAAATGGTTTATATGCTGTACGGCGATCAGGATGGCCGTCTGGCCCCGGCGGTCAGCCTGAAAGCGTGTATGCGTCTTTCTCCCGACCGTATCATGATGACAGAGCTTAGGGATGATGCAGCATGGGATTACATAAACTCGCTGAATACCGGGCATCCGGGCGGGATCACATCCACCCACGCCGACGATGCAAAATCCACTTTCAGCCGTATTGCGCTGCTTATCAAGCAAACCGGCGTCGGCCAGACGCTGGATTATGACGTGATTATGAAAACGCTGTACACCACGATAGATGTTGTGGTGTACATGGAACACCGCCAGATTGTTGAGGTTCTTTATGATCCAGCGTTTAAAAAAGCGCAACTTTCTCTTTAAAGCGGCACTGGTTGCCGCCGTACTTTACGGGGCTTCGGCCCCGTCTCTTTTTGCTGCATCGGCGCAAGTAGGTTTCTCGCCGGAAGGAACCGCGCAGCAGCTCGTTATCAACGTAATCGGCTCGGCAAAAGATAACATCAGAATGATGGCCTACAGCTTTACCGCCCCCGATATTATGAAAGCGCTGATTGCGGCCAAACGCCGCGGTGTAGACGTGAAAATTGTCGTTGATGAGAATGGCAATACGGGCCGCGCAAGTCGTGCGGCAATGAATCTTGTTACGAACGCGGGTATTCCGCTTCGGGTTAACAGTAACTACAAAATCCAGCATGACAAGGTGATCATCGTTGATGGCCGTCATGTGGAAACTGGCAGTTTTAACTACACGGCCAGTGCCGAGAAATATAACTCTGAAAACGCGATTGTGATGTGGGACGCGCCCGAACTGGCCGGGCAGTACCTGAAGCACTGGCAATCACGCTGGAATCAGGGCCGGGATTTTACCCCGTCTTATTGAATGGAGAACGATATGCTTGATATGCGATTAGGAAACAGCGGCGATATTCCTTTCATCATGAACCTGGTGCGCGATGGGATAACATCTGGCGCATTTTTCTATGCCGAGGGCAACGGTCTTGAAACAGTGAGATCTGAGCTACAAAGTGTCACCCAACAATACAGAGATAATATCCCCGTTGGGGATTATCTCTTTGTCTTTGCCGAGAAGTTAACGCGGCAGCCGGTGGGATTTTCGCTGTTAACCGGCCGCAATGATTTTGCGGGCCGGGCATCTCATCTTGAGATCCGTATGTTCGCTGTTGCGGCTGATGAGCAGGGTAAAGGCATTGGCAAGAGTATGCTTGCCTCAATCATCGAAGCCACGCCCGGACACCGGCTGGAAGCCTCCTGTCTCCCCCCGGCCACAAAAATGATGAGACTGCTGGCCGGAAGCGGGTTTAAGCTGATTCATGAAACGCAGGGCGGTAAGAAAACGTACCGTTTTACAGACTAACGAGGTGGATTATGGGTCAAGGTATCAACACGTTGTCTTTAGAGCTGGATGACAAAGAAGCGCTGGCGCTGGCGCAGTTTGTTAAGCGGTTGACGTGGAGTGATTTACGGGGGTGTGCCGTTGATGATGACGAGGCGTATGTCATCAAGGATGCCGTCGATAAATTACAGAGGGCAATGGCCGAAGAAGGTTTTTCCCCGCGATAGCGCAGGTTTCCACAAAAGGGCATCGAAATTTTTGAATGCCCTTTTCTTATCCCCTCCCCCCATAACTTTATGTTTTTATTCACTTCGCGTTTTCGGCGCCGGCGTTGGCCAGCTGCTGCCGGCGACGTGGCCACACAAACGGTTGTTCAAGTTCACTGAATGAGTTTTTACGAGCTATACGCATCACAAATGCTACGATAATGCCCCCGGACAAAACCGGCTTCCAATAATCCGGGGTGGGTTTGTTCTGCCGGTTTAGTCCGGGGAGCAAGGTCACTTTGAGGGGAGATCTTCAGCAAGTAATTTCCCATGCGCGATAAGCCACCTGCGGCGTTTTGCCATCCACTGCTGAAATTCAGGGGTGCTCTCAACCTTCAGCACATCCTTCCGCTTCCAGGCCATTATGGGGCCAGCTTTTTGTGGTTGGTCGAGAAAGTCAGATATGGCTTTATCAGTCCAGTACCGCGCTTTCAATCCACTTTTACTTATCCAGTTATCGTGCCATTCAGCGCTTGCTTTAGCGCGTGAATCGGCGGCGTTGTAATAAAGCCTTACCGTCATTACTCGCTCCTATAATCTCAAGGCTCTGTCATCGTTATTTTTTTCGTGGCCTTTATCTTTAGGCCGGGCATTACCTTTATCCTGCGTCGGCTCGGCTTTGTCTCGGCCTTTTTCGCGGGTATCATGCTGCTGCTCTTTGGCATAGCGTTTGAGTTGTTCCAGCTCAAGCGCGGCGGTTTTGAACCCTTCCCGGCTGGCTGCTTTATCCAGCTTCTTCTCATCGTCGGTGTAAATGACGGCTTCGTGTTTAGCGCGGGTGACAGCCACGTAATAAACATCTTTGGCCGTTGTGAGTGATCGGGTATCCATATTGATAAAAACCTTGTCGCAGGTCAGCCCCTGAGCACTATGAACGGTCGAAGCGTAAGCCAGCCCTAAGTACATAGGTTTGTTGGCATCAATTTTTACCAGCCGCCCTTTCTCGTTCTCCAGCAGTACCTCACCACTCTGGACGCCTTTTACCTTAAAACGGTCGCCGTTCGCTAAATCCAGATGTGCATCGTTACGGGTGATCCTTACCTGGTCGCCCACGGCCAGCTCCGTTTTTTCAACGGAGTACACGGATAATTTGGAAAATCGCGCCGGTGAAAATGCGATTGTGTCGCCGCTGCCGTCGCTTACCGTAAGTTTATTGCCGGGGCCGGTATCGAGAACGGTATAAACGGCCCCGCGTTTCAGCCCGTTGCTGTAATCCCGTTCCGGGATAATCACGGCTCCTTTTTCGTAATATTTGCTGTGCTGCCGCTGGGCCTGAGTGGTATCAAGACGGTTCAGAAGCGGGTAATTGATACCCTGGCCTTTTAGCCCCAGCTCGGCCTGAATGTACTCATTAATTTTTTTCCGGCTGTCGTTCGTGCCGGTGATGATCAGGGCGTTAGCCCGGTCTGTCGGCGGCATTGCCACGTAATCCCCGACAATGCGGCGGTAGCGCTGATCATGATTTTTTTCCTCTACGATGCTGGTTACGTGGGTCAACGATGCCTTTATTTTCCCTTCTGCTGCATTCAGCGCGGCTTTCAGCAATTCCGGGTCTTTCTGGCGCTGAATATCTTTCATATAGGCAGTTTCCATACCGGCTTTAATAAGCTGCTCGAAAGGTTTACCCGCTTCGACGGCTTTAGTCTGTTTGGTATCGCCCAGGAATACCGCTCGTGCGCCCGCATCGCGGATCACGCGCATAGTTTCCTCCATCTGGCGGGCCGGGATTACCCCTGCTTCGTCAATAAAAACTACTGAGCCGGGGCCAATTTTTTTATCTGAGGCCCGGAGGAAAGACTGTAGTGTGCGAGATTCCAGCCCTTCAGCCTGAAGCGCTTTAACTTGGCTACCGTAGGGGGCAAGACTGGTGACGTGTACGCCCTGCTCTTTTAGAAAATCCGCTGCCGATTTGGTCATATAACTTTTGCCAGTACCGGCAAACCCATGTACAGAAATAAACTGGTTGGGGGTATGAATAATTCCCATGACCGCTTTTAACTGTTCGGGTTTAAGCGTTCTGCTGGCTAACCAGCCCTCGCTAAACTCGCGAGTGTATGGGGTCTGGATCTTTCCGCGCCCTTCCCGCTCCATCTTCAGTATGTTGCGTTCGCGTTGTTGAGCTAACTGTGTGGTAAAACGCGGCTTTTGCTGTACCAGCCGCCCGTTTGTGATGCCCTTATCTACGAGTTTACGGGCCTCATCTTTATTGCGGCCAGCTTTCACCAGTTCCGTTACCCATTGTTCGCGGGTCATTGCTACGTTCTGCTGTTTTTTATTGGTCGTGGCCGCTGCGTATGTTGCTTCTTCTTTGATGAGGTTGCCGGAGGTTATGGCCCGTTCTCTCGCAGCCCGAATATCATCGAGGGTTAAGCGGCCATAGCCATGCTTCATCGCCACGTCCATCAGCTCCCGCTCGGTAATCACCGATTGACGTTCGGTAAGTGAACGAATGGCAAAGGTCATTACCTTGTCAGCCTGGTACTCGATAGGCTTTTCCAGCGCCGCTGGCTGCGTATTCCGCGCTATATCGTCGTTGGCCGCACCTTTCCACTCCCGGCTATCAAAATCAATCTGAAGCTCTTTGGCGCGGTTTTTCCAGCCCTCATAGAGTACATCGCGATCTACTTCGCCTTTGCTTTTACGAGTTTTCAGCGCGGCCGCATTTTTTTGCTCATGGCTGGCCGTTTCACGGCTTAAACCATTCTTTGCTAACTCGGCCTCAATCTGCTGGCTGCGCTGGCTGAATTGGGCTATCTGCTCCTGGCTGAAATGCGCCAAATCAAACGTACCATTCCGATCATAACGCAGGTTGTAACCGGCCAGCTCCAGCTCTCTTGCCAGCTCGGATTTGTAAACGTTACCCAATAACGTAAGCGAGTTCACAATGCCGTCATTCGTGAGCGAACGCCATTTACCATCGCTGGTTTTGGTGAGGTTCATTACAAAGGCATGGGTGTGCAAATCCGGGTCTAGCTCGCGTGACGTTTCGTGTCGAAACTTGCCGACAATCAGCTTATTCGTGTTTTCAACGTGCGTTTTTTTATTGACGGTAAAGCGGCCTAGTGCCAGCCGTTCCGCTTCCTCGATGGCTTTAGTGACCGCCCGATCGTGCGCTTCAATGATACGTTTATCACCGTTGACCAGTGCCTGAAGCGTAACGCCTTTCGGCGCGGAAAACGTAAGATCGTATCCCAATCGTTCTTTGCTTTCGCTGTTGGCCGTTTTGCGCATCACGGAAATGTCATCCGTTACTTTGCCATCAAGCAATTTCGCAAACCGTTTTTGTTCTACCTCGCCGGTTAAGCCCAGTTCTTCCGCGCCAGCGCCTTGCCACTGCATCGCGTTACCGTCTTTCGCATAGTAATCGTCTGCGCCATCAGCATAGTAATCAACAACCTTATCGACACGCTGGCGGGTAATCGTCGTAATGTTCAGCATATTTACATTCCTGCAAATGCGGTGCTTTCACGTAAGACCACGCCCGGTACAGGGTTAGAACGAGTGTAGTTAACGTGATGAGTCTCAAATTTAGCCACTGGCAGATTTCCTGGAAACGCGATGTAGCCGGTCAAATCATCCAGCGTGGCGATTTCGGTTGGCGTTACAGCCCGCTCGCGCTTGTGATCATCATTGGTATTTTTGGTTCCCAACTGACCAAAGCGGCGGCTAATCCCCGTTTTTTCTCTTTCGCCCTCAATCTCCCCCAATGATTTAGAGACAAATTCGAGGGTTCTTTCACCCAGGCGACCAGCGGCCATAACAACCGATGTACGATGGTTAGACAGAAGGGTTTCAGCTACATCACTGCCATAGATGCTAATGACCTGCGAATAAGACTGATAGCCGGTGACAACCCGTAGTCCTTTTTTACGACCTTTTGTTAACGCATCACGTAATGATGGCAGGTAATCAAGGGATTCCAGTTCATCTATAAACGTCCAGATTTTACGGGAGTTGCTCTTGCTCATACCTAACACAATAGAAAATATGCTATCTGTCCAGCATGAAATAAGCGATTTCAAGGCTTCACGCATTTCATCTGTCCAGGTGATATACAGATTCCCGCCTTTCGGATCTTCCAGCCATTCACGAATTGAGAAGTTCCCTGCTGGCATTTTCAGGTGAGCGGCAAGTTTATTACTAAGCACAAAGCGAGCACTACCAACGGCCCGACCGCTACCAGCAAATAAAGCCTGTGCTTTAGTGCCTCTGACATATTCTTCAAGTTCTTCCAGTGGTACTTCATTTGTCCAGTAGAATACTTCTTCCATCGTTGGGTTTCGACTTGTGTTAAATACTTTACGGGATACCTCGGTAAATAAAAGACGACCATATCCATTCCATTCTTCTGTTTGCGAATCCTTCGCTGTAGGTACGATAGAAACACCGAATCGCTCAAAGTCAAAATCACTTTTTATTTCGTTGAAAAATACCCACCCTTCTGTTCTGGCATCATAGGGATTTAAAATCTTATCGCCTTTTTTATAAAAACGAGAAAGGAAATCGCCATCTGGATCGAGGATTATCATGCGGTCTTTATTTGAGGCAACACGTTGCATTTTTCCACGCATCAAGCAACATTTCATCATTTCAGCAAAGATTGTTGATTTACCAACACCGGTCGCCCCGGCTATTGAAATATGTGTACCTTCCGCTTTTGTAGGGATTGGAATATCGGCTATTGTTATTTGTGGCTCTCTTTCTTTAGTTATGGATGCTAAAGCCCGCTGAGAAACAAGCCGCGTACCACGATATATTTTCTTAAATGGTGCACCTTTAAATATCTGGTGATTAAATTTGAAAAATATGATTAAGCCTATGATGGCAATAATTTCACCGACTAATAAAGCACCCCATAAAGGCCATAAATCAAAAGTCTGCTGAATAAGTAAAACCAGACGTTCACGCGCATCTTTTGGCGTAAAACCATACAAGGCTTTCGCCGCGATAAACCACGTAACAAGGGGGGTAAAAAGCAATGCCCCCAGGCAAATTTTGCCCTTATCCGCTTCATTCATGACTCTGTTCCTCTCTCTCCTGGGCCAGCTCTGCTGACCACGGCTCCAGCCCTAACCGGCGAATTTCACCACCGGCAACTTTCTGCGCATCTGCTTTACTCACCTGGCGAAGTATCAATAACACCTCAATCAACATTGCCTCGATGTATCGATCTCGTCCGGCGGCTTGCTGCTCTGAAGATGAACGTTCCAGCAATTTATCAAGCCGGGCGATCACTTCACTGGCACTCTCTTTTTGTCCAAAAAGCTGTTGCTTGATGTACTCCGATACGTTGCCCTCCGAACGGTATTCAAGGTCGATTTTTTGCGCTTCGGTCACTCTTAAACTGATAGATGGCATAGGTTTCCTTTTTGTAATACCGATGTAATACATGCAAATCTAGCATATATGCGGCTTAATTCCACATGTGTAATACGTTGCGTATTACACATTAAAACACAAATTAGAATAATTTGTTTTGTTTTCAAGCATTTACGATGAAAATCGTAATTGCGTATGGTGTATAGCCGTTAAGGGATACCATACCACGCCTTTTTTAAGGGAGAAACCGGTGTTAAGTGCAAGTGAATCGCTCAAAAAGCGTTCACATTCACCACTTTCATGCTTGCATGAAAGTTTTTTTACCAACCACTACAAATAGACTACAGAAAAACTACACACCTAGATGGTTGAATTGTGGTAAAAACTACAGCATAACTACAGATAGACTACAAAAAAAAAGCAACCAACTACTAAAAAACTACCAAAAAACTACAAAATCGGGTTGACGGGATAAGCGGGTTAACGTACATTCAAATGCAGACGAAGGAGAGGGTATGAAAAAGGCAACCGAGTTAGAACCTCGTAACCTTTCGGCAGCAGTACGAACTCGTTTAGATGAGATCGAGGGCTGGCTGGATAAAGGTGTATCGAGGCAAGAGATTGCTCAACTGCTTGATGCTGAATATAGCTTTTCCGTAACACCGAAAGCGCTGGAAATGGCATTGTACCGGGCCAGGTTAAAGCGTAAAAAAGGTGGATTGCACAATCCAGAAAGTGCGGTAAAAAATGGATTGCACAATCCAAAACCGCAGGAAGAAGCAAAACCGGAAGATACTGGATTGCACAATCCAGAATCAGAAAAGTTAGTTGAGGATATGGGCGGGAACAAAGAATTTCTGTCCGATACCGATTTTAAAAAAATCGGGGATGAGGCAAAAAAAGTTGCGTCCTCATTCAAAGGTAGCGTAGGTAATAAAAAAGGTTTCTAAAGGAGCGAATAGATGAAAATTGCAGTAATGAACTACAGTGGCAGTGTCGGCAAAACTATTATTTCGTCATACCTGCTGTATCCTCGCATGGCTGGCGCAAAATTCTTTGCCATCGAGACAATCAATATGTCGGCGGCTGATTTGGGCGTTGATGAAGTAATGAGTTTGACCGGGGATAATTTTGGTCAACTGGTTGAAGAAATCGTATTTGAAGATAACGCCATCGTGGATATTGGCGCGTCGAACGTAGAGCGTTTTCTTTCTACCATGACAAAATACGAGGGTGCAATTGATGAATTTGATAAATATCTTATTCCTGTTACCCCGGATGATAAAGCATGGCAGGAAAGTATTAAGACCGCTCTCGCGTTAAGCGCTGCTGGCGTTCCAAAATCCAAAATTGTTCTTCTGCCTAACCGCATTAAAGCAACTCCGCAGGAAGATATTGCTTCAGTGTATGAATGGGCGAAGGATTCTAAAAAAGCCTCTATTCATAAAGATGCCGCCGTTTTTGAAAGTGAAATTTATGAATACCTCGCGTATCACAAAATTTCGTTTGAAGAACTGCTGGCTGAAGATCCAGAAACATTTAAAGCGAAAGCTAAATCCTGCACTGATGCCGACGAACGCGCGGCGGCTGCGCGGCGTTATCGCTGGATGAAATTAGCGCTGCCGGTTAAACGTAATCTTGATCGTACCTTTGAAATATTAACGGCTGAATAATATGGAAAAGCAACCTGATAAATTAGATATCCTGATGGACTGGTTTTTAGGCGATGCGAAAGAAATCACCTCAAAACTGGAAAGCGTAACCACAAGCGTTACCGAAACAGTAGAACGGCTGGATAAAGCCTCCGATGAAATAAAGAAATCATCTGAGGTGGCGAAAACAGAAGTGATCGCAAGCCAGCGCGAGCTGGTCAACACTCTGAAGAAGGAGCAGAAGGTTAGCGACCAATTTTTTGAACGTCTGGCCGGAGCGCAAACAGGGTTTTCGCAAGCGCTTATCAGGCAGATTCTGATTATCACGGTTGTCTGTTCCTTCGTTGGTGGAGCGCTCGGCGCGGCGGCTATAACGTTCCTGCTTCACTGACAAAAAGCCTGACCTGAAGCGGCCCTATCCGGGCCGTTTTTTTTGGCCTCGATTGCGTTAGGGATTGAAGCCCGAAGGGGCGAGACAGCTTGCCTGGCTCGATGCGAAGCACGAAAGCCCGCCCGCAGGGAACGCCCAAAAATAAAAGTGGATTGCACAATCCATAATCAATAAAATGGTTTGTGCAATCCAGAACCCCATTGTGAGGCCGCTATGATCATCCCTACCCAGGAAACTTACGACGAGCTTCAACGCGCCTACGAATTTTTCAATCAACGCCTGTTTGATAGTGCGCTGCCGCCTTGCCTTATCACCCTTCAGCGCGAAAAACGAACGTATGGCTATTTCTCGAATGGTCGCTTTGTTGGTCGCTCAACCGGCCAAATCGTTGATGAAATCGCCATGAACCCGGTCTATTTCTCGATCCGCACGATACGCGACACGCTTTCCACGCTTGTGCATGAAATGGTTCACCAGTTGCAGCAACACACCGGCAAACCGGGCCGCCGTGGATACCACAATAAAGAATGGGCGGCGATGATGGAGCGCATCGGCCTGATACCATCCGACACCGGCCAGCCAGGAGGTAAGCGCGTCGGAGAGTCCATGAGCCATTACATCGAGGACGGCGGCGCGTTTGATACCGCCTGCAAGGAGTTGCTTACCACGGCGTTTAAACTAAGCTGGCTGGATCGGTTCCCTCCACATAAGCCAACGCCACCAACGCCAACCGGCGCAGACGGTAAAGGGTATGTCGATGACGAAGATTATGAGGATGAGGGATACGGCGACGATGGCGAGCTGGATGATGAGATCACACAAGCCCTTTCGCTGGTAAACCCGCCGCCAGATACGCCGGTGAATAAATCAAACCGGACAAAATACACCTGCCCGAAATGCCATACGAACGTGTGGGGAAAGCCGGGCCTGATCCTGTACTGTGGCGGTGAACACTGCGGAAAGGCAGAATACCAGCCAACCTAACCAGAAAAAAACCGCCGTATGAGGCGGTTTTTTTTAGTTTTTACGTCCTCGCGTTACGCTCACAAAAGTCAATACGCTGCTGTAGGTTCAGCCTTTCGCGGCGCTGGCGCATCGTTCTGGCTTTTGGACTAACGGCCATTGCCTGAGTGTAGAGCTGCGCGGCGGTTTTCCAGTCGCGCAAATCCTCTGCCTGTCGTGCCTGTTCCATGAGGGATAGATAATCGTTCATCGTATTACCGCCGAAAATGTAAGTAATAAGCGGCGGTAATCTCGGCCATATCGCGGAAAGCATGGGCGCTTTTCTCCGTGTCGGCCACGGCTAACGTTTCCAGCCTGGCTTTGTGGCGATGAAGTGCCACCACGGAAAAACGGGGCGTTTCATCGGCCCGGTTCGTGCTGTAGGTGGGATACACTTCAAACCCGCAGTAGTCTGCCAGCAAGCTGGCATCTTCCAGGGGAACGGGAAAGGTGAGGACGTGATCAATACACATCGCGTTGCTCCTTCGCAAAAAGCGGTTGCCGCCGCTATGAGGGATACCCGCGCCAACGGCGCGGGTGATTGATTATCGGGCTGTTCTGGCGATAGCCTCCATTTCAGCTTTCAGCTTGCGGGGTGTCACCGGAACCGGAGAGGATTTCATCTGGTAAGCAGCTACCAGCTCCCGATCACCTTCCTGAAAAACCGCCTTGCCGTTGCGGTTGCAGATAAATTTTTTCATAACCTTGCTCCTTCGCTTACGGTCAGCACCATTGCTAACCGATAAATACAGTATAAATTCCTCGCTCCAAAAAGTCAACTTTTAGTATCATTATATGATACTAAATAATCCGTTATACAGCAGCGCGGCAATGCCGCGCTGTTCAGCGTTGTTAGCGATCCTGGTACAGATTAACCAGCTTTTTGAACTGCTTAAAATGGTTGGCTTCAACAAGCGCGATATGCCGAAAATTTTTCGTGCCACCGGAAAGCAGGTAATGGTATTCATATTTCATCTGTTCAGGGAATCGCTTACGAAACCGGATCAAATCATCCATTCCCTCAAATTCATACACTTCAGCCTCTTCAGTAACCGCGCCTTTTGCTTTCTCGGCCATCAGAATGATGTTTCCCATATTTCCCCCGTATCATGGTTAGAAACCGCCCCGCAGGGCGGTTTAATTAGTGGTTAGTGGTTAGCCGTCTTAGCGTTAGCTTTACGCTGATAGAGCCAGAGAGATAAAGCGCAGTCAGCCACGAATGCCGCACCGAACGCCGTTACCGCGATAAACATTGGCATAAACGGGTGTGGAGTATCGAGATTAACTAACACGGCGTATACAGCGGCCAGCGTGACGATACAGGAGCAAAACAGGCACATTTGCACCAGTTCTTTGTAACCGTCGCGCACAAGACGCCAGGGGAGATATAACGCGCCTGTTATGGCGAGGACTAAAACAACAAGAGTCGTATTCATACATTTTCCTTCGCAGGTTGCCCGGAGCGGTTGCCGCCGCTGGTTCCGGGCCGGTCAGCACCATTGCTAACCGTAAATAAAGTATAGGCTTTCCCCCCTTAAAAGTCAACTTTTAGTATCATTATATAGTACAATAAAGATACTTAAATTTTGCACCGCTGCCGACAAATAAAAGGCAACTGCGCCGATCTCCACCTGGGCGGCGTGGTCAAATTGCCGGGCCTTACGGCATCGAGCTGGGCGACGCGCCC
>NZ_JAOWHD010000014.1:0-228 GCF_030332785.1 Citrobacter sp. Cpo069
GGAGCGGTTGCCGCCGCTGGTTCCGGGCCGGTCAGCACCATTGCTAACCGATAAATACAGTATAGGCTTTCCCTCTTTAAAAGTCAACTTTTAGTATCATTATATAGTACGATAAAGATACTTAAATTTGCACCGCTGCCGACAAATGAAAGGCAACTGCGCCGATCTCCACCTGGGCGGCGTGGTCAAATTGCCGGGCCTTACGGCATCGAGCTGGGCGACGCGCCC
>NZ_JAOWHD010000015.1:0-681 GCF_030332785.1 Citrobacter sp. Cpo069
TTAAAGAGGGAAAGCCTATACTGTATTTATCGGTTAGCAATGGTGCTGACCGGCCCGGAACCAGCGGCGGCAACCGCTCCTATTCAAACAATCTGCGAAGGATATAAATCATGAGCGCATACGTAGTATCTGATAAAGCCATTTCTACTATCGTTAAAACTCTGGTACTGACCGGCACACTTCAGCCTGTCGAGGCTGTTTCATTTGGTCAGATGATGCTTAATCTGAATACCCATTCTGTTAATGTTCGCTATCAAGAAAGTAGCCCGGCGCACTCTTTTGAATACAGTGAACCGGAGCTAAATATTAACGACCCAAAAACACAAATTCAGGTGATTGTCTGCATTGATGAGTATGAATATCAGTCCTGCGAGTTTGCCGAATACTATGAAACTATGGTGCATACAGTCCTCAAAGCCATAAAATCAGCGTTACATGAGGCTTATACTGAAACATTGCCTAATCCCGCCCGGTGGAAAGATAAAAAATCCTATGAACTGCCGGGCTATTCAGAAGCTGAATGGAGTTTATGATCGCGCGGGGGTAAGTCCCCCGCTCTATCTGTAGGGGCGTAGCCCCTTTTTTTGCGCCGGTGATCTCTGGCGTTCCCTGCGGGCCGGGCTTTCGTGCTGCGCATCGAGCCAGGCAAGCTGTCTCGCCCCTTCGGGCTTCAATCCCTAA
>NZ_JAOWHD010000016.1:0-616 GCF_030332785.1 Citrobacter sp. Cpo069
CTGGCAACTGCGGGAGCGGGTGGGACTTCAGGTACTACAGTTAATACTAACCAGGCGGCTCTGGATACTGCTAAGACGAACTACGATACGGCATATACGGCTGCAGCAAAAACCGCAAGCGACAAAGTTTATTCCGATAAAATCTTCACAGCTGATGTGAAAGATGCTTATGATGCCTATGATGCAGCAGCAGCAGGTGCTACGAAAGATGCATTGCTCGAGACCTTCAAAACGAAAGCAGGAATCGATGCTGCTACTACGATTAGTACTGCCGATCATACAGCCATTAAAGCAGGCTATGATGCTGCAGCAACCTCTACCCAGAAAGAGGCTTCTGTAGCAATTCTTGCGCCGAAAATGACAGGCTCAGCTGATGCCGCTGCGAAAGCGGGTGTAGAAGCGGGTAAAGTTGCAGGTACTAAAGCGGCTGAAGCAACTTCTGGAGCAGTCGTTAACGGCAATATGCGTACTGTAGCGGCAAAAGGCTTTGATGTTCTGAATGGTACCGTGGATTCCACCGGTGCAACCAACGGTAGCCCGCTGGAAGATATCGATGCCGCACTGAAAGCTGTTGATACTCAGCGCAGCATCCTGGGTGCTTCCCAGAACCGTTTTG
>NZ_JAOWHD010000017.1:0-291 GCF_030332785.1 Citrobacter sp. Cpo069
TTTTCATTTCTTATTACGGAGAAATGAAACAGTGTGTCGTTTCAATTTTCAGCTTGATCCAGATTTTTAAAGAGCAAATATCTCAAACGTGACTCGTAAGTCAGTTTTGAGATACTTCGGTCGGCGACTTTCACTCACACATACCAGCAAGTGGCGTCCCCTAGGGGATTCGAACCCCTGTTACCGCCGTGAAAGGGCGGTGTCCTGGGCCTCTAGACGAAGGGGACACTGAAGTCTCAATCGCAAGACGCCTTGCTATTTACTTTTCATCAGACAATCTGTGTGAGCACT
>NZ_JAOWHD010000018.1:0-223 GCF_030332785.1 Citrobacter sp. Cpo069
GCAGATTTAACCCCCTTAATCGCCAAACTGGCGTTCAGTCCTGATAGTGTCCTTCCGTCCTGGGCAGGGTTGCTAACACTGGCTCCCTTAATACGAAATGCGCCTGCTGATAAAGATTAAAGTCACATCACTGCATACCGGTTTGCCGACTCCGGTGCATGGCCTTTTCCGATAATCACAAGGACGGACGGGTGATTATATCTGTGCATAGTATGTCTGAGCA
>NZ_JAOWHD010000019.1:0-650 GCF_030332785.1 Citrobacter sp. Cpo069
AACGCGCTGACAACATTTTAGCCTGCCTCTGATTACCATCCCAGCGAAGGGCCATCCAGTGTCCGTTCCTGTATTTCCAGCTGGCGCTCACGCTCCAGGGATAACTCATGTTCGCGTTCCTGTATCAGCCGTTCGTCCCTTATCTCCTGTTCTCGCTGTATAACTGGCTCAAGCGTTCTGTCTGCTCGCTCAAGTGCTGCACCTGCTGACTCAACTGCATGACCCGCTCGTTCAGCATCGCGTTGTCCCGTTGCGTAAGCGAAAACATTTTCTGCAATTCCACGAAGGCGCTCTCCCATTCGTTCAGCCGCTGCATATAGTCCTGTTGCAGTTGCTCTAATGCGTTCAGCAAATGTCTTTCCAGCTCCGTCATGCTCTGTTACTCCTGTACCAGCCTTACGGCATTCTGTTTCCCGTTTTCCATCGTCCAGTTCGTTTCGGCTTTCATCCCCTCGGGCAACACCAGAAAACGTCCGTTGCTCCCCTCGTGATAACGCACGCCCCATGTCTTCGCGTTCAGCTTCTCCAGATTCTCGTTCTGCTTCCTGATTTCTTCCAGGTTCGCCTGTATCATCCCGCCAAGATACCAGAGCGTCCCGCCACTCACGGTAAACAGGAAAATGACCATCCCCAGTAACATCATGCCCGTA
>NZ_JAOWHD010000021.1:0-296 GCF_030332785.1 Citrobacter sp. Cpo069
AAAGGCAACTGCGCCGATCTCCACCTGGGCGGCGTGGTCAAATTGCCGGGCCTTACGGCATCGAGCTGGGCGACGCGCCCACTTCCCCGGAGCCGAACGGGGCAGGGCGTTACGTCGCCGGTGACGCCGACCAGGGCGAAGCACCCACCCCCTCCCTGCAAAGCCGGTTTTGGCGGGCTGTCAGACGATACCACCGCCGGAACAGTGGCCCGTCACAACGGCCCGGTTGAGCGGGCGGGCTGGCGCGTAGCGACGGGCCGGGCGTGATTTATCCGGGTGTTGGGGGGATGGCCGCG
>NZ_JAOWHD010000022.1:0-13388 GCF_030332785.1 Citrobacter sp. Cpo069
GGCACTGTTGCAAAGTTAGCGATGAGGCAGCCTTTTGTCTTATTCAAAGGCCTTACATTTCAAAAACTCTGCTTACCAGGCGCATTTCGCCCAGGGGATCACCATAATAAAATGCTGAGGCCTGGCCTTTGCGTAGTGCACGCATCACCTCAATACCTTTGATGGTGGCGTAAGCCGTCTTCATGGATTTAAATCCCAGCGTGGCGCCGATTATCCGTTTCAGTTTGCCATGATCGCATTCAATCACGTTGTTCCGGTACTTAATCTGTCGGTGTTCAACGTCAGACGGGCACCGGCCTTCGCGTTTGAGCAGAGCAAGCGCGCGACCATAGGCGGGCGCTTTATCCGTGTTGATGAATCGCGGGATCTGCCACTTCTTCACGTTGTTGAGGATTTTACCCAGAAACCGGTATGCAGCTTTGCTGTTACGACGGGAGGAGAGATAAAAATCGACAGTGCGGCCCCGGCTGTCGACGGCCCGGTACAGATACGCCCAGCGGCCATTGACCTTCACGTAGGTTTCATCCATGTGCCACGGGCAAAGATCGGAAGGGTTACGCCAGTACCAGCGCAGCCGTTTTTCCATTTCAGGCGCATAACGCTGAACCCAGCGGTAAATCGTGGAGTGATCGACATTCACTCCGCGTTCAGCCAGCATCTCCTGCAGCTCACGGTAACTGATGCCGTATTTGCAGTACCAGCGTACGGCCCACAGAATGATGTCACGCTGAAAATGCCGGCCTTTGAATGGGTTCATGTGCAGCTCCATCAGCAAAAGGGGATGATAAGTTTATCACCACCGACTATTTGCAACAGTGCCCTATCGCGGTCTGTGGTTATCAGAAGCTGCATAAACCGGTTATTTAGTCCGTTACGCGAAAATTATTGAGGATCCGGGCTGTTAAACTGTTCTTCCTCTTTCGCTTCCGGAGAAAAGGGGAGGTGTCACCCTGCGGCCGGGTAGTGAAAGGGATTTGACGTAATTCAGGCGAAGGGCGAACAAGACCGCAAAGGACGCCCGGGCGACCGGATACCTGCCGGGTTGTGCGAAGTAAAAACCGGAAGCAGTGATAACACAAACAGGCCCCTACAGCGTAAGGATTGTGATGGACGATAAAGAGCAATTTACGAATCTTGTGGCAAAGCATGCCTCCGGACTCACCGAAGAGCAGCTGGCCGGTTACGATGCCTGTTCCCTGGATGGTGAATGCGTCACGCCTTCATACGAGGTTTTCCGGGGGTATCGTACCCGCCATACCCTGGATGAATTTCTGGAGATGGCCATATCGCTGAATGCCATCCACCCGGATGAATATTTAACGGATATGCTGCTTAAGCCTCATGAGGTGATCGGCGCTCTGGCCGATGAAGGCGACCAGCTGAACAACGCCACCCCGGTTTATTTCTTCCCGGATACCGGCGTCTATGCAGCGGCCGTCAGTGAAACCCGGGTGCTCGATGCCTGGCTTTGCTGGCCATGCTACCCGGCGAACTGGTAACGCGGCCGTTGGAATTGCACCGGCAGGATACGAATTTAACCGACCCCGTGGCGGGAAGGTTATCACAATTGCATGTCCTCATCCCTCAAGCCCCCTGCCAGGCCCTAACGTGCTGTCAGGCTTCGCCTGATTCCCGATCTGCGCCGGTACTTCAGCCGATAACTTTTTGTTTTCTTTTTATTTTCTCCCCATTTCCTCAAAGTTCGCGGGCGGCGTGGACAGGGCACCATTGCCGCATGTGGGGTCTTAATAAGGGCAGGGTGGTCAGGTTTGCTCGATGCCGGGGGTAGGCCCTACCCTTTATGGGATGAGGACATGCAATTCACTAAATTAATCGACAGCACCGGTGGTGACTTATCTGTAACGGGTCAGTTTTGATACGGGGAATGTTTCAGGGTTAAGATCTGGAATCATAAAAATATACGCTCCCGTTCAGGACATACGACTTGAAATGGATAATGCCATTAAAGGAATTCCAGCCTTTCGTCGATAACAGTTTCTGACCATCGCCATAACCATGTCATGGAGGAGACTAACCGTGTTTCAGAGGTGAGCTGGTGCCTGGCAAAACATACAAACTCAAATATCAGGAAGCGAGTTTAGTTGTTTATAACATGCAGCCGTGTAACTGATTAGGTACCGGCAAAAGGAGGAAATAATGTTTGAAAACTACGTTTGTAAAATCTATGTAAGCAATGATCCTCATTTTAGTAGCCATCTCGAAGCAACTGCGTTTGGTTTCGATAATGGTCAGCAGCAAAAGATTCTCACCGCAGCCCATGTTGTTACCAATGCTCTTGGAAAAATTTATCCCGTCAGCAATACACTTAAACTTTACGTCAAATTTCTTAACCATCAAGGACTGGTGAACGAAGAGCCTGTTCTAGTCGATTTCATTCTCAATGAGGCTAATGACAGGGCAGACTTTAAAGACGGCATTCCGTTTGTTGACAGTGCAGAAATCGTATTACCAGCTGGAATACAACAGCCTGTAAGTAGTTACTTTAAGGTCCTGGCTCCCGCAGCTGGCATGGGTACATTGGGTGTCGGATATCCAATGAATGAGACAACAATTTCGACATTCCCTGGTGAAGTTTCAGGCATTTGGCCTTTAAATTGCTCAAATCATTCTCCCCAACATCTCACAACTCGCTTTGTAATAGCACATTTCAACACCGATGGTTGCTCTGGTGGACCCTATGTCGTCTCCGAGAATGACGAGCATTTTGTCATTGGAAGTCTGGTTGGAATAATGTCTGGAACCTGCCCAGATTCAAATCCACACATGTCTGTTCAGTCCGCTACTGATTTTTAGCAAAGTCAGTTCCAAAATGACGCTGGCACGATAGTTATTTTGGGTCTGCCCGATATGGCGTCTGCCCTTACTAACAGCAACAGCATTGAAACTGACAAACATGAACTCGAAAGTGCCACAATAGTAAGTCATGATTTCTTCATCACTTTTATGGTGCTCTTTTTCACCTATCACACAGCAAGTTATGAATACGAGGCCTGTAATGGACGCTACCGAAACTGAAGAGCTCGAAAAAATTCGCAAGAAGGCAATGGATGAAGTTACAAGTGCTCTTCAGGCGCTTGAAAATAAGTTCCCGGGTATTACTGAGGGCGCAGCAGCTTTGGCGGGGTCAGGCGTAGGCGCAGCGGCTTCCTTCGGTGCTCTCTATACGCTTGGTACAACGGGAGTGTCAGCAGCAGGCATAACCTCCGGGCTCGCTACAGCAGGGTCTATCGTCGGTGGCGGTATGGTTGCAGGCATTGCGGTATTGGCCGCACCTGTAGCTGTGTTAGGGATTGGCGGGTACGCGATAGTGAAACACAAAAAAAATGCGAAACTGACAGCCGCCCTTAGTCAGGCCATCCAAAAGCTCTACGAAGTTCAGGAAAGGTTGATGTCGAATGCGGAATATTTTAAGGCAGAAATTGCTGGCATCAAGGCAACAATCGACATGCTTACTAAGAAAGCTCCAAAAGGTAGCCTGGTCGCGGTGAGGTAAACACATGAGTCAGTCTCCTTATGATGATGAGTTCAGGGCCATCCGTTATATTCAGCTCCGTGGTCAGGATATCGCGAACGCTCACGAGACAATTAACAGTGATATAGAGAGCCTTAAGGCACAGTTGACCGGGCTAATCAGCGGCACTGAACTTGATGAAGCGGAGCATCTGGCGCTTAAAGAACATCATCTGCGAGAAATGACCCCTTCAGATACTGCCATGCATTCTACTGGTCTCAAGACTATATATAGCGAGGCTAACCAGCGTGTATGCGGTGATATTGGACTGGCCACAATACTCTCCACGGATGACTTGGCTGTTGTAGATGCCCGGATCCAGAATCATATTAAAGAATTTAATGATCGCTACGCACTCGACGCCTGGGATTATGCTATTGCCTGCGGATGCGGGCTCATAGCATCCATGCTGGATTTACTTTGCGTCAGAGCCCCGCCAAAACCTACGGTGAGCTTTACGGCAGAAGTGGATGGTATTTTCAATAAACAGGTGCAGAAAGCCTTCAATGCCATTTTGCCGGAGGACCTGAGTACAAAACTCTCAGATTTGTTCCCTATAGGGGCACCAGACAGTTCGATCAGCAGCGATTTAGTGGGTGCGGCCGGTGGCGTTTTGTCTCCCACAAATCACCGCTTAAGAGCTTTGTCACACGATCCCGTACTGGGCATTATTTTCGGTATAAAGGATATGCTGAACGGGACCTGTACGGTGGTTCAGAATGGACAGATCGTGGTTTATCCTTCCAGTAAAGGCGTTACAGACGAAACCAATATTTTCAGGCTCATCGCCAGAATGTTTGGACACCTGGCATCGGATGTTAATGCCCCCTCAGCAAAAGGAAACCGTGGCATGGGGTTACCGGCTCCTTTTATGGGGCTACTTCGTATGCTTGAGGGGATCCCTGTGGGGAGTTCTAACTTCGGCAAACAAATAGAGTACATGTATGTCAACGGGTATGACTTTCGTCAGTTTATCGTGACAAGTATTCCGATGAGCATAATGGAAGTTTTGATGCGGGTTTTCTATGTGGCGAAACAGGTATCGCTGGGAAAAGGAGCTTTTGGGGAGACCTTACTGGATACCATGCCGTTGCGGCTAAATCCACGCTTCCGGATGATGCTTGCCCTGGGTTATGGAACTTCCAGTGCTGTTAACGCAGGTAAAATGTATATCACCGGCAATATTCTCAATGCGAATTACGCCTCCTGGATGGGGTTGGCCTGGAATGGTTTTCACTCACTCAAGTGGTCCCTTTATCAGCGACACTTAAAGCTTTGGGCCGGTATTGAAAAGGCAGAACTGGAACGGCTTCAGAACAATATAGACAGCATCGAGGCATTGACCATCAGAGCAGGAAACTTGCCAGTCAAGTAACATTCACCGGAGCACCTCCGGAACCCCATAGCCCACCAGCTGCTAAAAATGTCTGCCTTTGCTTTTAATACTCTCTCTGCCTCCTCCCCGAGGCAGAGAGTAGCTCGTAGTTATTTATACAGCTCACAACAGGGCCATAAGATACTCCGCTTCTCGTTTACCGATGATCCTGATCTGTCAGCTCTCTTACCGGATGCTGTACGAGCGTAACGGCTTATTATTGATAGTTCTCTCATATCAAACCTCATAAAGATTTATGCTGCCACTTAGTAACAGCCTAAAGGTTGTACTCTCTATTTAACAGCTTTTAGGCTGTTAATTTGATATTACAGCTTTTAGGGTGTATGTTTAGAAAACAGCGTACAAGGTGTATCAGAGGAACTACTGAGGCCAGCTTATGATCAATAATGATTACCCGTTAAACACGCTCAACCAGTTGCGTCCCTTGCTCATTGGTTTTCGCAAGGCGAATGGCCTGACGCAAAAAGACCTGTCCGAAAGGTTAGGGGTCACTCAACAGACATACTCACGTCTGGAAGCCAACCCTGCCAGTGCGAGCATTGAACGGCTATTCAAGGTGTTTTCTATCCTGGGCGTAAAAATCAGCTTCTCCTCGACAACCGCCTCTTCAGAGGGGAAGCAGACGGAAGAAATGCTTAAATCAAACTCACCTGCACGACAGGAGAAATGGTAACGATATGAGCCGGAAACAGCAGCGTCTGGCAATCTGGATGAACGGAATCAAAGTCGGATACTGGGAAAAAAGTAAAGGGGTAGACAGCTTACAATACCTTCCTGACTGGAGTGCAGACGAACAGGGAAGGCCGCTGTCATTGTCCCTTCCTTTTACTCCCGGGAACCAGGTCTGGCGTGGAAATGTGGTACGTGACTATTTTGATAATTTACTCCCGGACAGCGAAGGCATACGCAGACGTCTGGCAATGCGTTACAAGGCCGATAGCCTGGAGCCTTTTGATCTTCTGACGGAGCTGGGAAAAGACTGCGTGGGCGCGATACAGCTGCTTCATGACGGAGATGAACCCACAGATTTATATTCCGTGAAGTATCACCCGCTTACTGAATCAGAAATTGCGGCAACTTTGCGTAATACCACGGAGACATTGCTACCGGGCAGGCCAGAAGATAACGACGACTTACGTTTATCTATTGCCGGTGCTCAGGAGAAAACAGCCCTACTGTGGCATGAAGATCGGTGGTGTATGCCGGAGGGTAATACACCAACGACGCATATATTCAAGCTACCGCTCGGACTTGTGGGGAACATGAAAGCCGACATGCGCTCGTCGGTTGAAAATGAATGGCTCTGCTCGGTACTTCTCGAACAGTACGGGCTCCCCGTGGCAAGAACGCAGATTGCTCACTTTGAAGATCAGAAAGCGCTGGTGGTAGAACGTTTTGACCGAAAATGGTCAGGAAACGGACAATGGATCATTCGTTTACCCCAGGAGGATATGTGTCAGGCCCTGGGCATTTCGCCATTACGAAAATATCAGGCGGACGGCGGGCCAGGTATATCGGAAATTATGGAAGTTCTGAGTAATTCAGACCGTGCTGAGCGTGACAAAGCGCAGTTTTTTATGACGCAGATAGTTTTCTGGATGATGGCCGCAACAGATGGCCACGCTAAAAATTTCAGTATTTCTATTGGGCCACAGGGACGTTATCACCTTACACCACTCTATGATGTGTTGTCGGCATGGCCGGTGATCGGTCATGGGAACAATCAGATATCCTGGCAGAAGTGCAAACTGGCGATGGCCGTACGTGGCAGTAGCAACTATTACCAGATATATCGAATACAACGACGCCACTGGATCAGGCATGGTGAGATAACCGGCCTGAGTAAACAGCAGACAGAGGCGATGATAGAGGAAATCATCGCCAGAACCCCGGGTGTCATTGAACGTGTTAGCGGGCTTCTTCCGGACCAGTTCCCCCAGCAGCTTGCGGAAAGTATTTTTGATGGAATGAGGCAGCAATGCAGGCGCCTGGCTGAGAAATGACAGCCGCAATTTATAGTGTGCATGTTTTCAGAATAGCTGATGTAAGCGTGAGGATTCAGTATGACTGAAGAACAAAAAAGAATAGAGCGGGCTATTGAGTTGGCTTGTCGTTACGGCGGAACCGATGAAATGCATCATCTGCAATGGGTCGTGGATCAGATGGTAAGAGAACTTGCTGGAGAACGTTATGCACAGATTGTAGCAGATGCCACCAGCGGAGAAGATGGGCCTGATACTTACAAATGGAGTGTTGGGATCGCGCCTTAGCATCTGTCAGTCTGGGGATGAAAACGTACTTAACATCCAGCGAATTCCCAGACTTCACATTAAGACTAGAGTAACGGCCGCAATCACGTGAGAGAAAAAAATGGCAATTTTAGCAATCATTGCAGTTATCGCCCTGGGTGGGTACGCCTGCGGGTTTATTAAAGCCCGTGAGCTGAGCGCTTTGCGTAAAGAAATGAAACTATACGTGGATCGCATGGAAGCGGCGGAGCTGGACTTACACGCAATCAGAAGTGTAGCGGAGCACCGGTTGCACGGTGCAGGTAAACAGTTTGCCGACCTTTACAGCCGTATCGACGGTGCAACTGTGACGCTGACACCCGAAGATCAGCTGTTACTGGCAACGATGCCATTTAATATTCAGGATGTAGAAGACATCGTAAACGAGCGCGGTCCAAAGACAATTAGCGGCCGTCCATTCTGGGAAGTTGAGCCAGGCCCGCATGACTATGAATATGGCCCGCAATATCCGTATTTCCCAGACCAGCGCTAGGAAGAGATCAAGATGAGAGAGCCAAGACCCCGCCATACCTTGCAGGTCATTCGAGTGCCTTCTCTGGAGGTTCAGGATCTGGGGCTGACCAGCTTTGATAGCTGGCTTGACGAGAACGGTTATGACAAAACGAATGCCAGAAATAACCGTACCATCTGGGCGAGAGAAGGCGGATGGCATCTGAAACGTTGCAGAAATCTGGAAACTGGCACGGACGATTTCTGGTTTATCGCTTTCGATGGTAAAGGCGGAAAGATATACCCGCTGAAAACCCAAAGAGACTACCGGGCTGCATATCGTAAGCTGGAAGCAGAAGGTTATGCACCTGCGGTCATCGAGCAAATGACCACAGGCGCAGCATATAACCTGGCCTATCCACGTTCCACCCTAAAACAAGCTGAGACGGCCACCAGCGAACCAAAGCGGAAACCTGACGTAGATATCCAGGGTGAGCACTGCGAGCGCGTAGTGACGCAACGTAGTGGCGTGGCACAGGGTAAATTTAAAGCTCTGCTCATCGAGAATTTCGCGGGCCGTTGTGCGGTAACCGGTTGGGTTAATGGCGGTGTCCTGGATGCGGCACACATTGAACATGGAACCCGGTACAATCCGTCTAATGGCATCCTGATGACTCCAACAATGCATGCTCTGTTTGATGCCGATCTTATGGGCATAGATCCGGCCACCCTGACCGTTCATTTTAAGCCAGGCATTGAGCTGGGCGAGCTGTTTGAAGGCCGTAAAATCACACCGCTGGTGTACGATCTGGACTTAGAGCGGCTGGCCGTACGCTGGGCAGGATACCAGGGCCTGGCTCATGAACAATGATGGGTTACAGCCGGGATGTGTGAAAACCCGTCAGTGAAACCTGCATGCGCCATACCTTTAAATTTAAACTCAAGAGCCAGGCTCAAGATAAAACCGAAATGAAAAGGTAAAATCCGGTGCACCAGATCTCTTAGGTTTAATACCTGAGCCGGTATACTGGCAGGCGCAGGCATGTGGGTATTATCCAGTCCATACATCTCCACACAGTGTTAACCGCAACATTTAAAGTTCAATAAGGACGGTTTCAATTTTATGTATAAAACAGCATTAGTGATGATTATCGGGATCCTCGGATGCAGTAAAGCATTTGCAGCCACTGAATTACAGCTCCAGCAAAAACGCGTTATGCAGTTCTGTGCCAACGCCAGTCTTCCATTGTTAGTTGCGGGTACAACGTACGCGAATACGTCTGACAACGGGCGACCAGAAAAAGAAAGATTGGCAATCCTGAAAAATTCAGTTGCAAGCTCGACAGCTTATAAAATGGCATCTCCCGGAGTTCAGATTGCCATGATGAGCGTGGTGGAAGATATTGCCGATCCGAAAGAATTAGCTCTACATCAAAAAGAAGTTAGACGTCTTGGGGCTAGTTATCTTTCCGACAGCGGTGTTTCATGGGCTTCAAAAACTGTTTCACCATTTACAGCCTGGTGTAACTTTAACCGTTTAGAAAGTTAAGGCTGGCAAGGCGGTTCCTGTTCAGGAAAGTTACTTTCCGTGCGGGGACCGTAAGATACAGATAAAGCTTAAGGCCTTTGAATTTCTGGAAAGCATTTGAAAATTTCATTGCGCTTGTCTGATATGAAACAGCCCCTGCATTTCTGCAAAGGCTGAAAGAGTGTGTACGGACTTTGGAAGGAGTGATGATATACGCCTGAGCCATCCCATCACCGCAGACAGGGTAATTAACCCTGACTAAAGCTTTCACCTATTCCGTCGCTCGCAAGCGGCTTTCGCACACTAACGAAGGTATGGCCTTTCGTCGGTGTTAAATTTTTCAAACTTTGCTTACTTTGTCAAGGAAGGTGACCGCAGTAGTAGGCACAACTACTTTAATCTGTATGAATAATAAGGTAGAACCGGCCAGTGAATGAATGCTTTCCCTGAAATCAGGCGGACAACCTTCAGGAATATTGATAGCAAGACTGAATCTCTCGCTGCGGCGATAAACATTTCGCCATAACCCTGAACGAGAGTGGTTCATCCATCATATACAGGAGCGTTACATGCGCAAATTTAAGTACATAATCTGTCACCAGTGCGAAGGCCACGGGACCATGGAAAACCCGGCCTTTGAAAATGGATTCACCCAATCAGAAATGGCTGAGTGGGAGCCAGAAATGCGTGAAAAGTATTTTGCCGGAGCATTTGATGTTCGCTGTGACGTTTGTGCCGGTGACGGTAAGCTCAGCGTACCAAACGTAGCGGCTATGTCTTTTTCAGAACGACGGGTTCTGGCAGCACGGCGGCGTGATGAGCGTCTTCAGGCTGCTGATGAACGGCTGTCCCGCCAGGAACGAGCAATGGGGTACTGAGGTGTTACAGCAAAGATGAAAATGACGAAGCCAAAACCGGTAAGCCGGATGAAAAGACCGTTTATTAGTGAGCTTGCAGAGCTGGGTTTATCGGGTGAAATTCTTTCAATTCGAACTGACGGCATGCAGGGGACGCTCATACCCGATCTTACCGCAGGGGTGAGTGAAGCAGGCCGTGTGAAAACCGGCAACTGGGTAATCTCTGACAAGAGAACCTTCGACCATGTCGTTCTGTGTGTTGAAAGACAAGATGAGAACCATGATGTGTACGTAGGTAAATTCATCCAGTTACATGTAGCCGCTAATAAGAGCCTTAAGATCGTCGAAATGGGCGATGTGAAACTGGTGGCCATAACCAGCTCGATTCCTACCACTTTTAATGGTGGGATAAAGAGATACAAAGGGGTTACGTATGTGTCACTTTCCCAAACAGCTCAAACCACTATCGACTTCCCGAAGCGTATCTACAAAGAGGGCCAGGAATGTACTTCTGTCACCAGTCCTGACCAAGGTCCTTTCGCCCGGGATGTTAGGTTGAATTGCTACGGGCGATGTGTTGTCACCGGCGTAAGGTCCCCCTGGCGTACTGAGGCCGCGCACTTAACGCCACGTCATGAAGAAGGCATTCCCGACGTAACGAACGGAATTTTACTTCGCCGTGATATCCATACACTGTTCGACAATGACCATTGCGCCATAAACCCTGACACTATGAAAATTTACTTCAGCCGGGAGGCCCGGGAGTTGGATGATGATCTCCTGAAATGGCATGGGAATGAGATAGAGACGACACGCATGCAGGTTCCGGTTAACATCGAAAACCTTCGGATACGATGGCAAAAATTTAAGGCTAAGGATCGTCAGCGTAAATAAAGCCATAAGCTGAACCACGGCGAGGATTAGTCTTGTTCACTAAATGACAGCGAGAGATTAAATGCAAACCCAAAAAGATATTACAGTTGGCCAGATCTGGGAAGAAGTGGATCCAAGACTGATCCGGAAAGTGCGAGTTGTTGAGGTGGCCTCGTTAGAAGGGCCCAAAGGCATCCTAATCGAAAACGTGGAGTCTGGTCGTAAGAACTGGGCGTCGTCATCCCGCTTTAATGGAAAGCGTGGAGGGTATCGTCTTATTTCCTGAAGGTTTTGCCAATATGGGAAACTGAAGAGGTTGAAACCATCCCGGTGAGGGAGCATATCTGGTAAAGAAGAGTCTTTAAAAAGGTTTTACGCGACCTGGGATAATAAACGGGAAAACGATACCCAAAAAAAGAATACAGCGATGATAACGATAAGGAATGGTAAGGGCTTCAATATTTTGAGAAATGACCTGGCTTCCTTTGCATCTGCATTTCTAATCAAACTGTCCACATAGGGATCACAGCTCTTAGGTTCTGAATTTTTCATATGTTCTGTACCTGAAATTGATTCCGTATGAGAAAAGGCCACCGAAGTGGCCTCTATCAAAACTGGTGGCAAAAGTTAGATCAGGAAATCATCAAGACTTTTACCGGCTGCAATTTGTTCTGCCAGAGCTTTGGGGGTACGGCCCTGTCCAGTCCACGTTTTTGTTTCGCCATTTTCATCAGTAAATGAGTATTTGGCCGGGCGTGGTTCACGGCTTTTCTTGGTAGCCGTAGATTTGGCCTGGAATGAGCCAAGCAGCTCTTCCGGGTTGATACCATCTTCTTCCATTAACTTACGCAGGGCGTCAAGTTTCTCCTGACGAGCTTGCAGTTCGGCAGCTTTGGATGATTCTTCCTGACGACGCTCATCAACAATGACATTAAGCTTTTCGAGGATTTCCTCAAGTACTTCTAAAGGCAGCTCGCGGCCCTGGGCGCGAAGAGTACGAATATTGTTTAACGATTTGAGTGCTTCAGACATACGACCTCACTTTCTAATTCTTTGATAAGGATTTACTTAATCATAATACACTCTATAAGGAAAAAGATGCCAGCTTTATGTCTTCAGGTACAAAGATATCTTGCTAAGAATACTCCTTATCTTCCTTGTGCAGACTGTTTCGTGCTTTCGATGTTGTTCATGAGTCTTAAAATCTGCTCACTGTTTAGGGTACTCATGCTGTAAATCATCAAGAAGGAAGCGCAGAACAACATAAGCAATCGGAAAAGGAAACCATGCCAGTGACAGGCCATATATGGCGGAGATAAACATAGGGTAATTTAACTCACTTACAAAATTCGCTTCATTGTATTGTTGAATCGAAATGGCAGAAGCAAAAATTATAATTAAAGTAAGAAAAATCCACTCTAGCCATCTCTTTTTATAACAAGCATAAGCGAAAGCTGTAGGGTAAAAAATAAAGCAAAAAATTCCAGCTGCAATTACGTTCATAAAAGTAACTTTCCTGATAGCGCAGTTATTTTTCGAATGCAGCATCATGAACAACTGCCATAACATTGATGATTGGCTTTCTTTTTCTGAAGAACCTTCCGCGCGGCAAAGTTTCTCCCGCTTTGAGACGATAAAGCCAGAAAACATAAGCCGGAGGAACATTGCTGTCAAAAATATCTGAACAAGTTTGAACTGTGATGCCTACTGTATTGTCTTTCCTCATCTCTTTAAAAGTGCCTTGCAATGCAGCGGATAACGTCATTTTTAAGAAACCTTTTTCTGTTTGAACGGATAGACTTGACTTAGCTGGCTTGACTGTAATGTTTGCCACTAAAGATCCCTCGTTCTGAGGATGCAGGCACTACAAAGTTACCGTCAGGTCTAATCATACGAGTTTGGATGAAATTTTTGCCGGATTTGTTTTTTTCAACCTGGTGCTCGATCTTCCATTCTTCTTTGACGGGACCGGATGACAAATGAACTAGAACCGGTACTTTTTTACGTGTTCTATCCAGAACAATACAATTTGATTTATCCGTATCAACGCTTCCCTGAAGAGTATTCAAAGAGCAATTATCATATCCCTCAACCGGAACTGCATTACCTTGGATATCAATTTTGAATCCTCCAGCTATTACAATTTCGGGTGCATTATCATTTAAAGTCTCGTCATAGGCAGCATCAACTACATCGCAAGCAGTAAGAGTAAGTGACGATGCCACAGCAAGACACAATAAAGAAAATCTGTTTTTGAGCATATTTGAGACCTTTTATAAAAATAAAATAACAGGAGAATTGTATCATTAACAGTCTAGTTCTAACGACTACCACTTTTAAGTATGTATTGAGCCAGTTTTATATTCAGGCACACCATATTGCACTCTAGGGAAGGTGCGAATAAGCAGGTCATTTCTTCCCAAGCTGACTCGCTGATTAAAATTTCGCGGATCTGGGCCGATTT
>NZ_JAOWHD010000023.1:0-10511 GCF_030332785.1 Citrobacter sp. Cpo069
GGCACTGTTGCAAATAGTCGGTGGTGATAAACTTATCATCCCCTTTTGCTGATGGAGCTGCACATGAACCCATTCAAAGGCCGGCATTTTCAGCGTGACATCATTCTGTGGGCCGTACGCTGGTACTGCAAATACGGCATCAGTTACCGTGAGCTGCAGGAGATGCTGGCTGAACGCGGAGTGAATGTCGATCACTCCACGATTTACCGCTGGGTTCAGCGTTATGCGCCTGAAATGGAAAAACGGCTGCGCTGGTACTGGCGTAACCCTTCCGATCTTTGCCCGTGGCACATGGATGAAACCTACGTGAAGGTCAATGGCCGCTGGGCGTATCTGTACCGGGCCGTCGACAGCCGGGGCCGCACTGTCGATTTTTATCTCTCCTCCCGTCGTAACAGCAAAGCTGCATACCGGTTTCTGGGTAAAATCCTCAACAACGTGAAGAAGTGGCAGATCCCGCGATTCATCAACACGGATAAAGCGCCCGCCTATGGTCGCGCGCTTGCTCTGCTCAAACGCGAAGGCCGGTGCCCGTCTGACGTTGAACACCGACAGATTAAGTACCGGAACAACGTGATTGAATGCGATCATGGCAAACTGAAACGGATAATCGGCGCCACGCTGGGATTTAAATCCATGAAGACGGCTTACGCCACCATCAAAGGTATTGAGGTGATGCGTGCACTACGCAAAGGCCAGGCCTCAGCATTTTATTATGGTGATCCCCTGGGCGAAATGCGCCTGGTAAGCAGAGTTTTTGAAATGTAAGGCCTTTGAATAAGACAAAAGGCTGCCTCATCGCTAACTTTGCAACAGTGCCCAAAAATTTCCGATCTCCAAACTGACCCCTTCTACAGAATGCTGCAATACTGCCCTCAATGGCCGCGCAATGGGTTCGGTTGCGTGGTACAACATCCAGCATCGCCTTACCGGAATAAGGTATGTAACACCGGATGAATAACATCGAGGGGAGAATATAGGGATCCTCGCCCGCCGTAAAATTATCTACGAAACAGCGAGAAAACGAATCCGGATCGCTGGTCACAACAAACTCGAAACTGGTCACAGATAGAAACTGTATCGCTAAACCCGAAAAAAGAACGCTGGGTAGTATGAACATACGACAACTTCTTTGAAAGTTACCGGTCTGTCTTTCTCAGTAATAAAAATTATATCTTCGTGATTGTGTATTAATTGATTGTTGTCAATAACACTCTTATAACCCAATGTAATGCTATATACAGGAAGCTATTTCAGAGGTTATGGGAATTACATGAAAACAATAATTAATGAGCTATTACAACAGGACCTGTCCCGCAGACAGGTTATTGTGAACACCACCAAAATTAGTGCTGCGGTTGCAGCATCAAGCACACTGACCCTGCCGTTTACTCTCAATGCAGCTGATACTACATCGGCTACGGGAAAGGAGGGAATTGAAACCATAAGACATAGTGCCTGCTTAGTAAACTGTGGCAGCCGCTGTGCACTGAAAGTCATAGTTAAAGATGATCGGATTGTGCGAATTGAACCGGAAGATGCTAAGGATGATTCGGTATTCGGTGAACACCAAATCCGTCCTTGTCTGCGAGGTCGTTCCAGCCGCTGGCGAGTTTACAGCCCTGACCGGATTAAATATCCGATGAAACGCGTTGGTAAACGCGGAGAAGGGAAATTTAAACGCATTTCATGGGATGAGGCCACAGCCTTTATTGCCGCTGAATTAAAGCGCGTTTCTGAAAAATATGGAAATGAAGCAATCTATTTTAATTATCAATCTGGCGCGTATTATCATAATCAAGGAACCCCCGCATGGAAGAGGTTATTGAACCTGAATGGCGGTTTTCTGCAGTATTACAATAATTACTCAAACGCTCAAAACTTTACCGCCACATCTTACACGTATGGTGCTACAGGAGTACAGTTTGCCAGTCATTTTAGCCAGATTGCGCATTCTGACCTTGTGGTTTTTTTTGGTCTGAATTTATCTGAGACTCGGATGTCCGGTGGTGGGCAAGTTGAAGAACTGCGCCGTGCGCTGGAAATATCAGGCGCCCGGGTGATTATTATCGATCCGCGCTATACAGACTCTGTTGTTACAGAACATGCTGAATGGTTACCAATTCGCCCTACAACCGATGCTGCACTGGTAGCAGCTATTGCACACACGTTGATAAAAGAAAATCTGATCGACGAAGAACGAGTCAATACTTATTGTGTCGGTTATGATCGTAGCACCCTTCCAGAAGCAGCGAAACCAAACGCCAGTTATAAAGACTATGTTCTGGGTAACGGCGATGACGGCGTCGAAAAAACACCTGAATGGGCGGCAGATATCTGTGGCATCCCGGCAATTCGTATTCGCCAGTTGGCACGTGAAATGGCCGGAGCTCGGGCCTGTTTCATTGCTCAGGGATGGGGACCACAGCGTCATGCGAATGGTGAACAGACTTCCAGAGCGGTTCAGATACTTCCTGCCCTGACGGGTCATTTTGGATTGCCAGGAACCAACAATGGGAACTGGACATACGGAACACCTTATGGTGTTCCTGCTCTGCCGATTGGTGAAAATTCCGTTAAGGTGTCAATCCCCTGCTATCTGTGGACAGATGCGATTCAAAGTCCGGAAAAAATGACAGCCACCACTATGGGGGTCAAAGGCGCGGATAAACTGAAAACTGGTATTAAACTGTTCTTCAACCAGGCCGGGAATGCACTTCTGAATCAACATGGAAATATCAATCGTACACGCAAAATACTTGAAGATGACAGCCTGTGCGAAACTATCGTGGTTATTGATAACCATATGACTGCCAGTGCCCGCTTTGCCGATATCCTTCTTCCAGAAACTAGCTACTTAGAAGCCGAGGATCTGGTGGACAGTTCCTATGCAGCCGGTTCTCATCATTACATGATTGCAATGCAAAAAACGATCACACCGATGTGGGAAGTACGCAGTACCTATGATATCTGTGCAGATATTGCGGGGCATCTTGGGGTGAGAGAGCGTTTTACTGAGGGGCGTACCCAGGCAGAGTGGATGGCGAAGCATTACGGACAAGTTAAAGAGAAGCGATCATATTTGCCTGAATGGGAAGTTGCAATGAATATGGGGGTTATCGATCAGCAAAGTACTCGTGATGAGGACAGTATTATCCTTGCTGATTTCCGCCATGATCCGATTGCCAGTCCACTGACGACACCTTCCGGGAAGATTGAGATTTACTCGCACACTCTGGCGGAACTGGCTAAAGCCTGGACACTACCGGAAGGAGATCGCATTCCGGCTGTTCCTGAATTTTGTGTAGTGACAGAGTCCCATCTGAACAAGAGTCTGACAGCAAAATATCCGCTACAGATGAGCGGTTTTCACACCAAAGGTCACACGCACTCAACATATGCCAGTGTGCTGATGCTGCATGAAGCGGTACCGGATGAAGTCTGGATCAACCCGATAGACGCCAACACGCGTCAGTTGAAATCAGGCGATATGATCCATGTATTCAACGATCGCGGTGTGGTGGAGATCCCCTGCAAGGTGACACAGCGCATTCTGCCGGGCGTGGTGGCAATGCCGCAAGGCGCGTGGACCCGACTGGACAGCAACGGTGTGGACGTGGGCGGATGTATTAACACGTTGACCAGCCACCTGCCGTCGCCGCTGGCAAAAGGGAACCCGCAACATACCAACCTGGTTGAAATCAAACGCGCTTAAGGAGTGATCCGCAATGAAACAGTATGGCTTTTATGTTGACTCCTCGCGTTGCTCAGGTTGTAAAACCTGCCAGGTTAGTTGCAAGGATAATAAAGATCTGGACGTGGGACCGAAATTCCGTCGGGTATATGAATATGGCGGCGGAAGTTGGGTGAAAGAAGGAGAAAGCTGGCACAACGACACTTTTACCTACTACCTCTCTATTGCCTGTAACCACTGTGATGAACCGGTTTGTGTCTCTGGATGTCCTACCGGAGCGATGCACAAACGTGAAGAGGACGGACTGGTGCTGGTCGATGACAATATTTGTGTCGGATGCCGTTATTGCGAAATGCGCTGCCCGTATGGCGCGCCACAATTTGATGCTCAGGCTAAAGTGATGCGTAAGTGCGATGGTTGCCTTGATCGACTGGAGAAAAATCTGCGACCAATTTGTGTGGACTCTTGTCCACAGCGCGCGCTGGATTTCGGGCCGATCGATGAGTTACGGAAGAAATATGGCACTGAGAATGAAATCGCGCCGTTACCCGCCGCATCGTTTACTCATCCTAACCTTATTATTAAACCCCATCCGAAGGCCCGCCCGACGGGAGACAAGGAAGGGGCCATCGTGAACATGAGTGAGGTGCGCAATGCATGAGTTACCTCTGGTCTTTTTTACCGTCTTTACTCAGAGCGCAGTTGGCGCGTTTATTCTGTTGCTGATTGGCGGCACCCTGGGGCAGGTTGACAGGCAGCGTATGGCCGTTGGTCTTTTCTCTGCGATGTGTCTGTTTGGCGTTGGGGTGTTGCTGGGCATTTTCCATGTAGGCCAGCCTTTACGAGCATTGAATATGTTGCTGCGAGTGGGCCATTCACCGATGAGCAACGAAATCGTGTTATCGGCGGTGTTTGCGACACTTGGCGGGCTGGGCGCACTGGGGTTGCTTCTCAATCGTGGAGCAGCTTCGTTATGTAAAGGACTGGTGTGGCTGGCGGCTGCGGTGGGGGTGGTTTTTATCTTCGCCATCCCGCAAATCTATCAGTTGCCGACGGTGGTCACCTGGCGGACATCTTACACTACGGTGATGATGGTCCTGACTCCGATGATCGGTGGCGGCATTCTGGCCGGACTGTTTGGTCTGCGCCTGGGGTTGCTGGTGAGCGTGCTGGCGATTCTGGTCAGCTTCTGCCTGCGTCCAGGTTATATTTTGACGCTTATGGATGCTGATGGGGTGCTAACTGCGGCTCAATCCAGTTGGTTCACTGCTCAGGTTGTACTGCTGGCTGTCGGCATTGTCGGTGTGTTGGCCTGGGTACGACTCAAAACTAATGTGGCCGTTCTGGCGACCACGTCACTGGTGGTTATCGCTGCGGAACTGGTGGGTAGGATCGCATTCTACAATCTGTGGACGTTGCCGATGTAATCTGTGAGCGGCTGTAGCCGCTCTGTTTTCAGGAGAATTCAGGATGTCCCCCAATATTGTATTACCGAGGATCCTCGGTGCACTGTTTTACTACTCTCCGGAACGACCAGAGGTGAAAGCACTTTTCGACTGTCTGCCCACTCTGTCGGAACTGTACCCATGGCGCGACCCTGCGGGGACAGCTTCACTGTGCGCAGACTGGCCGTTTCCCGATAATGATGAACTGGCATGGCAATTCTCCGTGCTGTTTGAAGGACAGGGCGAAATGCCCGTGCCACCCTGGGGATCTGTCTGGCTGGAACGCGATAACCTGCTAATGGGCAATACCACCGCTGAGTACCGGGCGTTTCTGCAGTCTCAGGGAATGACTTTTAATTCGGGTCAAAATGAGCCGGAAGATCAGTTTGGGCTGATGTTGTTAGCCTGCAGTGCGATACTTGATGCTGGAAAAGATGCAGCAGTTAATCAGCTGTTAGAGGTTTATTTGTTACCGTGGGGATATCGCTATCTTGAACGTCTGCAGGGCAACAGGGTGAGTCCGTTCTATGCTCGCCTTGCCGCCGTGACCTCGCGCTATTTGCAGGATTTGCAACAGCAACGGGCGTTGCAACCTGCGGTGAAGCGGCTGTATTTCGGATGAACAAATCAGAGAAATATTATCATGAATTGATGGCTCACCGGCACGTCAGTCGGCGCGGACTGTTTCGTGCATTTGTCAGCGCGGCAAAGCACACAACGCCAGAAGTACTGTCTACCCGGCTGGGACATTCGCTGCCGCCAGGGGCGGTTCCTGATGCGGAGTTCATTACCCAGTGTACCCAATGTAGTCAGTGCATTGATGTCTGCCCAATGGGAGTCCTGTCCAGACATGAAGACGGTTACCCGCAACTGATGATTGAATATGCCAGTTGTGATGGCTGTGGTTTGTGTATCGCAGCATGTTCGAGTGACGCGCTACGCGTGCAGTCTCGTTTTGATACCGGACTGCGCCCGGTGTTCTGTAACTCTGCCTGTGTGAATCCTGTCAGACAGTGTAAACAGTGCGTGGATGTATGCCCACGACAGGCTTGCTTTATTAATGAGTCTGGACTGGTGTCGGCTGACAACGAACGCTGTGATGGTTGTGGCGAATGCGTTGTCCAATGCCCTCACAATGCTGTGACACTATATTGATGAGTCAGAGTGTCATGAAGAGAGGAAACGATGTATTAACAGGCTATTTATATCCCTGATATTATTTTTCAGGCGACAATGTACATGCAGAGCCGTCCAGCGCGATAGAGAGTCTCCGAAAATCGATTCAACATGCTAAATTATCCGGTATAAAGGTCGCATTGTTTAAACTGCGACCTTTTGAATGATCAGGCTGAAATTTTCAGGGATTTACTATTTCAGTGCTTTTCTTATTCTCTCTAATCCTTCTTGTATCACGGCGCGTGGACAGGCAAGATTAATCCGGATGTAACCCTCTCCATTGCTTACAAACATGTTCCCGCCTTCAAGCAGTATTCCCGTCTGGTTGGCGAAATAGAGAGAAAGCTGTTGTCTGTCTACCTGCGGTGGCAGGTATTTCTCAATATTTATCCATGCCAGATAAGTTGCATCGGGAATTTTAAAGTTTGCGTCAGGAAAGTGCTCCTGGGTAAATTTTTCTACCAGTCTGAAGTTATCATCAAGATAGTGTTTTAATTGTTCCAGCCACTCGTCGCACCGGGACCAGGCAGCTTTGGTCGCAGCCAGACTCAGTGGTGAAAGAAACTCATCATAAAGACGTAACCATTCTTTTCTGACCTTTTCATTTTTAATAAAAATATGGGACATCAGATTTCCGGCAAGATTAAAGGTTTTGCTTGGTGCCATACAGGTGATGATCTTATCAGTGTCTGGGAACAGTTTTGCCATCGGGATATGATTGACCCCATCTCTCAGTAAATCACAATGTATTTCGTCTGAAATGATCCAGACATTGTTTTTAAGGCACAACTGCCCCATTCTCATTAATTCTTGTTCTGACCAGACCTTCCCGGTTGGATTTTGCGGATTGGATAAAATGAACAGCTTAATATTTAGAGAAGGATCGGTTAGTTTTTTCTCCATATCGTTGAAGTCGATAACGTATTCATTGTCCTGTTCCAGCAAATCAGAACAGATCACTCGACGATAGCTATAGTCTCCAGCCTGCTTAAACGGCGTATAGGATGGTGTATTGATCAACACACTTTCATCCTGTTGTGTCAGTAACGGTACCAGACGGTTAAGTGCAGGGATAATGCCCGGTGAAAGCACGATCTCTGTGGTATCTATATTCCAGTCATAGCGTCTCTGGCACCAGTTGTGGAAAATATGATAGTACTCATCATCGTAAACTTTTGTGTAACCGAGTATTTTTTTATCAAGCCTCTCCTGAATCGCTGCAAGGATTTCCGGAGGTGTCGCAAAATCCATATCAGCAACCCACATTCTGACAAATTCATCGTCCTTAAAGTCAAAGTGGGCATTCTTGTCGGCCTTGAATATATATTGTCTCCACCCATCGTAGTTCAGGGCATCAGTATTTTTTCTGTTGATAATTTCATCAAAATTGTACTTCATAATTTAACCTTCTTTGGACAGATATGTTTGATTAAATGAATTTCAGGAACGGAGAAATACAGAGCAGGATGCCAGTAAAGATGATCAGATACAGAGAACCCCCCTTATATCGGTGAAGGGAGGGTACCTTGTAAACCAAATAAGCAGGGATTAAGCAACCAACGATGCCGAAAATGGGGCTGCAGATTGAGGTGAATAGCAGAACCGGCAGGTTCAGAACGATTGCCCCCCAGGCGATGACGATAGTGAAAATGACAATACCAACGTTAAGCGCTTTTTTATTGATTTTCTCTGAGGGTATAAAACGGGTCAATGCGTTCATCGCCAGTCCCTGTACAGCCTCTTTGAACCCGAGGTAAACGCCGAAGAAGGCAGTCATCAGGGCAAAGATATTCAATGCAACACCAACTGGCGTCACATACTTTGCTGCATCTCCTTCAATAAACTGTGCGGCAATAGCCAGTGCTGAAATATTTTGTTCGTAGGCTTTGACAGCTTCATCGTGACCGAGGGCGAAAGTGAATGATAATGCATAAAAGAAAACAACGATGAACAGTGTACCAAAAGCGATATTCATTGCTCTTAGCGCTTTATATCTTGCCACTTCTATAGATTTGTTTTTTGCACGATATGAAATTACCATCGGACTCAAAGACTGAATAAACAGGATTGATGTCAACGTAAATGGCAAGGTGATAATGGCGTTTTTGATTAAAATACTAAAAGAAGGGAATGAACCGATGTTTTTGGAGAGGTCCCACATGCTGACCATCATCAACCCCAGGATAAGCACTACCACCAGTTTTGATAACACCATGAAAGAGGAAATCCTGAACAAGAGTTCTTCACTACGTGAAGCAATAAGCACAAGAAATGTAATAAGAATTAGGCCATAGAAAGGGTTCTCTGATAAAAGACCCTCAGTTAAGCCAAACGTGTGTAAATACGACGCTGTATCGTTAGTCAACGCCGTAGGGTAGGCGAATATCCAGATGACCAGCATGAGAAAGTAGAGCAGACCGAGGAGCATTCCCCAGTTTTTTCCCAGATAGCCCTCGATAACACCGGGATAGTCTTTACACTCTCGCGAATCTGCCAGCGTATTGATAAACAATCTTTGAAACAGGTACATGGCCGGATAACCAATGATGGAAGAAAGCAGGAATACCCACAATCCAATAAGCCCCACCTGGACCGGTAAAAACACAATCCCGGCGCCGATAGCCATACCTATGCTTATAATAATCCATCCTACATCTGTACTGTCAAATCGGGTTAGTTTTTTCCACTCTTCTGGTGACAATGAGGCCCTGTCGATGTTCTGTTCCAATATGGTCATAGGTATATTCCTGTGTGAGGATATTTTATGGTAATTATTTACAGAGGTTTGCACTTCATAAATGATTATACCCGGCAAGCATATTAATTATCTTTTTAAAAATTAACTATTTTTACAATTTATGGCTTATCTTATTTCTTGTTTTTGTTGATTTGGTTAATTTTATTTCATAAAATTACGAATATGATTGCTATCACAGGAGGTTGAACATGGTAAAGCTTGACAAAGTTGATATGCAGATTTTAAAGCTCTTGCAGGAAGATGGCAGGCTGAACAACGCTGAGATTGCCAAGCGTGTTTTTCTTTCCCCTCCAGCCTGCTGGAAACGGCTAAAGTTTTTAGAGCAGGAAGTGATAAAAAACTATCGGGCTTTTATCGAACCGAAAAGCCTTGGATACAATTTTTATGCATTCATGAATATTACATTAGATCTTCATTCCGAGGAGTGCATGCAACATTTTGAGGCAGAAATAATGAAGATTGATAATGTAATTGCCTGTCATAATATTTCCGGGAGATACGACTATCTTCTGCATCTTGTAGTAAAAGATATGGATGATTTTCACAACGTATCAATGATAAGGATACGAAAAATTGGGAATATAAAGGAGATGAATACCAGTTTCAGTATCAAGGAGATTAAATCTTTTAAGGGGTTACCTATAAAATAGATGTGTAGTGGTCAACAATAGGGTGATGCTGCCAACTTACTGATTTAGTGTATGATGGTGTTTTTGAGGTGCTCCAGTGGCTTCTGTTTCTATCAGCTGTCCCTCCTGTTCAGCTACTGACGGGGTGGTGCGTAACGGCAAAAGCACTGCCGGACATCAGCGCTATCTCTGCTCTCACTGCCGTAAAACATGGCAACTGCAGTTCACTTACACCGCTTCTCAACCCGGTACGCACCAGAAAATCATTGATATGGCCATGAATGGTGTTGGATGCCGGGCAACCGCCCGCATTATGGGCGTTGGCCTCAACACGATTTTACGTCACTTAAAAAACTCAGGCCGCAGTCGGTAACCTCGCGCATACAGCCGGGCAGTGACGTCATCGTCTGCGCGGAAATGGACGAACAGTGGGGCTATGTCGGGGCTAAATCGCGCCAGCGCTGGCTGTTTTACGCGTATGACAGGCTCCGGAAGACGGTTTGCGCACGTATTCGGTGAACGCACTATGGCGACGCTGGGGCGTCTTATGAGCCTGCTGTCACCCTTTGACGTGGTGATATGGATGACGGATGGCTGGCCGCTGTATGAATCCCGCCTGAAGGGAAAGCTGCACGTAATCAGCAAGCGATATACGCAGCGAATTGAGCGGCATAACCTGAATCTGAGGCAGCACCTGGCACGGCTGGGACGGAAGTCGCTGTCGCTCTCAAAATCGGTGGAGCTGCATGACAAAGTCATCGGGCATTATCTGAACATAAAACACTATCAATAAGTTGGAGTCATTACCC
>NZ_JAOWHD010000024.1:0-6021 GCF_030332785.1 Citrobacter sp. Cpo069
GGCACTGTTGCAAATAGTCGGTGGTGATAAACTTATCATCCCCTTTTGCTGATGGAGCTGCACATGAACCCATTCAAAGGCCGGCATTTTCAGCGTGACATCATTCTGTGGGCCGTACGCTGGTACTGCAAATACGGCATCAGTTACCGTGAGCTGCAGGAGATGCTGGCTGAACGCGGAGTGAATGTCGATCACTCCACGATTTACCGCTGGGTTCAGCGTTATGCGCCTGAAATGGAAAAACGGCTGCGCTGGTACTGGCGTAACCCTTCCGATCTTTGCCCGTGGCACATGGATGAAACCTACGTGAAGGTCAATGGCCGCTGGGCGTATCTGTACCGGGCCGTCGACAGCCGGGGCCGCACTGTCGATTTTTATCTCTCCTCCCGTCGTAACAGCAAAGCTGCATACCGGTTTCTGGGTAAAATCCTCAACAACGTGAAGAAGTGGCAGATCCCGCGATTCATCAACACGGATAAAGCGCCCGCCTATGGTCGCGCGCTTGCTCTGCTCAAACGCGAAGGCCGGTGCCCGTCTGACGTTGAACACCGACAGATTAAGTACCGGAACAACGTGATTGAATGCGATCATGGCAAACTGAAACGGATAATCGGCGCCACGCTGGGATTTAAATCCATGAAGACGGCTTACGCCACCATCAAAGGTATTGAGGTGATGCGTGCACTACGCAAAGGCCAGGCCTCAGCATTTTATTATGGTGATCCCCTGGGCGAAATGCGCCTGGTAAGCAGAGTTTTTGAAATGTAAGGCCTTTGAATAAGACAAAAGGCTGCCTCATCGCTAACTTTGCAACAGTGCCGAAAAGACCACCCAGGATGATCGGTGTCTTTTCTTCAGTCAGAAGGGTTTCAAAGGTTGGCTGGAAGGGCTTTCGGTCAGCGGTCAAAGCCTCAAAAATCAAAAGTGCATCGAGGTCACTGGCGATTTTTCTGAGTTTTCAACTTTTCTGTTTTCCGTGAAACCGTTTGGGCGTGAGTGGGCATTATCCGAATTCAAACAAGCCCCCGAAAAGCCTGGCAAGCTGGTGCGTGATTTCACGCAACGATTCACTCCGCAATACATCGATGCCTGGTTGCTCAATGACAAGCCCAAGGAGTCAAGCGAGTCGTTTCGAACGTGGTCGAGCGTCGCCGTTCAAAAATTGATTTATTGTCTGCCGACGGAAATCAGGTCCGAAGGGGAAGATGCCCAGGTATTCTTTCGTGGAGGGCGATCCCTACCGATTCCTATCGAAAAACACACGTGCTGGGACAAGATCAATTTTGAACTGATCCATGATGTCTGTGAGTGGGTCTATGCCACGCCTCGCGAGGCAGAAACGAAGTTTCAGCTGCTAAATAACCATGTCGGCATCAACTGGAGCGCTGCGGAAACCTGGCCGTCCGGGACCAATGATGTTTTGCCTAATAGTTTTGCCGGCGCGAAGGAAGCTTTCGCTTTCCATCTTCAAGAACAAAGTAAAGAGGCCGTCAAGAGCCTGGGAGATCTCCGAAAAGGCTTGCAAGAAGAGGTCAACAAAACCCAAACCGCAACCCGGGACTTGGTTTCGGCGCTTTGGCGAGATTTTGCCGTAGCAGGCGTCGTAGCTGCGCTTAAAGCCCCCGTATTACCCAACGCCATTCCAGACGCTTCTATGAAGGTTCTCCAGCTTGGTGTCGCTGTGTTGTTGTTCCTGAGTATCTTGGTCAGCACTGTCTCCAGCTTGAGGTTCAACAACCTGGCAGATAACAGCCGACGGGACTGGCGGAAAAAGCTGTATAGCTTCATGTCGGATACGGACTGGAAACGACTGGTGGAGAATCCCATCGGTTCGGGACGAGCCGTCTATTGGGTTTCTTGGTCATTCTGTCTTGTACTGTACTTGGTGATGATCAGGTATTTCTTGTCGCTTGCCGTCCCTGACTTCATCCTCATTTATGTCGATGCTCCCTTAAATCATCTGCTGGACTGTCTTTGCGCCGTCCTGTCAATCCGCTGTTAGTCACTGGCGTTAGTCTTGCCGAAGATCTGCGCGGACGATACTTTGATTAACGCTTATCTCAGCAAGTGGCCACCAGCCCAGAAGTCGATTATAGCTGCGCTTATTTTTTTTCTATAATAATCAGTGTGGTGTGTTTTTTCTGCTCATTGACCAAAGCTTCACCTCTTTGAATTCTGATAAAACTGCGCAGTGTTTGGAACGCAAAAAAACCAAACACAGGGAAAGTGGCTATTGCCAACCACATGAAGTGTGAGCCGAGATTATAGTAGCTAGGGAGAATGAGTGGTGATATGGATAAATAAGCGAATATAAAATAGGCGCTAAAATGCGCAGTCTGTCGCCACCTTCTGGAAAATTTACTTTTTACCTTAGGTCTGTAGACCACTCGATTCAGTTTCGCATTGAACTCAACATAATTCCTTGCTAGAGCGTAATCTTTCAACGACTTGTCTGGGTTTTCCAGAGAGATAAGATAAGCAATGTCAGTCACGTTTATGGATGTTGTACCCGCCAATGCATAATAGCCTCGCTGAACGGCAAGATGGTGAAGGCCGTCAGGGTGTTCCATGTCTTTAAGAAAATCCTTAGCAAAGCGGTAGTCGTCCCTTAATTTGTGTTTGCTGCTGGAGGAGTGTTCGTAGATGATCTTTGCAACACCTGCTATTACACCCACAGGACTTAAAAGCTTCAGGATATTTTCTATTTCCATTACCACAATGCTCCATTTGAGATGGTTTATAAATTCAGCACTACGTTTATGGTATTAAATATTGCATCTTAACCTCGGTTCGGACCTAACCATAGGTACTGAGCCTGTGTACTTTATTCTCATCGTTTCGTTCAGCTTACCGTTGGTTAGGTAAAATTAAACCACGCCCTTGCAGGATGGTAGGCGGTCCGTATCCGAGATTTTAAATATTACCGCGACTATGAGTCAGTTTATATTGCGCTTTCGAGTTGGCTATTATGCACTAATTAATCTTCGAGATTAGATTACTCGACCACTTAAGAGTGCTTCAGCTATGTTCTTATTCAGTTGCGCGATTTTTACGTTGCCTGAGGCGTGGGCAACTACGGTTGTTCCGGTAATTAGGCTTAGAAGCTGCGGGAGGATGATGTCCGCCTTTTCAGGTTCCACGAGCTGGGATAACCGCTTCATAATGAAGTTGGCCCATTCATCGAAGTGCACACTAACTTTGGCGCGCAGAATTTGCGATGCGTCATCATTAAAGTCATTCAGGCCTCGGGCAAATGCACAGCCTCTGAAATCTTGTTCGGAAAACCAATACTCAAGGAAATCAAAAATTGCCAGCAGCTCGGCTTTTGGATCGCCGCAAACTCGCGCAGCGTACTTGTCAAGGTTCGTAAATCGCAGCCAGTGCCAAAAATCCAAATAGGCGGCAATAAGATCCGCTTTAGAAGGGAAGTAGTTATAAAAAGTTCTCTTCGACACACCACTCTCAGCAATAATTCGATCAATTCCGACAGTGTGCACACCGCGTTCATTAAAGAGGACGATTGCCGTCTTTAATATACGATCCCGGGGCTTGAGAGATGCAATGTCCTCAAAGAGAAGGTCTTTGAAACTAGAAGCAAAATTCGTCATAGAAATTCTCCAGCCTGCACCCTACCAAGGGTACACAGATCTGTCTACTTTTTTCTTGAAAAGGTAGACAGATCTGTGTACTTTTTGCTGACTGGCTTGGCCCAGTCACAAAATATTCAAGAGCGCTGGAGACACAAAATGCCCAACTTCAATGATTTCTCGTTCAAAGCACAGCCTTGGTACAACGAAGCGGAGTTCCGCCCGCTCTTCGCCAAGGCGGTGAGTCTCAATACCATCGTCATCCACTGCTTCGATCCACGTGCTTCGGAAATACCGGCCGTTGTTGCCAAGCATTTTGGCGAGGTCTACCCGGGCGAAAACGTTCTCGATGAAGCTGGAAATCGGGTAGGACATACGACGACATTATTCCCCGTGTCTGTCGCTGGTGGTCGTGCCGTCGCAGGTGTGCAGTCAATTGCGACGATGGTCCATCTCTTCGGCATCAAAAGGGTTGTGGTTGTGCACCACTCATTCTGCGGTGCGACGTCGTTCACCAATGAAGGCATCATTGACGCGTTCAAACATGAGCACGGCAGCGATATTTCCTCGGCGTTTGACCATGACAGCATCTGCATTTCGGATTTCGAGACCTCGCTCAAATACGATGTTGGAGTTGTTCGAGCAAATCCGGGGGTGCCAGCGAACGTCGAGATCTACGGCTTCTTCTACAATATCGACACGCTGGAGCTGACTGAGGTAGTGAGCGACATTCCTGACCAGGCCGAGGCTTGATTTCAGAGCGGCGACTGACAGTGGTGGTCGCCGCATTTTGCATGCCGTTGGATATGGGCTTCAGCCCCCAGGTGGCGGCACGTCGTTCGTTGAAGAGACCCCTTGACCGCCCAATAATGGCGGTGCGGCCGTTGCTGGCTCTCGTACGGAGGTCGGCAGCTTTAAACTATCTACTTAATTGGTAAGCCGTCTCCGGCGATCGATGCCCCCCGCGCGATGAGCTCCTGACATCTCGTCCCTGCTAAGCCACGCACGTGAAGGTCTGGGTAGGTGACTCGCTACAGTATTCTCCCTTAGCCGACTGCTGACGATCTCGTTCCGCTCCGTTTCATCGCATGCTCGACAAGTATCCACAGAGCTTTTCTTTGTAAGCCTCCAACGCGTTTGTATTTGGAACACTGATCCATGTCACCACAACATCAGTTGGCTTATAAGATATTTTGGAAGGGCAGAAGCCAGACTGGGAACTACTAACTAAGTAAGTCGCAGCCTGGACATTCTGTAAGCAGATTAAACGAAAGGCGGTAAATCAAGTGCGTGCGGAATTGTTTCCACCAGCCCACTTGTCACGGCCTTGAACGAAACTTCAAATCGCGTGCCGACCAGGTGTTCAAATGCTGTCGCGCTGAAGACGCTGTAGAGTTCGTCGCGGGAGTACTTGGCAAGCACATCTTTTACTGATTGTTGAGACATTCGTGACACACCGGTGCCGAAGACATCACAGATAGCGCCGCGCGTAACCAAGAATGCCTCTGCGCCATGTTCCTCAGCTGGAACGTGATAATTAAGGTGCACGGCAATGGCGTGCGCCACCGTATCGGCATGCTCGCGCGCGAAGCCCTGGCCTAACAGGAAGTCTCGGGCACTGTTGCAAATAGTCGGTGGTGATAAACTTATCATCCCCTTTTGCTGATGGAGCTGCACATGAACCCATTCAAAGGCCGGCATTTTCAGCGTGACATCATTCTGTGGGCCGTACGCTGGTACTGCAAATACGGCATCAGTTACCGTGAGCTGCAGGAGATGCTGGCTGAACGCGGAGTGAATGTCGATCACTCCACGATTTACCGCTGGGTTCAGCGTTATGCGCCTGAAATGGAAAAACGGCTGCGCTGGTACTGGCGTAACCCTTCCGATCTTTGCCCGTGGCACATGGATGAAACCTACGTGAAGGTCAATGGCCGCTGGGCGTATCTGTACCGGGCCGTCGACAGCCGGGGCCGCACTGTCGATTTTTATCTCTCCTCCCGTCGTAACAGCAAAGCTGCATACCGGTTTCTGGGTAAAATCCTCAACAACGTGAAGAAGTGGCAGATCCCGCGATTCATCAACACGGATAAAGCGCCCGCCTATGGTCGCGCGCTTGCTCTGCTCAAACGCGAAGGCCGGTGCCCGTCTGACGTTGAACACCGACAGATTAAGTACCGGAACAACGTGATTGAATGCGATCATGGCAAACTGAAACGGATAATCGGCGCCACGCTGGGATTTAAATCCATGAAGACGGCTTACGCCACCATCAAAGGTATTGAGGTGATGCGTGCACTACGCAAAGGCCAGGCCTCAGCATTTTATTATGGTGATCCCCTGGGCGAAATGCGCCTGGTAAGCAGAGTTTTTGAAATGTAAGGCCTTTGAATAAGACAAAAGGCTGCCTCATCGCTAACTTTGCAACAGTGCC
>NZ_JAOWHD010000025.1:0-10671 GCF_030332785.1 Citrobacter sp. Cpo069
AATCTCCTGCCCTGCTGGGCTATTGTGAGAGGGGCCATTCCCCTTTCGATGAAACAATAATACGACCTTTAAGTCGTATTTGCAAGTTTTCTCCCGTTTTTTTACTCGATAAGTGATTGTTATCACGTTTTTTAATCCGCGTAAGCGGATGGAAGGGGCGAACGAAAATACCAGGGCAGCACAGGAGCCACATCGCCCCGAAGCGCGGCGCAGCCGCTGACGAACGTACCAGGGTGCACAGGCCATCCCTTCACCCTGCAAAGCCCAACTGACCAGCAGGCCATGATTATGCTGATTTGCGCCGCAGAATGCCGCAGTTAGCGCGAGCGCAAGCGAGTTTACCCCGCCCTGGTGCATTGCAGCATGGCGGGGCGCTGTACTGCGCGTGTGAGCGTTAGCGAACTACGGGCGCAATGCAGGAGAACTAACAGAACCTCCCTAAAACGCTCTGAATCGCATTTTAAGCGATTTTTTTCATTTCGCATGGTTTTCCTCATGGTTGTATCGAACGAAGCGGCAGAGCGCGATTCAGGGCTTCTTAGTGGAAGATCCAAAAAGGATCAAATAACGGATCATATGATCTGAATCTCTCTGGTTTTGAGAAAGGAGATACCGCTCGCCGCAGCCGAACGGCAGGAGCGTAGCGACTGAGTGAGCGAGGAAGCGGAATTTTTGCGATGTGACATTAGGATCAGTACGCACGAATATTATATTTATTTCAATAAGTTAAAGTTAACTAGGGACAAATTTATGGTCTTGAAAATTGAGATACATAAGGCATCAAATATTTTTTTGATGATTTTATGTTATTGAAAGTTATGAGTTTTAATGATTGATGATGTTTGTTTTAGCTTGCGGGTAATAATCATCGGGGGACAGATTTATGGTAAGGAACCATCATCGTTGCTGGTTTTGTTGAGTTATCCACAGTTCCTGAATATTCGCACGCATTAAAAGCCTTATCTTTTCTTGTTTTTCTTAAAAACTTAAAAACTTAGAGTAGCTCTAATTTATTGATTTTAAGCGTGTTTTTTGTCTAAACATGAGAGCTTCCTCGGTTAAACATGATAACTTCCTCGGTTAAACATGAGAGCTTCCTCGGTTAAACATGAGAGCTTCCTCGGTTAAACATGATAACTTCCTCGGTTAAACATGAGAGCTTCCTCGGTGATATCCACAAAATGTGTCATAAGAATACTAATTCGTTGTTCTTTCTGGTGAATCTATTTTGAATCTGTTGTTAATCTGCCTTGAATCCAGTGTGGATTTTGAGCATGGATTACCTTTGTGAGATAAATCACAGATATGAAACATGAGAAGATACTCGGTTAAACATGATATTGATTGTGTTGTAATATCATGTTTCTGGTGTTAAAGTCTGATTATCAAGAGTGTTGGAACAATGAGAATGACGACAAATAAGACTTCCCTTTCTCGCTTAACAAAAGTGAGACATCGAAATGAATTGAATTCAACGCTGTCAACATTGCCTATGGCTGCTAAAAAAGTCTTATTTTTAGCCATGTGCCAGATAAACTCTAAAAATGAATTCGATGATGATCACATATTTTATGTGACAGTTGCCGATTACATTAAATGGGTTCAGGTTAAGCCTGATGCGGCTTATCTTGCTTTGAGGGATGGCTCTAATATATTAGATACGACGCTTCTTAAGCTGAAACATGATGAAATATTAGAACTGAGTAGTGATTTGGGATTTAAGTTCACTAAAAGTAATGTACCTGATTCAATGAATTTGAGTCTGACTGTTTTTTCTACTTATTACAGGAATGAAGGTAGAGTGGGGATCAAGTTTACGAAAGAAGCGAAAAGATTTTTATGTAAACTTATTGGTGAAGAAAAACGTTATACAACGCAAGTTTTATTATCTGTTGTTCGACTGACAAGTGTTAATGCTGCATCACTATATCAACTCATTCGTAAAATATATAGTAATAATTCTCGCGCGAATAGTTTTGAAATGACAATAGATGAACTTAAAGATGAATTGAATCTTTATACAATAGGGGCGGGGGGGGTGAAGGATTATAAGTATCCAGATTATCCTGCTTTTAAAAGAGATGTTCTTAATAAATCAGTAAAAGAAATCATGAAACATACGGAAGTAAAGAACTTAAGTTTCGTAGTTTCAGAAAAAATTGGGAGAAAAGTTTATAAATTAAAGTTCTCTTATACAATTGGTTATGAGGGCGATACCAGGGAAGACTCAGAGTTTACTAATATGTTTGATAAAATGTACCCACCTGAAAATTGAGGTCATAACAATATGAAGGATAATATCGTAGATTTTCAAAGAATCAGGGACAGCATGAATGATCATTCAACCGATGTTGCAAATGATGCCGTTTATTCTGACAAAAAGAAAATATCCAGGTTCTTTTATCTGCTGACACCTGTCAGATACCTTCTGGCTGCTTCCCTTTATCTGGTTGTTGTTATTCCATTGGGGATTCTTGCGGGATTTCGTTTCTTGTTGCAGTTTTTAGGCGGTATCGCAGTGATGGGTTTAACTATCGCCTGGTACATGGGTGCAGATGTCAGTAGTTACGTTGTTCTTGCTGCATGGATCGCCTTAACTGTTTGTGGTTGCGCAGAGCAGATTTTTGAATGGTGGATCGAAAGCCGTTTTGCGTTCCGTCTTTTTGGTATCGGGAGAACGCCGGAAGAATGAGCGCCGATCTTACAGACAGTAAAGAACAATGTAGGATAGACAATCCGATGTCAAATGTTAACATTTGAATCAGATTGTCCAAAAACGATGTTTTTGCCTGTGCCTGCCGCAGGCTCTTTTAAAAGGAATATGAAATGATATTTAACCGTAATAAAAAACGAGATGAACAACATAATTCTGCTGTTGTTTTGCCATCAGCTGAAAATGTATTCTCTGATTTTATTAAGAACAATCCAGCTTTGACAACCAATGCTTTTACAGCCATTGGGGAGGTTGATTGTTTTACTAAAGTACCCTTACTCTCAAATAATGAATCAGAGTTTTTAGGCATTCTTTCACGTAATATTATACCTGATTATTCCGTTTTTCCCAAAATACGGCTCATTGAATTTGTTCGTCCTCATGGTAGCGAGGAAGCTGTAAAAGATTTAATCCGTGAAGTGCAGAATATAACCTGTGATTTTGTCCTGAAATCATATGATGAAACAGTCCTGGCTGTTATCCAGTTTGGTGAAACCGCAACCGTCAGACAGCAAAAGAAAAAACTGATTATCCAGCGCGTGTGTGCTATGACAGGAATTTCTTTTTTCGAATTTAAAAACACTGTCGATATGATGGGGAGCGAAGATTTTTGTCAGTTCCTGCGGGATGATGAAGAGTAAAAATATTAGAAATTAAAAATAAGCCCACATATTTGCGGGCTTAACAAACGCATTGTCATAATTTATTGTCTGTTATCCTCTAAAATAATTAATGATGGTCCTAACATGGTTGTAAATACCAATGCTGCTATGCCAATCATACCGTACTTGTTTGGTACACATGATAATAATAAAGAGCACGTAGATACGGTTATATAAAATATTCTGAAGTTACTTTTTTTAAGTAGTGATGATATATATATTATACATAACGCTATAAGACTAAACGCGATTGAATTTATCATTGTATAATCCTCTTTTAATTGATCAGCACATATCGATCTTACCGCCCAGTAACATAAAAATGAAAACCGTTGTTACTGGGAGCAACATTGCCAGGATGAAAACGATTAGATTACTTTTCCTGCCAATATTGAATACTATACCAGCCAGCACTACTAAAAAGAAAAATGCAACAGGTACTGTCCATGTAATGACAGGATGATAGTTTATAATGCCTAAATCAACGATGCAGTGTTCCATAGATTGAAAATCCCCTAAAGTGCCCTAATGTCTGGTTATAAGCTGGCATTATTCCGTATCCTCACTTCACAAAATCTTCTGGTTTTATACTTGATTTAAACTCTTCTTCTTTAGAACGTTCTTTTTGCCATGCTATATACCATACAAACAAAACAACAGTTCCAATGACAAAGTACGATGCTGGTTCCAGTAATGCTGAGATACTGTCACCTGAAAATTTCCATACACCATAACCCGCAAGAACCACTCCAATAAAAGGCTGCAAATAGAGCATGTAAAAATTGAATACAGATTTAATGGCCTTCATAAGCATATTTGTACTCCTTTAATGGTGTGTAATAAAACACACTATTTATTCACGGTTGGTCTTCCTGCTTTCGGGCTGTTTTTCCTTATATCATCAAACAGCCTCCGGCGTTCTTCTGCTGATACCAGACGTAACGCTGCCAGTGCTGCTCTGATAACTTCAGCACGGCTTGCGCCGTACTTGTTCTGGAACACCTGCGCTGTATCCAGATCATCATCTGTCATGGTCAGATTTATACGCGTTACTGCGGATGCCGATGCTGGTTTTTGTGCAGCAGAACTTACAAACTGGCGTAAATCCAGCGGTTTAATTTCCTGATCAATTTTCTTTGGGAGCTTTGCCATTAGATTCGGTATCCTGTTTTTAGTAAGGTGTGTAATTATACACACTATTAAGGGTGTGAGTATATCATCGCTTATAGTGTGTAATAATACACATTACAGAACATCCGTTTCTTTTAACAGTAATTCAATCTCTCCACGGGCTTTGTTTCCCCGTTTATCATCGTATTCGTGTACGCCCATACCACTGTTATAGGCTTTTTTATGCGCAGTACGCATATAGATACGCTGGCGGGGAACCGGAAGCCAGTCAGGATCATCATTGAGTTGTCGGCGCAGTTCTGACGCTTCACTGTCTGACGGATTAGTTGAACACTTATTCAGGACAATCCATGCTTTCATTGATGGATTGACTCCGGCCTGTGCTGTTTTAATGTCGAAAACCAGCCGTCCCAGCGTGTTGATCTCGATGCCTGCTCCTGGCTCAATGAATGTGAACAGAATGTCAGCACAACTCAGTGCCTTAACGAAGGCCGGAGATTTCATTCCTGGCGTATCAACAAACACATAATCAAAGCGGGCAGCCAGTTTTCGTGCCATCGCCGGAATATCTGTGTAGCACTCGAAATACGGTATTTCAGACAGCCGCTCGTTGGTTTTACGTTCCTCAATGAAGTCCTTGATGCTTCCCTGCGAGTCTGTTTCCAGGAAACAGGCTGTTTTCCCTTTCCTGATGGCACAGACACATAAGGAACAAAGCACGGTGCTTTTGCCTATGCCGCCTTTATGCCCTGCAACTGTAATGATTTTTCCCATCACAAAACCCTCCCGGTTAAATAGTGTGTATTAATACACAATCTTTTGTGGTGAAAGTATAACCGTACTATTGCGTGCTGGCAACAGTTTAATGGTGTGTATTATTACTCATCATTAATGCGTTCAGGGTATCCGAGAAGCTGTTTTGCTCGCCGTGGATCGCAGGTAAAGGACAGGCCACTTCCTGTCAGGACGTCCAGCGAAAAAACGCGGGTGTAAATCTCGGTGCTTCTTGCATAACGGTGTCCCAGCAGGGATTGCAGGACGCGCGGAGGAACGCCACTCATTGTCAGGTGCATGGCGTAACTGTGGCGAAACGTGTGAGGCGTGACCGGAACCGAAAATGTTACGCCGTCACGCTCTGCCCGTGCCACTGCGGTGTTTATCCAGTTCAGCGGTGTCTGTCTCGATGTTATGTCCCACACAGGCTGATGTTTGATCCGCTTTTTCCAGGTCGCCAGGTATTCCCGCATACGCAATGCGTATCCGGCATCCAGAACAGGAACCAGCCTTACAGCAGGCTCCTGTGGTTTTCTGTATCGCGGATCAGGATGTAATGGTGGATGCCTGGTGGTCGGGCGTCCTGGTCTTCTTTCTGCTTCTTTTAGACGTTGCTTGAGTGTTTTCAGGATCACCACGGGTTGCGGGTACTGCCGCGTCGGAGTCAGCATAAAATCGGCAGGTTTCAGTGCCAGAGCTTCGTTCAGTCGTGCTCCGGTATTCCAGAGCGTCTCAAAATACATACGGATGTTCAGATCATCGATGTAGGAGAGAAGCAGTGAGACTTCCGGTGCTATCAGATATTTCGGCATTCCTGCGCCAATCTGTGCTGCAAGATCCCGCATATTACGGGCTGCATCGGGAGAGAGGGTTAAATTCCAGGCGTCGCTACGTGAAATCTGGAAAATGCTGGCGGGTAAATGACTCAATTTTTTAATCTCCGCACCTGTTTTTTTGGACGTGCCAGCAATTATGACCTGAAGCAGAGGTGCGTCCGACAACAAAAATTCCGATCACCAAAAAAATTTTTGGACATTTTTTCCGATAATGCATTTTTGTCCAGGGGGATATGAACGACAGGGCAGGGCGAAAAGGAAGCGGTTATCCTGAATAACCCAGGATATGGGCACATAGACCGGAACAGGGCACCGGATAAAGGAACGGAACATGTGAATGTTGTAACTAATGAAATCTGGACAGAATCACCTGTATGTCTAACTGCCTGGCGAATTAAACCGGAGCAAGGGTAATCTTGTTCAAAAATACTGTAGCGGTCGCAGCTGAGGATCGCGCTGGCCAGCGCGATCGATGCGTCACCGGCGCAAAGCTGATTTGTTGTTTTACAGTAAGTTAGGTTGTTTGCGGTGTGAAAAATATCGGTGAGTATTTTTGATAGAGTCATTAACGGCGGTGCGCTACGTGAAATCCGTGAAAAAGTAGGGGATATACGTGGGGGATTTTTCACGTAGCAACACCATTACAGCCTACCGTTCAGCAGACCATCCATCATTTTTCAAAACCAGTGTAATACGTTTTGTTTGTTTCTCTTTCAAATCAGACTCAAGTCCTAAAAATGCTGTCCGAACATCATCGCGTTTCGCCCATTCAGCGATACTGGTGGGACTGAATGTGTAATTCACCTGCGTGATCTTCATTCCCATAGCATCACCAGGTTCGGTAAAATCAACTATCTCATCCACCTTATAATGACCAACGCAAAAATCAGGCCGTTCCGGAGACTTCAGATATTTTTTCCCCTCATCTGTCAGAGCATATTCACGGCCTGGCACTTTCTTACCCGTCTTAGTAAAACCAATAACGTCATCAACCAGGGTATCTTTTACTGTTAATAAATCGGCTTTGACCAGTACATCCAGCGCAGAAAACTGTCGAGAATTTATTTCATCTGCCCGTTCCTGAGATGTATATCGATTAGCCTGAGCCACAGCTACCTGAACCGGATAAGGCTTACTATCAAACATTCCCAGCGGACTAATAGTAATGCATTCCTTCTCTAGTCGAGTATTAATAGCTTTTTCAAAGTTTTGCTTATTAGCATCTTTTGGTGAATCACACCCTGCCAGCAAGAATGAACTCAAAGCAACAAAAATAACCACTACTTTTTTTGATTTGATCATCATTTTCCCTCTTTATCAAACGATAAAATTTCTTGCCAGCGCCGCTGGCTGTTCTGTCCCCTCCATTTGCCGTCGCAAACTTGTTTGCGACGGCATCACGATTATTTTATTCAACCTGCCCAGGTTGCAGTTTGTCAATGAGGAAATCTTCCATGAAATGGCCCTCATCAAGCAGCTTCTGTAAAGCAAGCGGACGCTTGCCATTACCAGACCATTCTCTGATCTCGCCATTTTCATCCTTAAAGCGGTATTTAGCCTTTCTTACTCCGCCTTTGGCTTTCCGCCTGGTTTTTACTGTATCTGCTGTTACAGGAGCAAGGAGTGATTCGGGATCAAGACCTAAAGATATGATGTATTCAATGGCCTGCTGACGTTTGGCTTCAAGTTCCTGGCGTTCAGCCGCTTCACGTTCAGCCTCTTCACGACGTTCTTCAACAACAACGTTCAGTTTTTCCTGCATTTCGAGCAATTGCTCAAAATCAACTTCACGGGCAAAAACACGCAATGAACGAATATTCATCATAGTACGGCTGATAATGCCGTATTCATCTTCTTTAGTCAGTTCGCTCATATAATTAATCCTCTTATTTAGTGTACGTACTTCCAGACGCCGGAAGGCACCTTATCATAAAGTTTATTCATCACCAGTTCTGCTCGGCGATGATCTGCGGCAGAATAAAATGCCTCTGATTCTGATAAAGGCAGTTTGTAACGGTTAATCTCAATAACTTTTTCAAGAGTATCTCTTGATTTACATTTTCTTAACTGAAAAAGCCATTCCTGCTTTGTTTTCACTTCTTAGCCCTTGCCGGAAAACCCAGTTTCCCTGTTTTCTTATCCTCAAGGACAAGAACTGTATCATACGTTCCACCACTTTTCTTTTTAAATCCCTTAATCAAATCGGTTTTCCCTGATTTAACCAGTTTTTCGGCCTGTGCCTGGGTGATTTTCTTACCATAAAACTCACTCCAGATTTTAAATTCACATCCGGTACAGAAATAACCTTTCGGCCTGATAACAATATGTTTACCACAGGAAGGGCAGGGAGAGTCCAGGCGTTGAAACTGCCCTGCTGGCGCAGCGGGTTTAATCTTCATCTCGCCCAGGTCAACATCAGAAATCATGCCTGTCAGTTCACCGTACAGATCATTAATAAACTGTTCAACCGTCAGATCGCCATTTTCTATGGCAGCCTGCTTTTCAGACCATAATGCTGTCATATCAGGATTAACCGCTATACCAGGCAGGGCATCAATAAGCGCATATCCGGCATTGATTGTACCATATGTGGCACTGTGCCTGGCTATAAAATCGTCGCTGCATATGTCCAGATTTCGTTGCTGAAAGATTCTTTCGTCTTCGACCATCAGGCAAACGTATAGCTGAAAGATTTGTGAAAGAAAAAACAGGCCTGGCAGGGCTGGGAATTGTTACGGCTGAAGCCGTAACGCTTTTTAAGTCCTCGCTGCGCTGCGGGGCTTCCGGCGCAAAGCGCCTCCCATGCCCTTACAGGGCATAAAAACAAGGGCAATTAAGCCCCTGCGCGATGATTGCTGACTTCTTTTTCCAGAGCCTTATTAACAAAGGCATTCAACGATAAATCTTCTTCCATCGCCATTTCTGCTACCCGACGATGCAGTTCTGGATCAAGCCTGACGTTAAACACGCCTTTAAACGGGGTATCAGGTTCCTTTCCATCCTCCACACAAGACTGTAAATACAGATCAACAGATGTTTTAAACTCCTGTTCCAGTTCAGCTAATGTAGAAGCCTCATAAGTTACCAGGTCCCGAATAAACGCCAGTTTTCCATACAGGACATTATTTTCAAAATCGGGTTCAACCGTGCCTAAATATCCTTTATATTTTAAATGTTTCATAATAATCCAGCCTCTTTCAGATTCTGTTTAATTGCTTTCAGCGTACCACCTTTGATATAACTTTCCGGATGTGGACGATGCATTAATATGGTGTGATTGATTTCAGCATTGAAAAACCGCACTCTTGACCCCTGCATTTCCTTTTTGACATATCCCAAAGAGGAAAACAAAACGACCAGTTCATCCCATTCAAACGTTTTTTTACTGTTTAAAAACTTTGCCAGTAGCTTATCTGTTTTCCCCATAAATCCATCCCCTATAGATATGCAACTAATTATAGTTACACATGGCATTTTTGTCAAAAAATACAAAGGGGCAGAAAGCCCCTTTTTTTATTTAAAACATTTCATACCCTTGCAAGTAGTTTAACCACCACCGGAATTGATCCCATTCGCTAAATTTCATTGCCGGAATTCTGGTTTCCCAGCCTTTGACAAGGGAATCAGCAAGCTGTACGATCTGCCGCGTTGACATTTAAAAACCTCATTCAGTTTTGATTGTCGATAACGTGATCAGGTTGGTGGAACAACCTGATCACACCTTGAATAGTCAGTCATTACCCTCCTTCTTTTCTATAGTTACTGTGTATCCGTAAAGAGTCAAAATGCGATAAGCATCCAACGCCTCACGCTCACTTTTAAATGTTCTGACTTCGTGTAATCCTTTACCTTTATCAAGGGATACACAAAACTCATAATCTTCTTCTACTTCTATCTTTTTAATTAATTTATCAAGTTCGGCTAATGTTCGTTTTGGCTCAAAAAGAAATGTGCATTGTACAATGGCGTTTAAATCTTCCCGATCAAGCTCTAACAGAGCATCATTATAAGCAGCTTTAAAACAGCGATTATTACGCAGATCAGATGCAAACTGCATTGCGGCTTGTTTTAACGTTTTCATGAATTTCCCTTGCATTGATGTTAATAGACAATTTCAGAATCAATATTGAAATTTCCAGAAAATGCAGGGATGCCCCTGCATTCATAATGCTTAACAAAGACACTCAATAAAATCTTTAAAACTCAAGCATTCATCGCCATCTTTTAATGAATCAAAATATTTTTCATATTCGTCCCTGTAGAAAAGGACTAAATCAACATCACTCTGCTTAAGTTCGCCAAACTGAGGAACAATTCCGGCTTTATAGTCACGAATTTTATTGTTATCAGTAAATATGACAACATACTGTTGTCCAGTATCCTTATGCATAAGGATAATAGTGCAAAGCGTTACTCGTTCGAATGTGAAAACATGATTAGTGGTTGAAGTAAAAACAGATGAGCATTTCATTTTAAATCTCCTGCCCTGCTGGGCTATTGTGAGAGGGGCCATTCCCCTTTCGATGAAACAATAATACGACCTTTAAGTCGTATT
>NZ_JAOWHD010000026.1:0-33290 GCF_030332785.1 Citrobacter sp. Cpo069
CAGATCGATAACGCGCCGGAAGAAAAAGCTCGTGGTATCACCATCAACACTTCTCACGTTGAATATGACACCCCGACTCGCCACTACGCACACGTAGACTGCCCGGGCCACGCCGACTATGTTAAAAACATGATCACCGGTGCTGCGCAGATGGACGGCGCGATCCTGGTTGTTGCTGCGACTGACGGCCCGATGCCGCAGACTCGTGAGCACATCCTGCTGGGTCGTCAGGTAGGCGTTCCGTACATCATCGTGTTCCTGAACAAATGCGACATGGTTGATGACGAAGAGCTGCTGGAACTGGTAGAAATGGAAGTTCGTGAACTTCTGTCTCAGTACGATTTCCCGGGCGACGACACTCCGATTGTTCGTGGTTCTGCTCTGAAAGCGCTGGAAGGCGAAGCAGAGTGGGAAGCGAAAATCATCGAACTGGCTGGCTTCCTGGATTCTTACATCCCAGAACCAGAGCGTGCGATTGACAAGCCGTTCCTGCTGCCTATCGAAGACGTATTCTCCATCTCCGGTCGTGGTACCGTTGTTACCGGTCGTGTAGAGCGCGGTATCATCAAAGTTGGTGAAGAAGTTGAAATCGTTGGTATCAAAGAGACTGCTAAGTCTACCTGTACTGGCGTTGAAATGTTCCGCAAACTGCTGGACGAAGGCCGTGCTGGTGAGAACGTTGGTGTTCTGCTGCGTGGTATCAAACGTGAAGAAATCGAACGTGGTCAGGTACTGGCTAAGCCGGGCTCTATCAAGCCGCACACCAAGTTCGAATCTGAAGTGTACATTCTGTCCAAAGACGAAGGCGGCCGTCATACTCCGTTCTTCAAAGGCTACCGTCCGCAGTTCTACTTCCGTACTACTGACGTGACTGGTACCATCGAACTGCCGGAAGGCGTAGAGATGGTAATGCCGGGCGACAACATCAAAATGGTTGTTACCCTGATCCACCCGATCGCGATGGACGACGGTCTGCGTTTCGCAATCCGTGAAGGCGGCCGTACTGTTGGTGCGGGCGTTGTTGCTAAAGTAATGAGCTAATTGCCGAATAACATTTGACGCAATGCGCAATAAAAGGGCATCATTTGATGCCCTTTTTGCACGCTTTCACACCAGAACCTGGCTCATCAGTGATTTTTTTTGTCATAATCATTGCTGAGACAGGCTCTGAAGAGGGCGTTTAGTCCGAAACGCACCAGAGCATTTCGGTTTGGATCGCCTCGCTTACGCGGGGTGAAAATGTTTGTAGAATACTTCTGACAGGTTGGTTTATGAGTGCGAATACCGAAGCTCAAGGAAGCGGGCGCGGCCTGGAAGCGATGAAGTGGGTTGTTGTCGCTGTATTGCTGCTTGTAGCTATCGTTGGCAACTACCTCTATCGTGACATGATGCTGCCGCTGCGTGCGCTGGCCGTAGTGATTCTGATTGCCGCAGCGGGTGGTGTCGCGCTGTTGACAACAAAAGGTAAAGCGACCGTTGCTTTTGCCCGTGAAGCGAGAACCGAAGTCCGTAAGGTCATTTGGCCAACTCGCCAGGAAACATTGCACACCACATTAATTGTGGCTGCGGTTACCGCAGTAATGTCACTGATCCTGTGGGGACTGGATGGTATTCTGGTTCGCCTGGTATCCTTTATCACTGGCCTGAGGTTCTAAGATGTCTGAAGCCCCTAAAAAGCGCTGGTACGTCGTTCAGGCGTTTTCCGGTTTTGAAGGCCGCGTAGCCACGTCGCTGCGCGAATATATCAAGTTACAAAATATGGAAGAGCTGTTTGGCGAAGTCATGGTGCCGACCGAAGAAGTGGTCGAAATCCGTGGTGGCCAGCGTCGCAAGAGCGAACGTAAATTCTTCCCGGGCTATGTACTGGTCCAAATGGTGATGAATGACGCAAGCTGGCACCTGGTGCGCAGCGTGCCGCGTGTGATGGGCTTTATCGGCGGTACATCTGACCGTCCGGCGCCGATCAGCGACAAAGAAGTTGATGCGATCATGAACCGTCTGCAGCAGGTTGGCGATAAACCGCGTCCGAAAACGATGTTTGAGCCAGGTGAAATGGTTCGCGTTAGTGACGGTCCATTTGCTGACTTTAACGGCGTGGTTGAAGAAGTGGACTACGAGAAGTCCCGCCTGAAAGTCTCTGTTTCTATCTTCGGTCGTGCGACCCCGGTAGAACTGGACTTTGCCCAGGTAGAAAAAGCCTAAACAGCGATCAAAAAAGCGGCGATTTAATCGTTGCACAAGGCGCGAGATTGGAATACAATTTCGCGCCTTTTGTTTTTATGGGCCCTGTCCGTAAAACGAATTTAATCACGGGGAGCCTCCTTGAGGCGCTATAACCCAACTAGAGGAATTTAGAATGGCTAAGAAAGTCCAGGCCTACGTCAAGCTGCAGGTTGCAGCTGGTATGGCTAACCCGAGTCCGCCGGTAGGTCCAGCACTGGGTCAACAAGGCGTGAACATCATGGAATTCTGCAAAGCGTTCAACGCAAAAACTGATTCCATGGAAAAAGGTCTGCCGATCCCGGTTGTTATCACCGTTTACGCTGACCGTTCTTTCACTTTCGTTACCAAAACGCCTCCGGCAGCAGTTCTGCTGAAGAAAGCGGCTGGTATCAAGTCTGGTTCCGGCAAGCCGAACAAAGACAAAGTGGGTAAAATTTCCCGCGCTCAGCTGCAGGAAATCGCGCAGACCAAAGCTGCCGACATGACTGGTTCCGACATTGAAGCGATGACTCGCTCCATTGAAGGTACTGCACGTTCCATGGGCCTGGTAGTGGAGGACTAAGAAATGGCTAAACTGACCAAGCGTATGCGCGTGATCCGTGACAAAGTTGATGCAACTAAACAGTACGACATCAACGAAGCTATTGCTCTGCTGAAAGAGCTGGCCACTGCTAAATTCGTAGAAAGCGTAGACGTTGCCGTTAACCTCGGCATCGACGCTCGTAAATCTGACCAGAACGTACGTGGTGCAACTGTACTGCCGCACGGTACTGGCCGTTCCGTTCGCGTAGCCGTATTTGCCCAGGGCGCAAACGCTGAAGCTGCTAAAGCTGCAGGCGCTGAGCTGGTAGGTATGGAAGATCTGGCTGACCAGATCAAGAAAGGCGAAATGAACTTTGACGTTGTTATTGCTTCCCCGGATGCAATGCGCGTTGTTGGCCAGCTGGGTCAGGTTCTGGGCCCGCGTGGCCTGATGCCAAACCCGAAAGTTGGTACTGTAACCCCTAACGTTGCTGAAGCAGTTAAGAACGCTAAAGCAGGTCAGGTTCGTTACCGTAACGACAAAAACGGCATCATCCACACCACCATCGGTAAAGTGGATTTTGACGCTGACAAACTGAAAGAAAACCTGGAATCTCTGCTGGTTGCGCTGAAAAAAGCGAAACCGACTCAGGCTAAAGGCGTGTACATCAAGAAAGTTAGCATCTCCACCACCATGGGTGCTGGCGTTGCCGTTGATCAGTCCGGTCTGACTGCGACTGTGGCGAACTAATATTCGCCTTTACGTGGGCGGTGATTTTGTCTACAATCTTACCCCCACGTTTCTGCTAATTGCAGACGTATATCCGAGATATTCAGGCTGTGGCAAGGCGACAACTGAGTGAATCGCCAGGAGCATAGTTAACTATGTGACTGGTGTGAACGAAGGCAGTCAACGCCGTCACAGATTGAATAGCGACAGATAGACAAGATTTGTTCGTTGGAGCCTGGCCTATCCAGGCCTCCGTCGAAGACCGCAGGTGTTTCGTAAGAAACTTAATGCCCTGCGTAGACGGTGACAGAACGCTAAGATTATTTCTGATACTCTGGCTTGTTTCTGCTCACCGTATTTAGACGCTCTTTCCGTTGGGGAGAGTGAAGTGAGTTCCGGAACATGAGTTCCGGCAAACATCCAGGAGCAAAGCTAATGGCTTTAAATCTTCAAGACAAACAAGCGATTGTTGCTGAAGTCAGCGAAGTAGCCAAAGGCGCGCTGTCTGCAGTAGTTGCGGATTCCCGTGGCGTAACTGTAGATAAAATGACTGAACTGCGTAAAGCAGGTCGTGAAGCTGGCGTATACATGCGTGTTGTTCGTAACACCCTGCTGCGCCGCGTCGTTGAAGGTACTCAGTTCGAGTGCCTGAAAGACACGTTTGTTGGTCCGACCCTGATTGCATACTCTATGGAACACCCGGGCGCTGCTGCTCGTCTGTTCAAAGAGTTCGCGAAAGCGAATGCAAAATTTGAGGTCAAAGCCGCAGCCTTTGAAGGTGAATTGATCCCGGCATCGCAAATCGATCGCCTGGCAACTCTGCCGACCTACGAAGAAGCAATTGCACGCCTGATGGCAACCATGAAAGAAGCTTCGGCTGGCAAACTGGTTCGTACTCTGGCTGCTGTACGCGATGCGAAAGAAGCTGCTTAATCGCAGTTATCTTTCTCAAGCATCTGCTTACGTATAAACTTATTCTGATTTTCAGGAACAATTTAAATGTCTATCACTAAAGATCAAATCATTGAAGCAGTATCCGCTATGTCCGTAATGGACGTTGTAGAACTGATCTCTGCAATGGAAGAAAAATTCGGTGTTTCCGCTGCTGCTGCTGTAGCTGTAGCTGCTGGCCCGGCTGAAGCTGCTGAAGAAAAAACTGAATTCGACGTAATTCTGAAAGCTGCTGGCGCTAACAAAGTTGCTGTAATCAAAGCAGTACGTGGCGCAACTGGCCTGGGTCTGAAAGAAGCTAAAGACCTGGTAGAATCTGCTCCGGCTGCCCTGAAAGAAGGCATCAGCAAAGACGACGCAGAAGCACTGAAAAAATCTCTGGAAGAAGCTGGCGCTGAAGTTGAAGTTAAATAAGCCAACTTTTCTGGTTGCAGCCTAAGAAATTAGGCTGATGGCTGGTGACTTTTTAGTCACCAGCCTTTTTGCGCTGTAAGGCGCCAGTAGCATTTCACACTGTTTGACTACTGCTGTGCCTTTCAATGCTTGTTTCTATCGACGTCTTAATATACTGCGACAGAGCATCAGTTCTGTGTAAATCGCAATGAAATGGTTTAAGCGTGATAGCAACAGGCATTGCGGAAAGTATTCGATTTTCCGGTCAACAAAATAGTGTTGCACAAACTGTCCCTTCGTCGGACAGATGGGTCGACTTGTCAGCGAGCTGAGGAACCCTAATGGTTTACTCCTATACCGAGAAAAAACGTATTCGTAAGGATTTTGGTAAACGTCCACAAGTGTTGGACATACCTTATCTCCTTTCTATCCAGCTTGACTCGTTTCAGAAGTTCATCGAGCAAGATCCTGAAGGGCAGTATGGTCTGGAAGCAGCTTTCCGTTCCGTTTTCCCGATTCAGAGCTACAGCGGTAATTCCGAGCTGCAATACGTCAGCTACCGCCTTGGCGAACCGGTGTTTGACGTTCAGGAATGTCAGATCCGTGGCGTGACCTATTCCGCACCGCTGCGCGTAAAACTGCGTCTGGTGATCTACGAGCGCGAAGCGCCGGAAGGCACCGTAAAAGACATTAAAGAACAAGAAGTCTACATGGGCGAAATTCCGCTCATGACTGACAACGGTACCTTTGTAATCAATGGTACTGAGCGTGTTATCGTTTCTCAGCTGCACCGTAGTCCTGGCGTCTTCTTTGACTCCGACAAAGGTAAAACCCACTCTTCGGGTAAAGTGCTGTATAACGCGCGCATCATCCCTTACCGTGGTTCCTGGCTGGACTTCGAATTCGATCCGAAGGACAACCTGTTCGTACGTATTGACCGTCGCCGTAAACTGCCTGCGACCATTATTCTGCGTGCACTGAACTACACCACTGAGCAGATCCTTGACCTGTTCTTTGAAAAAGTTGTTTTCGAAATTCGTGACAACAAGCTGCAGATGGAACTGGTGCCGGAACGCCTGCGTGGTGAAACCGCCTCCTTTGACATTGAAGCTAGCGGCAAAGTCTACGTCGAAAAAGGCCGTCGCATCACTGCGCGCCACATTCGCCAACTGGAAAAAGACGATATCAAACATATCGAAGTTCCGGTTGAATACATTGCTGGTAAAGTTGCGGCTAAAGACTACGTTGACGAATCTACTGGCGAGCTGATCTGCGCAGCTAACATGGAGCTGAGCCTGGATCTGCTGGCTAAGCTGAGCCAGTCTGGTCACAAGCGTATCGAAACGCTGTTCACTAACGATCTGGACCACGGTCCGTACATTTCTGAAACTGTACGTGTTGACCCAACCAACGATCGTCTGAGCGCACTGGTAGAAATCTACCGCATGATGCGTCCTGGTGAGCCGCCGACTCGTGAAGCTGCTGAAAGCCTGTTCGAGAACCTGTTCTTCTCCGAAGACCGCTATGACCTGTCTGCGGTTGGTCGTATGAAGTTCAACCGCTCTCTGCTGCGCGACGAAATCGAAGGTTCAGGTATCCTGAGCAAAGACGACATCATCGAAGTGATGAAGAAGCTCATCGATATCCGTAACGGTAAAGGCGAAGTCGATGATATCGACCACCTCGGCAACCGTCGTATCCGTTCCGTAGGCGAAATGGCGGAAAACCAGTTCCGCGTTGGCCTGGTACGTGTTGAGCGTGCGGTGAAAGAGCGTCTGTCTCTGGGCGATCTGGATACCCTGATGCCTCAGGATATGATCAACGCCAAGCCGATTTCTGCAGCAGTGAAAGAGTTCTTTGGTTCCAGCCAGCTGTCTCAGTTTATGGACCAGAACAACCCGCTGTCTGAGATTACGCACAAACGTCGTATCTCCGCACTCGGCCCAGGCGGTCTGACCCGTGAACGCGCAGGCTTCGAAGTTCGAGACGTACACCCGACTCACTACGGTCGCGTATGTCCAATCGAAACACCTGAAGGTCCGAACATCGGTCTGATCAACTCCCTGTCCGTGTATGCACAGACTAACGAATACGGCTTCCTCGAGACTCCGTACCGTAAAGTGACCGACGGTGTTGTAACTGACGAAATTCATTACCTGTCTGCTATCGAAGAAGGCAACTACGTTATCGCTCAGGCGAACTCCAACCTGGATGACGAAGGCCACTTTGTAGAAGATCTGGTTACCTGCCGTAGCAAAGGCGAATCCAGCTTGTTCAGCCGCGACCAGGTTGACTACATGGACGTATCCACCCAGCAGGTGGTATCCGTCGGTGCGTCCCTGATCCCGTTCCTGGAACACGATGACGCCAACCGTGCATTGATGGGTGCGAACATGCAACGTCAGGCGGTTCCGACTCTGCGCGCTGATAAGCCGCTGGTTGGTACCGGTATGGAACGTGCTGTTGCCGTTGACTCCGGTGTTACTGCAGTTGCTAAACGTGGCGGTACTGTTCAGTACGTGGATGCTTCCCGTATCGTTATCAAAGTTAACGAAGACGAGATGTACCCGGGCGAAGCAGGTATCGACATTTATAACCTGACCAAATACACCCGTTCTAACCAGAACACCTGCATCAACCAGATGCCTTGCGTATCTCTGGGCGAGCCGGTTGAACGTGGTGATGTGCTGGCAGACGGTCCGTCCACCGACCTCGGTGAACTGGCGCTGGGTCAGAACATGCGCGTGGCATTCATGCCATGGAATGGTTACAACTTCGAAGACTCCATCCTCGTATCCGAGCGTGTTGTCCAGGAAGACCGTTTCACCACCATCCATATTCAGGAACTGGCATGTGTGTCCCGTGACACCAAGCTGGGGCCAGAAGAGATCACCGCTGACATCCCGAACGTGGGTGAAGCTGCGCTCTCCAAACTGGATGAATCCGGTATCGTTTATATCGGTGCGGAAGTGACCGGTGGCGACATTCTGGTTGGTAAGGTAACACCGAAAGGTGAAACCCAGCTGACGCCAGAAGAGAAGCTGCTGCGTGCGATCTTCGGTGAGAAAGCGTCTGACGTTAAAGACTCTTCTCTGCGCGTGCCAAACGGTGTTTCCGGTACGATTATCGACGTTCAGGTCTTTACTCGCGATGGCGTAGAAAAAGACAAACGTGCGCTGGAAATCGAAGAGATGCAGCTGAAGCAGGCGAAAAAAGACCTGTCTGAAGAACTGCAGATCCTCGAAGCTGGCCTGTTCAGCCGTATCTACGCTGTGCTGGTTTCCGGTGGTGTTGAAGCTGAGAAGCTCGACAAACTGCCGCGCGACCGCTGGTTAGAACTCGGCCTGACCGACGAAGAGAAACAGAATCAGCTGGAACAACTGGCTGAGCAGTACGACGAACTGAAACACGAATTCGAGAAAAAACTCGAAGCGAAACGCCGTAAAATCACTCAGGGCGACGATCTGGCACCGGGCGTGCTGAAGATTGTTAAGGTGTATCTGGCGGTTAAACGTCGGATCCAGCCTGGTGATAAGATGGCAGGTCGTCACGGTAACAAGGGTGTAATCTCTAAGATCAACCCGATCGAAGATATGCCACACGATGCTAACGGTACGCCGGTAGATATCGTACTGAACCCGCTGGGCGTACCATCGCGTATGAACATCGGTCAGATCCTTGAAACCCACCTGGGTATGGCTGCAAAAGGTATCGGCGATAAGATCAACGCCATGCTGAAACAGCAGCAGGAAGTCGCGAAACTGCGCGAATTCATCCAGCGTGCTTACGATCTGGGTTCAGATGTTCGTCAGAAAGTTGACCTGAATACCTTCAGCGATGAAGAAGTTCTGCGTCTGGCTGAAAACCTGAAAAAAGGTATGCCGATCGCAACGCCGGTATTCGACGGTGCGAAAGAGTCTGAAATCAAGGAACTGTTACAGCTGGGTGGCCTGCCGACTTCCGGTCAGATCACACTGTTCGACGGTCGTACCGGTGAGCAGTTCGAGCGCCAGGTTACCGTTGGCTACATGTACATGCTGAAACTGAACCACCTGGTTGATGACAAGATGCATGCGCGTTCTACCGGTTCTTACAGCCTGGTTACTCAGCAGCCGCTGGGTGGTAAGGCGCAGTTCGGTGGTCAGCGCTTCGGGGAGATGGAAGTGTGGGCGCTGGAAGCATATGGCGCAGCATACACCCTGCAGGAAATGCTCACCGTTAAGTCTGATGACGTGAACGGTCGTACTAAGATGTATAAAAACATCGTGGACGGCAACCATCAGATGGAACCAGGCATGCCGGAATCCTTCAACGTACTGTTGAAAGAGATTCGTTCGCTGGGTATCAACATCGAGCTGGAAGACGAGTAACTCTCGATCAAACAGGTCACTGGTGCTGGCGTAACAGCCAGCGCCAGATTGTGCTAACTCCGACGGGAGCAAATCCGTGAAAGATTTATTAAAGTTTCTGAAAGCGCAGACTAAAACCGAAGAGTTTGATGCGATCAAAATTGCTCTGGCCTCGCCAGACATGATCCGTTCATGGTCTTTCGGTGAAGTTAAGAAGCCGGAAACCATCAACTACCGTACGTTCAAACCTGAACGTGACGGCCTTTTCTGCGCCCGTATCTTTGGGCCGGTAAAAGACTACGAGTGCCTGTGCGGTAAGTACAAGCGCCTGAAACACCGTGGTGTGATCTGTGAGAAGTGCGGCGTTGAAGTGACCCAGACTAAAGTACGCCGTGAGCGTATGGGCCACATCGAGCTGGCGTCTCCGACTGCTCACATCTGGTTCCTGAAATCGCTGCCGTCCCGTATCGGTCTGCTGCTTGATATGCCGCTGCGCGATATCGAGCGCGTGCTGTACTTCGAATCTTATGTTGTTATCGAAGGCGGTATGACCAACCTGGAGCGTCAACAGATCCTGACTGAAGAGCAGTATCTGGACGCGCTGGAAGAGTTCGGTGACGAATTCGACGCGAAGATGGGTGCGGAAGCTATTCAGGCCCTGCTGAAGAGCATGGATCTGGAGCAAGAGTGTGAAACTCTGCGCGAAGAGCTGAACGAAACCAACTCCGAAACCAAGCGTAAGAAGCTGACCAAGCGTATCAAACTGCTGGAAGCCTTCGTACAGTCTGGCAACAAGCCAGAGTGGATGATCCTGACCGTTCTGCCGGTTCTGCCGCCAGATCTGCGTCCGCTGGTTCCGCTGGATGGTGGTCGTTTCGCAACATCGGATCTGAACGATCTGTATCGTCGCGTTATCAACCGTAACAACCGTCTGAAGCGTCTGCTGGATCTGGCTGCGCCGGACATCATCGTACGCAACGAAAAACGTATGCTGCAGGAAGCGGTTGACGCCCTGCTGGATAACGGTCGTCGCGGTCGTGCGATCACCGGTTCTAACAAACGTCCTCTGAAATCTTTGGCCGACATGATTAAAGGTAAGCAGGGTCGTTTCCGTCAGAACCTGCTCGGTAAGCGTGTTGACTACTCCGGTCGTTCTGTAATCACCGTAGGTCCATACCTGCGTCTGCATCAGTGCGGTCTGCCGAAGAAAATGGCACTGGAACTGTTCAAACCGTTCATCTACGGCAAGCTGGAACTGCGTGGCCTGGCCACCACCATCAAAGCCGCTAAGAAAATGGTTGAGCGTGAAGAAGCTGTCGTTTGGGATATCCTGGACGAAGTTATCCGCGAACACCCGGTACTGCTGAACCGTGCACCAACACTGCACCGTCTGGGTATCCAGGCATTTGAACCGGTACTGATCGAAGGTAAAGCTATCCAGCTGCACCCGCTGGTTTGTGCGGCATATAACGCCGACTTCGATGGTGACCAGATGGCTGTTCACGTACCGCTGACGCTGGAAGCCCAGCTCGAAGCGCGTGCGCTGATGATGTCTACCAACAACATCCTGTCTCCGGCGAACGGCGAACCTATCATCGTTCCGTCTCAGGACGTTGTATTGGGTCTGTACTACATGACCCGTGACTGTGTTAACGCCAAAGGCGAAGGCATGGTGCTGACTGGCCCGAAAGAAGCTGAGCGTATCTATCGCGCAGGTCTGGCCTCTCTGCATGCGCGCGTTAAAGTGCGTATCACCGAATATGAAAAAGATGAAAACGGCGAATTCGTTGCGAAAACCAGCCTGAAAGACACGACCGTTGGCCGTGCCATTCTGTGGATGATCGTACCGAAAGGTCTGCCTTTCTCCATCGTCAACCAGGCGCTGGGCAAGAAAGCTATCTCCAAAATGCTGAACACCTGTTACCGCATTCTGGGCCTGAAGCCGACCGTTATCTTCGCTGACCAGACAATGTACACCGGCTTTGCATATGCAGCGCGTTCAGGTGCATCTGTTGGTATTGATGACATGGTCATCCCAGAGAAGAAACACGAGATCATCTCTGAAGCGGAAGCTGAAGTTGCTGAGATCCAGGAGCAGTTCCAGTCTGGTCTGGTAACCGCAGGCGAACGCTATAACAAAGTTATCGATATCTGGGCTGCGGCGAACGATCGTGTATCCAAAGCGATGATGGATAACCTGCAAACCGAAACCGTTATTAACCGTGACGGCGTAGAAGAGCAGCAGGTTTCCTTCAACAGCATCTACATGATGGCCGACTCCGGTGCGCGTGGTTCTGCAGCACAGATTCGTCAGCTGGCCGGTATGCGTGGTCTGATGGCGAAGCCAGATGGCTCCATCATCGAAACGCCAATCACCGCGAACTTCCGTGAAGGTCTGAACGTACTCCAGTACTTCATCTCTACTCACGGTGCTCGTAAAGGTCTGGCGGATACCGCACTGAAAACAGCGAACTCCGGTTATCTGACTCGTCGTCTGGTTGACGTCGCGCAGGACCTGGTTGTTACTGAAGACGATTGCGGCACTCTGGAAGGCATCACCATGACCCCGGTTATCGAGGGTGGTGACGTTAAAGAGCCGCTGCGCGATCGCGTTCTGGGTCGTGTAACTGCTGAAGACGTTCTGAAGCCGGGTACGGCGGATATTCTGGTTCCACGCAACACGCTGCTGCACGAACAGTGGTGTGATCTGCTGGAAGAGAACTCCGTTGACTCCGTTAAAGTCCGTTCCGTTGTATCTTGTGACACCGACTTTGGTGTATGTGCGCACTGCTATGGTCGTGACCTGGCGCGTGGCCACATCATCAACAAAGGTGAAGCAATCGGCGTTATCGCGGCACAGTCCATCGGTGAACCGGGTACACAGCTGACGATGCGTACGTTCCACATCGGTGGTGCGGCATCTCGTGCGGCTGCTGAATCCAGCATCCAGGTGAAAAACAAAGGTAGCATCCGTCTGAGCAACGCGAAGTCGGTTGTGAACTCCAGCGGTAAACTGGTTATCACCTCACGTAACACCGAACTGAAACTGATCGACGAATTCGGCCGTACCAAAGAAAGCTATAAAGTGCCTTACGGCTCCGTTATGGCGAAAGGTGATGGCGAACAGGTTGCTGGCGGCGAAACCGTAGCAAACTGGGATCCGCACACCATGCCGGTTATCACCGAAGTGAGTGGTTTCGTCCGCTTCACTGACATGATCGACGGCCAGACCATTACTCGTCAGACCGACGAGCTGACCGGTCTGTCTTCTCTGGTGGTTCTGGATTCTGCAGAGCGTACTGCGGGTGGTAAAGACCTGCGTCCGGCACTGAAAATTGTTGATGCTCAGGGCAACGACGTTCTGATCCCAGGCACCGATATGCCTGCTCAGTACTTCCTGCCGGGTAAAGCGATTGTTCAGCTGGAAGATGGCGTACAGATCAGCTCTGGTGACACCCTGGCGCGTGTTCCGCAGGAATCCGGCGGTACCAAGGATATCACCGGTGGTCTGCCGCGCGTTGCGGACCTGTTCGAAGCACGTCGTCCGAAAGAGCCGGCAATCCTGGCTGAAATCAGCGGCATCATTTCCTTCGGTAAAGAAACCAAAGGTAAACGTCGTCTGGTTATCACCCCGGTAGACGGTAGCGAACCGTACGAAGAGATGATTCCGAAATGGCGTCAGCTCAACGTGTTCGAAGGTGAACGTGTAGAACGTGGTGACGTGGTTTCCGACGGTCCGGAAGCGCCGCACGATATCCTGCGTCTGCGTGGTGTGCATGCTGTAACTCGTTACATCGTTAACGAAGTTCAGGACGTATACCGTCTGCAGGGTGTTAAGATTAACGATAAACACATCGAAGTTATCGTTCGTCAGATGCTGCGTAAAGCCACCATCGAAAGCGCTGGTAGCTCCGACTTCCTGGAAGGCGAGCAGGTTGAATACTCCCGCGTCAAGATCGCAAACCGCGAGCTGGAAGCGAACGGCAAAGTGGGTGCAACGTTCTCCCGCGATCTGCTGGGTATCACCAAAGCGTCTCTGGCAACCGAGTCCTTCATCTCTGCAGCATCGTTCCAGGAAACCACGCGTGTCCTGACCGAAGCAGCTGTTGCAGGTAAACGTGATGAACTGCGCGGTCTGAAAGAGAACGTCATCGTGGGTCGTCTGATCCCGGCAGGTACTGGTTATGCGTACCACCAGGATCGTATGCGCCGTCGCGCAGCGGGCGAACTGCCAGCTGCACCGCAGGTAACTGCTGAAGATGCGTCTGCCAGCCTGGCAGAACTGCTGAACGCAGGCCTGGGCGGTTCTGACAACGATTAATCGTTGCCGACCATAATAAAAAACCCGCTTCGGCGGGTTTTTTTATGTCTATGTTATTTCTGATGGCGTTTATCAGGTCTACGAAGCCATCCGGCAGTGTCATTAATTTATCGGTGGTAACCGCCGATAAAGCTCAATCATATCGCCGGCCAGATCCTGAATCACCATGGCATTCATCAGGTGGTCCTGCGAATGGACGGTGATGAGATTAACCGGTAGTTTGCCAGTTCCTTCGTCAATACCGATCAGCTGGGTCTGGATTTTATGCGCTTGTTTGACGTACTCGCGTGATTCCGTCATCGCTTGTTCTGCACCGGAGAAATCACCTTTACGCGCCAGTTGCAATGCCGTCAGGGCCTGGCTGCGTGCAGCGCCAGCATTTACCAATAACTCCATGATGATCGTTTCTAACTCTTCCATACCATCACTCCAGTAGTTTCAGCGCCTTATCCAGTACCGCATCGCCTTTCATCATGCCGTAATCCATCATGTCGATAACGGCGACCTTTTTGCCTAGTGGGTCGGCGATCGCCTGTAGCTTGGCCTGTTCATACTTAACCTGTGGACCGAGCAAAACGATATCCGCTGTAGCGATATTCTCTTCAAACTCGGCCACCGGGACGGCTTTGATAGTGACGTCGACGCCTTTTTTCTGGGCGGCATCTTTCATCCTTTGCACCAGCATGCTGGTGGACATTCCGGCGGCACAGCATAAAACGATGTTTTTCATAAGCAGTCTCGATCAACATGTGTGAGTTGATAATTATCGCGAGCCAGCTATAGCAACAACTGCTTTGCAACGATTGTGTGCAAGGCATCACAAAGAAAGCCGCTTTTTCTGAAACCGGTTACAAAAAGAGGCAGAACCCTGCGTTCTGGACCAGAGCCAGCGGCTTTTTGACTCGCTTATCACATGCTGGAATATATAATCACTGTCAATAAAGACATGTTATAAAAAACAGTATTGACAGCGTTTTTTAAACCCGTATGTTAATACTTAACAGCGGAGAAATTGTAGTTTGCTGTTAACGTAGTAAGTGTTAGTAGAGCTTGATTGGGGTTTGCGATAAAGGCCACGAAGTATTTTTTGTATGGGATAGTCGATGCTGAAAACGCTATTTTTCACTTCGACAATGCTTTCAGGCCACGTAGTTGATATATCTAATCGCAAAAAGTCAGTAAAACGCGACGATGTAACGCCATGATTTTATAGTAAATGTTTGTGATTTCTGCTTTTCTGGTTATCACAAGGGAAATAAGGCAACGCATCAAAGAGTATATGTCGCGAGGGGAAGTGTACTTGTTTAGGTCACCAGCCTTGAGTTCTATTATCAAGCGGGTGGAATGTGTTTAACGGTAAATAGAGGAAAGCTTCAGTTAGTATCAATATCCAATATTATCTGTAGTAAACGTGTACATTTTAAAGTAGTACCATCAGCAGTATTAAATCGTTAAGTTTATTAATGTTAAATTTGAAGTGTGTAGTAACGTAAAGCCCTGACTGCAATAGTCGGGGCTTTTGTTCATTGTAGATCAAGCTTTTATCCAGGATGCTTAGCCGCGATGGTTCAACATTGCATCACTCAGTGGGTATTAAAAAAATTAATGCTTGCTTAATGATTAGAAGTAGGTCTACTATAGCGGCATCGGTTTGGAACACAGACCTTATGCAAGCAGTTTTAGTAAAGCAGTTCTCAGTTCAAGCGTTATCCTCAGATACTCTTCTTCATGAGCCTCCTCCCTAAGTGCCCCATAAGTTAATTTCTGCAAACAGGCCATCTTCGCTGCATAAGCGGCTCAAAAACATGAAAGGAAGTATCTATGTCTAACAAAATGACTGGTTTAGTAAAATGGTTTAACTCTGATAAAGGCTTCGGCTTTATCACTCCTCAGGACGGTAGCAAGGATGTGTTTGTGCATTTCTCCGCTATCCAGAGTAACGATTTTAAAACGTTAGACGAAGGTCAAAAGGTGGAGTTCTCCGTGGAGAATGGCGCTAAAGGCCCGTCTGCTGTTAACGTTGTCGTGCTGTAATCGCCGATAATTTCACGAGCGCTTACGATAGCGATGAAGGCCAGAGCCCGAGCAGTTAAGTGTCAGTGAAGAAAAAACCCGCGAAAGCGGGTTTTTTTGTTTATGCGATTGCTCCTGACCTACGGTACCTGTGAAGCGCGCCCCAGATAGCTGTCCCAGTCTTTCCACACGGGCTGTAAACCCTGGGCCATGAGTGCTTCAGCAACGGCTTCTGGGCGACGATCGTCGTGCGGGGAGAACTGTTCCAGTTCGGGGTGGTTATCGGCATAACCACCGGGCTGGGTTTTTGAGAAGGCGCTGACGTTGTTGATCGCCAACGGGATCACATGGTCACGAAACCATGGCGATTCGCGGGTGGAGAGCGACAGCTCAATTTCTGGCGCCAGTAAACGAAACGCGCAAATGGTCTGGACCAACTGTCGCTCATCCATGATCGATGCAGGCTCAACGCCTCCGGTGCATGGGCGCAGGCGAGGGAAGGAGATAGAGTAACGGCTCTGCCAGTAATGCTGCTGCATCCATAGCAGATGTTCAGCCACCATATAGCAATCAACCCGCCAGCTGTCGGACAAACCAATCAACGCGCCAAGACCGATTTTGTCGATCCCTGCGCGGCCCAGCCTGTCCGGCGTTTCCAGGCGCCAGAAGAAATCCTGCTTTTTCCCTTTTAAATGGTGGCGAGCGTAAGTTGCCTCATGATAACTCTCCTGATACACCATCACGCCATCCAGCCCCAGCGTCTTCAGCTCTGCATATTCAGCCTCTGACAACGGCTGTACCTCCATCTGTAAAGAGGCGAACTGGCGGCGAATGGCAGGCAAATGGCGACGAAAGTAATCCATCCCCACTTTTGCCTGATGTTCACCGGTGACCAGCAGCAGATGCTCAAAACCCAGCTCACGGATAGCCGCACACTCCCGTATTATCTCATCTTCGTCCAGCGTTTTACGTTTGATACGGTTGCTCATCGAAAAACCGCAGTAGGTGCAGTCGTTGGCGCAAAGGTTGGAGAGATACAACGGCACGTAAAAGCTCACCGTGTTACCAAAACGCTGACGGGTGAGCTTCTGCGCCCGCTGCGCCAGCGGCTCCAGATAATCGGCGGCGGCAGGAGAGAGCAATGCCATCAGATCGTCGCGACTAAGATGCGAAGCGTTGAGGGCGCGCTCCACGTCAGCGGCGGTTTTACCGTTGATACGCAGGCGGATGTCGTCCCAGTCCAGCTGTCGCCAGCGGTCGCTGAACGTTTTCATGCGAAGGCCTCCAGGAATCCGGTTAACGGGCTGGTGGGACTTGCCTGCGAACTTTTGCTTCCTGGTACCGCCTGGCGTGCCAGCAAGCCAGCTTCAACGGCCAGGCGGAAGGCGGTTGCCATCATCACCGGGCTGTCGGCTACCGCGATTGCCGTATTGACCAACACCGCGTCGGCGCCCATTTCCAGCGCCTGCGTGGCGTGGCTGGGGACGCCGATGCCTGCATCAACCACCACCGGCACGGTCGCCTGTTGGATAATAATCTCCAGCATCGCTTTGGTTTCCAGCCCCTGATTAGAACCGATGGGCGCGCCGAGCGGCATGACTGCAGAACAGCCTACTTCTTCCAGCCGTTTGCACAGCACCGGATCTGCGCCACAGTAAGGCAGCACCACGAAGCCCTTTTTCACCAGTGCTTCTGCGGCTTTCAATGTTTCGATTGGATCGGGTAACAGCCAGCGGGCGTCCGGATGGATTTCTAATTTCAGCCAGTTTGTGCCCAGCGCTTCACGCGCTAACTGGGCAGCAAAAATCGCCTCTTCAGCGGTTTTTGCCCCCGAAGTGTTGGGCAACAGCGTCACACCAGCTTCTACCAGCGGCGCCAGAATAGCATCGTTGTGCTGACGCAAATCCACGCGCTTCATGGCCAGCGTTACCAGTTGGCTGCCGGAGGCGCGAATCGCCTCGACCATCAGCTGCGATGAAGCAAATTTTCCGGTGCCGGTGAACAGATGCGAATCAAACGTTTTGTCGGCAATACGTAACATATCAACCCCCTGCAATAACCTGAAAAAGCAGGATCTGGTCGCCTTCCTGCACGATTTGCTGCTCCCACTGCTCGCGCGGGAGGATCTGCTGATTGAGCGCCAGCGCCGCGCCCGGTTTAAGCTGATTAAGCGCAGTGAGCAGCCCACTGACGGTTTGTCCTTCGGCGCACTGCATCGGCTCATCATTGAACTGAATCTGCATGTTGCCCTCCGCATACCGGGCAGCCGCTGGCGCGTCGTAGTGCGAAGCTGCGCCACTGGCTGGTTTTACCGTCAAACAGGCGTAGCTCTCCGCTGGGCGTCTCAATACCGCTGAGCAATTTAATCGCTTCCAACGCCTGCAGGGTGCCCATCACGCCCACAACCGGTCCGACGATACCGGCGGTACGGCAGTTGCGTTCGGGCTCTACATCGTCCGGCCACAGGCAGCGGTAACATCCTTGTTCCCACGGGGGCGTCAGCACCATCAGTTGGCCGCCAAAGCCGACGGCGCTGGCGGTGACGAGCGGGGTGTTGAGCGTTACGCAGGCGGCGTTAATTTCCTGGCGCGTGGCCATGTTATCGGTACAGTCGAGCACCACATCGGCACGCGCTACCGCATGCCGAAGCGCATCGCCTTTCAGTCGCTGCTGGAGTGACACCAGCTCGATATCCGGGTTGAGCCGCGTCAGGCGCTGCTGGGCAACCTGCGATTTTGAACGTGCGATATCATCAGTGGTAAACAGGATCTGGCGCTGCAGGTTGCTCAGATGAATGTCGTCATCGTCTACCAGCGTCAGTTTTCCGATGCCTGCTCCCGCCAGATACAGCGCGGCAGGCGAACCTAACCCGCCTAAACCGACAATCAGCACATGGCTATCGAGTAGTTTTTGCTGGCCTTCAATGGCGATATCGCCGAGCAGGATCTGCCGGCTGTAACGCATAAAGTCGCGGTCATTCATCGCCCACTCCCGCGATATCCAATAACTTCGCCGTGGTGGCCTGCCAGTCAGCCGCCTGGGTAATGGCGCTGACCACGGCAATGCTGCCGACGCCGGTCGCCAGTACCGCCGGGGCGCGCTCAAGGCTGATACCGCCAATGGCGACGGTCGGGTAATCCGCTAATCGTTCAATATGGTTTGCCAGTTGCGTGAGTCCCTGCGGGGCGGAAGGCATCTGTTTGGTTTGCGTGGGGAAAACATGACCCAGCGCGATATAAGAAGGCTTAGCGGCGAGCGCGATGTCGATCTCCATATCATCGTGAGTGGAGACCCCCAGGCGCAGCCCCGCCGCCTGAATCGCCTTCAGGTCAGTGGTTTCAAGGTCTTCCTGGCCCAGATGTACGCCGTAAGCGCGGTGCTTAATTGCCAGACGCCAGTAGTCGTTGATAAACAGGCGGGCGTCATAGCGACGCCCCAGTTCAATGGCGGCCATAACGTCGGCTTCGACCTCTTCATCACGCTTATCTTTAATGCGCAGTTGGATCGTGCATACGCCCGCCTGCAGCAAGCGTTCAATCCATTGCACGCTGTCCACCACCGGGTAAAGCCCGAGGCGGAACGGCACGGTTGGGAAATCAGGCTGGTACATTACGCCTCCTCTTTTTTGAGGTAGATTTCGCCGCCTTTGGCACGGAAGTTTTCCGACATATCCGCCATGCCGACTTCAATCGTTTGTGCAGCAGCGTAGTCGCGAACCTCCTGGCTGATTTTCATCGAGCAGAACTTCGGCCCGCACATGGAGCAGAAGTGGGCGACCTTACCGGATTCCTGTGGCAGGGTTTCATCGTGGTAGGCACGGGCGGTGAATGGGTCGAGCGCGAGGTTAAACTGGTCTTCCCAGCGGAATTCGAAGCGCGCTTTCGACATCGCGTTATCGCGGATCTGCGCGCCCGGATGGCCTTTCGCTAAGTCAGCGGCATGGGCGGCAATCTTGTAGGTAATCAGCCCTTGCTTCACATCTTCTTTGTTCGGCAGGCCGAGGTGCTCTTTTGGCGTGACGTAGCACAGCATCGCGCAGCCAAACCAACCGATCATCGCCGCACCGATCCCGGAAGTGAAGTGGTCGTAGCCCGGTGCGATATCGGTGGTCAACGGTCCTAAAGTGTAGAACGGTGCTTCATGGCAGTGCTCCAGCTCTTCGGTCATGTTGCGCTGGATCATATGCATGGGCACATGACCTGGGCCTTCTATCATCACCTGCACGTCGTATTCCCAGGCGATTTTGGTCAGCTCGCCCAGCGTATGCAGCTCGGAGAACTGCGCTTCGTCGTTCGCATCCTGAATTGAACCCGGGCGCAGGCCGTCACCTAGCGACAAAGAGACATCGTAGGCGGCGCAGATTTCGCAAATCTCGCGGAAATGTTCGTACAGGAAGTTCTCTTTGTGATGAGAAAGGCACCATTTCGCCATAATTGAACCGCCGCGTGAGACAATGCCGGTCAGGCGTTTGGCAGTCATCGGCACGTAGCGCAGCAGCACGCCCGCGTGAATGGTGAAGTAGTCGACGCCCTGTTCGGCCTGCTCCAGCAACGTGTCGCGGAAGGCTTCCCAGGTGAGATCTTCGGCGATCCCGTTGACCTTCTCCAGCGCCTGGTAGATCGGCACAGTACCGATCGGTACCGGACTGTTACGCAGGATCCACTCGCGGGTTTCGTGGATATAGCGACCGGTGGAGAGATCCATCACCGTGTCAGCGCCCCAGCGCGTCGACCACACCAGCTTCTCGACCTCCTCTTCAATGGAGGAGGTGACGGCAGAGTTACCGATGTTGGCGTTAACCTTCACCAGGAAGTTGCGACCGATAATCATCGGCTCGGATTCCGGGTGGTTGATGTTGGCAGGAATAATCGCGCGGCCCGCGGCCACTTCATCACGCACGAATTCCGGCGTGATGTTTTCCGGCAGGCGTGCACCAAAGTTCATCCCCGGATGCTGGTGACGCAGCACTTCACTGCGAATGCGCTCGCGGCCCATGTTTTCACGGATGGCGATGAACTCCATCTCCGGGGTCACTATTCCCTGGCGGGCGTAGTGCAGTTGGGTGACTCGCTTACCCGCTTTGGCGCGCTTTGGTGTCAGCAGGCCGGTGAAACGCAGCTCGTCCAGGCCATCGTCGGCCAGACGTTCTTTGGTATAAGCGGAACTCCGGTCGTCTAATTCTTCGCTATCGTTACGCGCCGCAATCCACGGCTGGCGCAGCTTTGCCAGACCCTGCTGGACGTTAATCGCCACGTCAGGATCGCCATACGGTCCGGAGGTGTCGTATACCGGAACGGCTTCGTTCTCTTCGAACTGCGGGTTGTCTTTGTTACCGCCAGTCAGCGTTGGGCTGAGCTGAATTTCGCGCATCGGAATGCGAATATCCGGCTGCGAACCGGTAATATAAATGCGTTTTGAGTTAGGGAAGGCGGTCCCTTCCAGTGTATCGATAAAGTGTTGGGCTTGAGCGCGCTGTTCGCGGCGTGATGGTTTAGTAGTGGCAGACATAGCTCATTCCAAATAAAAGTAAGGATATGGCTTGTCAGACGACGGATGAAGCAAGAGAGAAGCTCGCCCGGGGGCGATGCTATTGTAGATTGACTCTTGTTCCCTTCGCAGGTTTTAACCTGATCAGGTTCCGCGGATCCCGAATTAACGGTCTCAGCCTTTTCCACTCATGCTGCTGTGGAAAATAAGCACTCCGACAAGAAGTAACCTCAGTAAAGAGGTAATGAATGTAAACTACGCGTTAATGCCGTAAATCTCAAGCATGACGTTTGAGAGTGCTACTCTCGTGCATTGCGTCAAATACCAGCATGATCAGCTTATCTTCCAGCACGAATCGGGCTTCCAGTGCCTCGCCGAGATCCGATAAAACCTGTTGAAATTCAAGGAAGTTATCATGATCAATCGCAGTTTCCAGGCTGGAGTCATAGTAGTCCATGATCAGCTGCGTATTGGCTTCCAGCAGCGGCCAAATTTTTGTGGCTTTTAAAAGCTGCCCGTTCCCTTCCAATTTATGGAGAATACGTTCATAAATACTGAAGTGTCCGGTGGAGAGGTAATCGACCAGGCTCTGACAAAAATCATCCAGCGCCTTTTCATTGAGTCGCATGTACGATTCTTTGCCAGGCTTAATGCCAACCAGATTGTAGTAAGCCACGAGCAGGTGCTTACGTACATGTAGCCAGCGATCAACCAGTTTATTACTTCCTCCGACGTGCTCCGTCAGGCTTTCCAGCTGGTTTAGCATGATTGACTCCGCAAGATGGTGTTTAGGAACTGCTCACCCGTAAATGTAAAAATAATGTAAACAACATGCCTGTGAAGCAAAGGTTGCGCAAGAGATATGGATCGTATAATTGAAAAATTAGATAGCGGCTGGTGGATCGTCAGTCATGAGCAAAAGTTATGGTTACCTCATGGCGAGCTACCTTATGGCGACGCAGCCCGTTTTGATCTGATTGGTCAGCGCGCGCTGCCAATAGGCGAGTGGGAAGGGGAGACTGTCTGGCTGGTGCAGCAGCAGCGTCGACACGATATGGGGTCGGTGCGCCAGGTCATTGACCAGGACGTTGGCCTGTTTCAACTGGCCGGACGCGGCGTACAGCTGGCGGATTTCTATCGCTCGCATAAATTCTGCGGCTACTGCGGCCATCCCATGCACCCGAGTAAAACGGAGTGGGCGATGCTCTGTAGCCACTGCCGTGAACGTTATTACCCGCAAATTGCCCCGTGCATAATCGTCGCTATTCGCCGAGATGATTCCATCCTGCTTGCCCAACATGTTCGCCATCGTAACGGCGTGCATACCGTACTGGCAGGTTTTGTCGAAGTGGGCGAGACCTTAGAACAGGCGGTGGCGCGTGAAGTTATGGAAGAAAGCGGGATTAAGGTGAAAAATCTGCGCTATGTCACTTCTCAGCCCTGGCCATTCCCGCAGTCTTTGATGACCGCATTTATGGCGGAGTATGATAGCGGCGAAATCGTCATCGACCCGAAAGAGCTGCTGGAAGCGAACTGGTATCGCTATGACGACTTACCGCTCTTACCCCCGCCGGGTACTGTCGCGCGTCGATTGATTGAAGACACTGTGGCAATGTGTCGGGCTGAGTACGAGTAAAGAGCGAGTGGTGATACACTGATGGACTGACGCAATAAGGAACTGCAAAAATGACCGAACTGAAGAACGATCGTTATCTGCGTGCGCTGCTGCGCCAGCCCGTTGATGTCACTCCGGTATGGATGATGCGCCAGGCAGGCCGCTATCTACCGGAATACAAAGCTACCCGTGCCGAAGCGGGCGATTTTATGGCGCTGTGCAAAAATGCCGAGCTGGCCTGCGAAGTCACGTTGCAGCCGCTGCGTCGCTATAAACTTGATGCCGCGATCCTCTTCTCGGATATCCTGACGATCCCGGATGCGATGGGACTCGGGCTGTATTTTGAAGCAGGAGAAGGTCCACGCTTTACCTCTCCGATTACCAGCAAGGCTGACGTCGACAAACTGCCGATCCCGGATCCGGAAGATGGGTTGGGGTACGTGATGAACGCGGTGCGTACTATCCGCCGTGAACTGAAAGGCGAAGTGCCGCTGATCGGCTTCTCCGGTAGTCCGTGGACGCTGGCGACCTACATGGTTGAAGGCGGCAGCAGCAAAGCCTTCACCGTGATTAAAAAGATGATGTACGCCGACCCTAAAGCGCTGCATCTGCTGCTTGATAAGCTGGCGAAGAGCGTCACGCTGTACCTGAACGCGCAGATCAAAGCGGGCGCGCAGTCGGTGATGATTTTCGATACCTGGGGCGGTGTGCTGACCGGTCGCGACTATCAGCAGTTTTCCCTGTACTACATGCACAAAATCGTCGATGGTCTGCTGCGTGAGAATGAAGGTCGTCGTGTACCGGTGACCCTGTTTACCAAAGGCGGTGGTCAGTGGCTGGAAGCGATGGCGGAAACCGGCTGTGATGCGTTAGGTCTCGACTGGACTACTGACATTGCCGATGCGCGTCGTCGTGTAGGTCATAAAGTGGCGCTCCAGGGCAATATGGATCCGTCCATGCTGTATGCGCCGCCAGCCCGCATCGAAGAAGAGGTGGCGACAATTCTGGCCGGATTCGGTCAGGGTGAAGGGCATGTCTTTAACCTGGGCCACGGCATTCATCAGGACGTCCCGCCAGAACATGCGGGTGTCTTTGTGGAGGCGGTACATCGGTTGTCCGAACAGTACCACCGCTAAGGAGTTATCATGGATCTCGCGTCATTACGCGCGCAGCAGCTTGAACTGGCTTCTTCAGTGATCCGCGAGGATCGTCTGAAGAACGATCCGCCGGATCTGATCGGCGGGGCGGACGTTGGGTTTGAGCAGGGTGGCGAAGTGACGCGAGCCGCAATGGTTTTGCTGAAGTATCCCACGCTTGAACTGGTCGAATACAAGGTGGCGCGTATCGCCACCACCATGCCCTACATTCCCGGTTTTCTCTCCTTTCGTGAAACTCCCGCGCTGATGGCCGCCTGGCAACTGCTCTCGCACAAGCCAGATCTGCTGTTCGTTGACGGGCATGGCATTTCTCACCCGCGTCGTCTGGGCGTGGCCAGCCATTTTGGTCTGCTGGTGGATGTCCCGACGATCGGCGTGGCGAAAAAACGGTTGTGCGGCAAGTTTGAACCGCTCGCTGCTGAACTTGGTGCGCTAGCGCCGTTGCTGGATAAAGGCGAACAACTGGCATGGGTCTGGCGCAGCAAAGCGCGCTGTAACCCGTTGTTTATTTCTACGGGTCACCGCGTGAGTATGGACAGCGCACTGGCGTGGGTTCAACGCTGTATGAACGGCTATCGTTTGCCGGAACCAACACGCTGGGCAGATGCGGTAGCATCCGAACGCCCGGCTTTTACTCGGCTTGCAGCAAAAACGCCCTATATCGGGTAAACTGCGGCTAATTTCCGTATTTGAGAACTCATCATGTTACAAAATCCGATTCACCTGCGTCTGGAGAAGCTGGAAAGCTGGCAGCACGTCACGTTTATGGCCTGTCTGTGCGAACGCATGTACCCAAACTACGCCATGTTCTGCAAGCAAACTGAATTTGGCGATGGACAGATTTACCGCCGAATTCTGGATCTGATTTGGGAAGCGCTGACGGTTAAAGACGCGAAAATCAATTTCGACAGCCAGCTGGAAAAATTTGAAGAGGCCATTCCTTCTGCAGACGATTACGATCTGTACGGTGTTTATCCGGCGATTGATGCCTGTGTGGCATTAAGCGAGCTGATGCATTCGCGTCTTAGCGGTGAAACGCTGGAGCATGCAATCGAAGTGAGTAAGGCTTCGATTACGACGGTTGCGATGCTGGAAATGACTCAGGCTGGTCGCGAAATGACCGATGAAGAACTCAAAGAGAACCCTGCCGTTGAGCAAGAATGGGATATTCAGTGGGAAATTTTCCGACTTTTAGCCGACTGTGAAGAACGCGATATTGAGCTGATAAAAGGGCTGCGTGCAGACCTGCGCGAGGCTGGCGAGAGCAATATTGGTATAAATTTTCAGCAATGACACCACAAAACGTGATTTAACGCCTGATTTGTCGTGCCTGAAGGCTTCCCATCCGCCCCCGGTCTGGTCTACATTTGGGGGGCGAAAAAAAGTGGCTATCGGTGCGTGTATGCAGGAGAGTGCTTTTCTGGCATTTCCGTCGCACTCGATGCTTAGCAAGCGATAAACACATTGTAAGGATAACTTATGAACAAGACTCAACTGATTGATGTAATTGCAGACAAAGCAGAACTGTCTAAAACACAGGCTAAAGCTGCTCTGGAATCCACTCTGGCTGCTATTACTGAGTCTCTGAAAGAAGGCGATGCTGTACAACTGGTTGGTTTCGGTACCTTCAAAGTGAACCACCGTGCTGAGCGCACTGGCCGCAACCCGCAGACCGGTAAAGAAATCAAAATCGCCGCAGCTAACGTACCGGCATTTGTTTCTGGTAAAGCACTGAAAGACGCGGTTAAGTAATTCGCGTGGCAGTGAACAGTTTTAACGAAGGGGCGGTTTCGCCCCTTTTGTCCATCTGGCGTCATACGCTTTGGCTTTCAGGTGTTCTGTTACTGTCTGCCTGCGGTAGCCATTCTGAGCTTCCTCCGTTCACGGCCAGCGGCTATGTTGGCGATCAGGGGGCGGTACGCATTTGGCGTAAAGACTCCGGTGACGATGTTCACTTGCTCTCGGTATTTAGTCCGTGGCGTAAAGGCGAAACCACTACCAGTGAATACCGCTGGCAGGGTGATTCGCTCTCTCTGATAGAACTCAACGTTTACAGTAAACCGGCTGAACATGTCCGTATACGCTTCGATGACCGGGGCGAACTGAGCTTCATGCAGCGTGAAGTCGATGGGCAAAAGCAGCAGCTTTCCAGCGATCAAATCGCGCTTTACCGCTATCGTGCCGATCAAATTCGCCAGACCAGCGATGCGCTGCGTCAGGGACGGGTGATATTGCGTCAGGGACGTTGGCATGCGGATAACACGGTCACAACCTGTGAAGGTGAAACGCTGAAGCCAGACCTGGAGTTGTGGGCGATAAACCATATCGAGCGCCGCCAGAGACATTCATCCGTAGAGGTGAGTGTGGCATGGCTGGAAGCGCCCGAAGGGTCGCAGCTACTGCTGGTTGCCAATGAAGATTTTTGTCACTGGCAGCCTACAGCCAAAACTTTCTGAAAACCTGAATACAGGAAATCAGCAGGCCTGATCCGTATAGCGTCATCAGGCATTAAGTCTTTTACCAGTGGCCCATTCCCATATGGCCGCCGCCGCGATGGTTACCGCCACCGCCGCATCCGCCGTAGCCCATTCCCGCGCCACGTGGCACGCCAGCCTGCGCCATTGCGACATCACGTTTAACGCGCTGCTCGTCCAGAGACTGATTCAACGCTTCCATCTCTTTTGCAACGGCGTTAATTTTTGCCGTGTCCGGCGAGCTGGCCGTTAATAGAGCATTGTACTCATAACGTTTGGATGTCAGCTGTTGGCGCAACGCGCTGGTCTGGGAATAATAATCATCATAGATTTTCTGTGCGGCAGCCTGCTGATCAGCGGTCATTGGTGTACCGCCCCGTTGCTGCATTCCATCACCATATCCCCAGTGATTCTGTGCCAGTACCGGGGTGGAGCCAAGTGCGATAAGAGAAAGTGCAATCAGTGCCAGTTTGTTGTTCCGTTTCATCGTTCGTTCTCCTGTTGGTTAGCTTACATTCCCTTTTGCATCTTCCGTGCCAAAGCGGCAATCCGAGTCCTGCGGGGCGTTGTACCCGCCGTCTTTGCAGGGAAACGAGTAAAAATGACTCGCCAGAACGCGCCAGCGAGTCATTTTTACTCGTTACTTTCAGCTGTTTGTGTCTGAGGGCAGGGTTATCAGGGGGAAAAAATGGCATGATTTCTGCTGTATACCTGCAACGATGAAAGGAACAAGCGGGGTGAAGGGAGAGCGTATGCGTCTTTATAAGGATACGGTGGCAAAGTGGTTGAGCCGACTCTTGCTGGCGGCAATCCTGGTTTTGGTCGGCTGGTTTTCGATTATGACCATTCGGGACTATGGGCGGGAAAGTGGCGCCGCGCGGCAAACGCTACTGGAAAAAGGCAGTGTGCTCATTCGCGCTCTGGAGTCTGGTACGCGCGTAGGCATGGGGATGCGCATGCATCATGCCCAGCAGCAGACGCTACTGGAGGAAATGGCTGTACAGCCTGGCGTGCTATGGTTTGCTGTCGTCGATGAGCATGGTGTCATTATTACCCACAGCAATTCCGCGATGGTCGGCAAAACGCTCTATTCATCGGATGTCCTGCGACAGCTTAGTCCTGGGGAGCAAGAAAGCTGGCGGAATATTGAAATTCCAGCGAGGGATGGTGAAAAAACGCCAGCACTGGAAATTTATCGCCAGTTTCAGCCGATGTATGGTCCAGGACGCCACGGCATGGCGCGCTGTGCCAGCAATGACGGGCAGCTTATCTCCCCAGCACAAACCATATTTATCGCCTTTGATGCCAGCGATCTGACAGCGACTCAGGCAAGGGAGTGGCGTAACACACTGATAGTCCTCTCTGCGCTGGCGGCTGTGTTGCTGGCCACCGTGCTGACGTTCTTCTGGTATCAGCGCTATCAGCGCTCGTACAAAGAACTCCAGGATGCGATGAAGCGTAAAGAAAAACTGTTAGCACTCGGTCATCTTGCGGCTGGGGTGGCACATGAAATTCGTAACCCGCTTTCATCGATCAAAGGGTTAGCGAAGTATTTTGCCGAGCGAACCCCGGCAGGAGGCGAGTCGCATGAGCTGGCACAGGTGATGGCGAAAGAGGCGGATCGTTTAAATCGGGTGGTGAGCGAGTTGCTGGAGCTGGTGAAACATGCACATCTGACGCTGCAAAAGGTGGATCTCAATGAGGTTATCACCCACTCATTACACCTGGTGAGTCAGGATGCGGCAAGCCGGGAAATCCAGCTCCGCTTTTCGGCCAATTCTACGCTGCCCGCTATCCAGGCCGATCCTGACCGACTGACTCAGGTTTTGTTGAATCTGTATCTGAACGCCATTCATGCGATTGGTCGTCAGGGCACGATTACGGTTGAAGCGAATGAAAGCAGCGGTGAACGCGTTAAAATTGTGGTTACCGATACTGGGAAGGGGATTGCGGCGGAACAGCTGGAGGCCATTTTTACGCCTTACTTTACGACCAAAGCTGACGGAACAGGCCTCGGGCTGGCGGTAGTGCAGAACATTATCGAACAGCACGGTGGCACCATTCAGGTGGCAAGCGTTGAGGGCAAAGGCGCGACCTTTACCCTTTGGCTACCGACCAAAGCGAAACAACAGGATTAACAAGGATGACGCGCGGAAAAATCAATATTCTGGTGGTAGATGACGATATCAGCCACTGCACCATTTTACAGGCGCTGCTGCGCGGCTGGGGTTATGAGGTCGCGCTGGCCTATAGCGGGCGAGCGGCGCTGGAACAGGTGCGCGAACGCGTATTTGATTTAGTGCTGTGTGATGTACGCATGGCGGAGATGGACGGCATCGCAACGCTGAAAGAGATTAAAGCGCTGAATCCGGCGATTCCGGTCTTGATCATGACGGCGTTCTCCAGTGTGGAGACCGCCGTTGAGGCGCTTAAAACCGGGGCGCTGGACTACTTAATCAAGCCGCTGGATTTTGACCGTCTGCAGGAGACGCTGGAAAAGGCGCTGGCGCATACGCGGGAAACGGGCGCTGAACTGCCATCGGCGTCGGCTGCGCAGTTTGGCATGATTGGCAGCAGTCCGGCGATGCAGCAGTTGCTCAACGAAATTGCGATGGTTGCTCCTTCGGATGCGACGGTGCTTATTCACGGAGACTCCGGCACGGGGAAAGAGCTGGTGGCCCGGGCGCTACATGCCAGCAGCGCCCGTCGCGATAAACCGCTGGTGACGCTCAACTGCGCGGCGCTTAATGAATCGCTGCTGGAGTCTGAACTTTTTGGTCACGAGAAAGGGGCGTTTACCGGGGCGGATAAACGGCGGGAAGGTCGCTTTGTGGAAGCCGATGGCGGCACGTTATTTCTTGATGAAATCGGTGATATTTCACCGCTGATGCAGGTGCGTCTGCTGCGGGCTATCCAGGAGCGAGAGGTGCAACGCGTTGGCGGTAATCAGACGCTGACGGTTGATGTACGGCTGATCGCCGCCACGCATCGCGATCTAGCAGAGGAAGTCAGTGCCGGGCGCTTTCGTCAGGATCTCTACTATCGCCTGAACGTCGTCACCATTGAAATGCCAGCGCTGTGCCAGCGCCGGGAAGATATTCCGCTGTTAGCCGAACATTTTCTCCAGCGTTTTGCCGCGCGCAACCGCAAAGCGGTGAAAGGCTTTACTCCGCAGGCGATGGATCTGCTGATCCACTACGACTGGCCGGGCAATATTCGTGAGCTGGAAAATGCGATTGAGCGCTCGGTGGTGCTGCTGACGGGGGAATATATTTCCGAACGCGAGCTGCCGATGGCGATTGCCGCGACGCCGATAAAAACGGAATTCAGTGGCGAGATCCAACCGCTGGTGGATGTCGAAAAAGAGGTGATTCTGGCGGCGCTGGAAAAAACGGGCGGCAATAAAACGGAAGCCGCCCGTCAGTTAGGCATTACGCGTAAAACGCTGCTGGCGAAAATTTCGCGTTAGCGTTGCTCGCGTTCAATGGCGCGCCAGCCGATGTCGTTACGGCTGAAGCTGCCATCCCAGCGGATGTCGGTCATCAGGGCGTAAGCGCGTTTCTGCGCTTCAGCCACAGTATGACCCAGGGCGGTGGCGCACAGCACGCGACCACCGCTGGTCAACACACGATCGTCTTCGGCGAGTTTAGTGCCTGCATGGAACACTTTTCCGTCTTCTACTTCTTCCAGCGGCAGACCGTGGATTTCATCTCCGGTGTTGTAGTTACCTGGATAACCTCCGGCAGCAATGACGACACCCAGCGAGGCGCGTTCGTCCCACTCGGAGGTTTTCTCATCCAGCTTGCTGTCGCAAGCGGCCAGGCAAAGCTCCACCAGGTCCGATTTCATGCGTAGCATGATCGGCTGGGTTTCCGGGTCGCCGAAGCGGCAGTTGAACTCGATAACCTTCGGATTGCCCTGTTTGTCGATCATCAGACCCGCGTACAGGAAACCGGTGTAGGTATTCCCTTCTGCCGCCATACCTTTTACGGTTGGCCAAATAATGCGTTCCATGGTGCGCTGATGCACTTCATCAGTGACCACCGGCGCTGGTGAGTAAGCACCCATACCGCCGGTATTCGGGCCAGTGTCGCCGTTGCCTACGCGTTTGTGGTCCTGGCTGGTGGCCATCGGCAGCACGTGCTCGCCGTCGACCATTACGATAAAGCTCGCTTCTTCGCCGTCGAGGAACTCTTCGATCACGATACGGTGGCCCGCATCGCCAAAAGCGTTACCTGCCAGCATGTCATGAACGGCGGCTTCTGCTTCCTCCAGCGTCATCGCCACGATAACGCCTTTACCAGCAGCCAGGCCGTCAGCTTTGATGACGATCGGCGCGCCTTTCTCACGCAGATAGGCCAACGCTGGCTCAATCTCAGTGAAGTTCTGATATTCCGCCGTCGGGATCTGGTGACGGGCGAGGAAATCTTTGGTGAAGGCTTTGGAGCCTTCCAGCTGTGCAGCACCTTCGGTTGGCCCGAAGATCTTCAGGCCAGCGGCGCGGAACGCATCGACCACGCCAATCACCAGCGGCGCTTCCGGGCCGACGATGGTCAGGTCAATTTTCTCGTTCTGGGCAAAGCTCAGCAGAGCTGGAATATCGGTGACGCCGATAGCCACGTTCTGCAACGCGGGCTCCAGTGCGGTACCGGCGTTACCCGGTGCGACAAAAACGGTATCAACCAGCGGGGACTGTGCGGCTTTCCAGGCCAGGGCGTGCTCGCGCCCGCCGTTGCCAATCACTAATACTTTCATCGTCTGCTCCGTGGATTAATGGCGGAAGTGGCGCATGTCGGTAAAGATCATCGCGATACCGTGTTCATCGGCAGCGGCAATGACTTCGTCATCACGGATAGAACCACCAGGCTGGATAACGCAGCTCACGCCAACGGCGGCGGCAGCATCAATACCATCGCGGAACGGGAAGAAGGCGTCAGAGGCCATTGCAGAGCCTTTCACTTCCAGACCTTCGTCAGCCGCTTTAATCCCGGCGATTTTTGCGGAGTACACGCGGCTCATCTGGCCTGCGCCTATGCCGATAGTCATGTTCTCTTTGGCATAAACAATGGCGTTGGATTTCACGAACTTGGCGACTTTCCAGCAGAACAGTGCATCGCGCAGCTCTTGCTCGGTCGGCTGACGTTTGGACACCACGCGCAGTTCGCCTTCGCTCACCATCCCCAGATCCCTGTCCTGAACCAGCAAACCGCCGTTAACGCGTTTGAAGTCCAGGCCCGGTACACGTTGTGCCCACTGACCGCAGGTCAGAACGCGAACGTTCTGTTTGGCGGCGGTGATTTTCAGTGCGTCTTCGGTTGCGGACGGGGCGATGATCACTTCCACGAACTGACGGGAGATAATTGCCTGCGCGGTTTCGGCATCCAGTTCGCGGTTGAAAGCGATGATGCCGCCGAACGCGGAGGTCGGGTCGGTTTTATAGGCGCGGTCGTAAGCGTCGAGAATAGAGGTACTTACCGCCACGCCGCACGGGTTAGCGTGCTTAACGATCACACAGGCTGGCTCGCTGAACTCTTTCACGCACTCCAGCGCCGCGTCGGTATCTGCGATGTTGTTGTAGGAAAGCGCTTTGCCCTGTACCTGCTGCGCGGTGGCAACGGATGCTTCTTTAACATTCTCTTCTATATAGAAGGCAGCCTGCTGGTGGCTGTTCTCGCCGTAGCGCATATCCTGCTTCTTAATGAAGTTCAGGTTCAGCGTACGTGGGAAACGACCGGCGGCCTCTTTGTTCTCACCGTGGTAAGCCGGAACCATGCTGCCGAAGTAGTTGGCAATCATGCTGTCGTAGGCGGCGGTGTGTTCGAAGGCTTTAATCGCGAGGTCAAAGCGGGTTTCCAGAGTCAGGGAGCCTTCGTTGGCATCCATCTCTTTAATAATGGCGTCGTAGTCGCTGCTCTTCACAACGATCGCTACGTCTTTATGGTTCTTGGCAGCGGAACGCACCATGGTCGGGCCGCCAATATCAATGTTCTCTACTGCATCTTCCAGCGAGCAGCCTTCGCGTGCCACTGTCTCGGCGAACGGATACAGGTTTACAACCACCATATCGATAGGGGCGATACCGTGCTGTTCCATAATTCCGTCATCCTGACCGCGACGACCAAGAATGCCGCCGTGGACTTTAGGATGCAGGGTCTTCACGCGTCCATCCATCATTTCCGGGAAGCCCGTGTAATCGGAAACTTCGGTCACTGGCAGACCTTTCTCCGCTAACAGGCGCGCAGTGCCGCCTGTAGACAGCAGCTCCACACCACGTGCGGAAAGTGCCTGAGCGAATTCGATGATACCGGCCTTGTCAGAAACACTGAGCAGAGCGCGGCGGACTGGACGACGTTGTTGCATGGTAAATCCCCTGGATTTGACTATTACAGAGAGCGTTAGGTGAATTCTTGGCTAAAAACTCAGCTAACGCCCCTTACGGGGCATCTTTGTTTTGCGGGGGCATTGTAACGAAAACGTTTGCGCAACGCTCGCGAATTTTTAATTTTCGATTTTGACCTCTTCTTTTTCTGTTGAAGGAGGCTGATATAACGAGAGGATCGTAGAAACGATCGTGTGGTTTGTGGATAACTCTGTGCGTAAATAGGTATAAAGCGGGGTTTCGCTGTGGAATGCAGCAGTCAGTCATTTTTCTGTCATTTAAGGGTTGCGGGCCGCAGGAAACTCCCTATAATGCGCCTCCATCGACACGGCGGATGTGAATCACTTCACACAAACAGCCGGTTCGGTTGAAGAGAAAAACCTGAAAATGAGGGTTGACTCTGAAAGAGGAAAGCGTAATATACGCCACCTCGCGACAGAGCGCTAAAGCGCGTCGCAACTGCTCTTTAACAATTTATCAGACAATCTGTGTGGGCACTCGAAGATACGGATTCTTAACGTCGCAAGACGAAAAATGAATACCAAGTCTCAACGAGTGAACACGTAATTCATTACGAAGTTTAATTCATTGAGCATCAAACTTTTAAATTGAAGAGTTTGATCATGGCTCAGATTGAACGCTGGCGGCAGGCCTAACACATGCAAGTCGAACGGTA
>NZ_JAOWHD010000027.1:0-5539 GCF_030332785.1 Citrobacter sp. Cpo069
AATTAGCTCATTACTTTAGCAACAACGCCCGCACCAACAGTACGGCCGCCTTCACGGATTGCGAAACGCAGACCGTCGTCCATCGCGATCGGGTGGATCAGGGTAACAACCATTTTGATGTTGTCGCCCGGCATTACCATCTCTACGCCTTCCGGCAGTTCGATGGTACCAGTCACGTCAGTAGTACGGAAGTAGAACTGCGGACGGTAGCCTTTGAAGAACGGAGTATGACGGCCGCCTTCGTCTTTGGACAGAATGTACACTTCAGATTCGAACTTGGTGTGCGGCTTGATAGAGCCCGGCTTAGCCAGTACCTGACCACGTTCGATTTCTTCACGTTTGATACCACGCAGCAGAACACCAACGTTCTCACCAGCACGGCCTTCGTCCAGCAGTTTGCGGAACATTTCAACGCCAGTACAGGTAGACTTAGCAGTCTCTTTGATACCAACGATTTCAACTTCTTCACCAACTTTGATGATACCGCGCTCTACACGACCGGTAACAACGGTACCACGACCGGAGATGGAGAATACGTCTTCGATAGGCAGCAGGAACGGCTTGTCAATCGCACGCTCTGGTTCTGGGATGTAAGAATCCAGGAAGCCAGCCAGTTCGATGATTTTCGCTTCCCACTCTGCTTCGCCTTCCAGCGCTTTCAGAGCAGAACCACGAACAATCGGAGTGTCGTCGCCCGGGAAATCGTACTGAGACAGAAGTTCACGAACTTCCATTTCTACCAGTTCCAGCAGCTCTTCGTCATCAACCATGTCGCATTTGTTCAGGAACACGATGATGTACGGAACGCCTACCTGACGACCCAGCAGGATGTGCTCACGAGTCTGCGGCATCGGGCCGTCAGTCGCAGCAACAACCAGGATCGCGCCGTCCATCTGCGCAGCACCGGTGATCATGTTTTTAACATAGTCGGCGTGGCCCGGGCAGTCTACGTGTGCGTAGTGGCGAGTCGGGGTGTCATATTCAACGTGAGAAGTGTTGATGGTGATACCACGAGCTTTTTCTTCCGGCGCGTTATCGATCTGATCGAATGCGCGAGCAGCACCGCCGTAGGTTTTAGCCAGAACGGTAGTGATTGCAGCGGTCAGCGTTGTTTTACCATGGTCAACGTGGCCGATAGTACCGACGTTAACGTGCGGTTTAGTACGTTCAAATTTTTCTTTAGACATCGATTGTCCCTCTAAGACACGGATAAATCGGTGATATCACCACATCAACCAGGCAATATACCTGAGCTGTTGAATGCTTTTAAAAGTAAACAGAGAGAAACGGGAAGGAGAAGTGAAGTGGTGCTGATACCCAGAGTCGAACTGGGGACCTCACCCTTACCAAGGGTGCGCTCTACCAACTGAGCCATATCAGCACGTCTGGAGCGGGCAGCGGGAATCGAACCCGCATCATCAGCTTGGAAGGCTGAGGTAATAGCCATTATACGATGCCCGCATCCTGAAACTCGGCTACCCAGTTCTTTCTGCAACAAAAAAGAGATTTCTCTCTTTTCTGTTCGAGCTGATTAATTTTTTAATCAACTCAGGCGGCGATAACGCTGCCAGAAAGTGGTGGTGGGGGAAGGATTCGAACCTTCGAAGTCTGTGACGGCAGATTTACAGTCTGCTCCCTTTGGCCGCTCGGGAACCCCACCGGACTTGATGGTGCCGACTACCGGAATCGAACTGGTGACCTACTGATTACAAGTCAGTTGCTCTACCTACTGAGCTAAGTCGGCATCAAGTAGCGCGCATTTTATGGAGACACGCGCACTCATGCAACTAAAAAATTGCATAAAATGTTCTATCGCTCACATTTTGCACTATACGACCGATAAATAATCTATTTCTTCTTTGGATTGGACAAATTTCCAACGTCAGGTGCCTCCTCTGGGAGGAATTTTGCTCCGGCAGGTACGCTTTGATAGAGAGAAAGCACATCTTTATACATCTGGAATACCCGTCACATTGCATTTCAGAGGATGATTTTTTCTTATTATTCCCCCCCATCTGGTGTTACCCTCCTGCCCATTGTCCAAATTAACTGAAATGTGCGTGCCATTGCGTACCGGGATGATTTCGTTTTTTACCGCAGACCTGATATAGCAATGACAGCCAGACCATGCGTATGAGTATAAAAGAGCAAGCGTTAACGTCGCCTTACCTACAGTTTGATCGCAACCAGTGGGCTGCGCTTCGTGATTCCGTGCCGATGACCCTGACCGAGGAAGAGATTGCTCGTCTTAAAGGCATTAACGAAGACTTATCGCTGGAAGAAGTTGCCGAGATTTATTTGCCTCTCTCGCGTTTGCTAAACTTTTACATCAGTTCGAACCTGCGACGTCAGGCCGTGCTGGAGCAATTTTTAGGCACGAATGGCGAGCGTATTCCTTATATTATTAGCATTGCTGGCAGCGTCGCCGTCGGTAAAAGTACGACTGCGCGTGTTTTGCAGGCTTTGCTCAGTCGCTGGCCCGAGCATCGCAAGGTTGAGTTGATTACTACCGATGGCTTTCTCCACCCTAACCAGGTATTGAAAGATCGTGGACTGATGAAGAAGAAAGGCTTCCCCCAGTCCTATGATATGCATCGCTTGGTTAAATTCGTTTCCGATCTGAAATCAGGCGTACCTAACGTCACGGCGCCGGTCTATTCCCATCTCATCTATGATGTGATCCCTGATGGCGACAAAACCGTTGCCCAGCCCGACATATTAATACTCGAAGGGCTAAATGTATTACAAAGCGGGATGGACTATCCTCACGATCCGCATCATGTATTTGTTTCTGACTTTGTCGACTTTTCTATTTATGTTGATGCGCCAGAAGAATTACTCCAGACGTGGTATATCAACCGTTTCCTGAAATTCCGTGAAGGGGCGTTTACCAACCCGGACTCTTATTTCCATAACTATGCAAAATTATCAGAAGATGAGGCTATCAACACCGCCACATCGTTATGGAAAGAGATTAACTGGCTGAATTTAAAGCAAAATATATTACCAACGCGTGAGCGAGCAAGCTTAATCATGACGAAAAGTGCCAATCATGCCGTTGATCAAGTCAGGTTGAGAAAATAAATAAAGAAGGGGAGCAACAGCTCCCCTTCTTATTACTCAGCGCTTCTTAGCGATATTTCTCCACCCATCCAGGGTTTGATCTCGCCATTTTGTTCAAGCAATAATGCACCTTGCGCGTCTATTCCACGAGAGATGCCAAATATTTCTTTATCGCCAATAATAAGTTTGACCGGGCGGTCGATAAAGTTATCCAGTCTCTTCCAGCGAGACAGATACGGCGCTAAACCTTCGTGCTCAAAGAGCACTAACGCAGCACGCAACTCACGTATCAGTCGGGCAGCAAGGGTATTGCGATCAATGTTAATGCCCGCTTCCTGCAAGTTAATCCAGCCTTGATTAACCACATTTTCTTCAACCCGGCGCATGGACATATTAATACCCGCACCGATAACAATCTGCGCGGCATCCCCTGTCTTACCGGTCAGTTCAACCAGGATCCCTGCCAGCTTACGGTCGAGCAAATAGAGGTCGTTGGGCCATTTTACACGTACCTTCTCTGCGCCCAGATCGCGTAAAACCTCAGCCATGACGATACCAATAACCAGACTCAGGCCAATCGCGGCAGCCGGTCCTTGTTCCAACCGCCAGAACATTGAAAGGTACAGGTTGGCACCAAACGGTGAAAACCATTTGCGACCACGGCGACCGCGCCCGGCTTGCTGATATTCAGCGACACAGGCATCCCCTGACTCCAGTTGACCTATTCGGTCCATCAGGTACTGATTGGTTGAGTCGATAACCGGCAGGACTGTGATATTTCCACCATCCAGTTGAGAATGAATAAGTGAGGCATCTAATAGTTGGATAGGCTCCGGTAAGCTGTATCCTTTACCTGGAACAGTAAAGACATCAACCCCCCAGTCGCGTAACGTCTGGACATGCTTATTGATTGCGGCACGGCTCATTCCCAACTTTTCACCGAGCTGCTCACCAGAATGAAATTCGCCATCAGCGAGTAATGAAATAAGCGTCAGAGGGACGGTATTATCCTTCATGCAATGATCTCCACAGCATTCATTTCACCCTGCGGGCCAATAAATCGGACCTCTGGTTCGAGCCAGACATTAAATTTCTCACCGACTTTTTGACGTACATGATGTGCAAGTTGCACCACATCCTGACTCGTCGCATTGTCTGCATTGATCAGCACCAGAGCCTGCTGTTGATGTACCGCTGCGCCACCAATGCGCATGCCTTTTAGCTGACACTGGTCGATAAGCCAGCCGGCTGCCAGTTTCACAGAACCATCAGCCTGCGGGTAATGAGGTGCTGTTGGGAATTTTGCCAGGAGCTCCTGCGCAATCTCTGCGGTGACAACCGGGTTTTTAAAGAAGCTTCCTGCATTCCCGTTTACTTTCGGATCGGGCAGTTTTGTCGTGCGCATATGGCAGACAGAATCAAAAACCTGCTGAGGCGTCACCGTTGTAGGATCCAGGCGCGTCAGATCGCCATAGGTCAGTACCGGATGCCACTGTTTAGACAAGCGTAAACCAACAGCAATAATTGCGAAGCGATCCTGGTATTCATGTTTGAAGATGCTGTCACGATAACCAAAGCGACATTCTGCTGCACCAACGCGCAGATGTTTGCCAGTCGACAGCTCAACGCAGTCTACGTATTCGCAGACGCGCTGTAGCTCTACGCCATAGGCACCAATGTTCTGGATTGGCGATGAACCCACGCAGCCTGGGATAAGCGCCAGATTTTCCAGGCCAGGCATACCAAGCTGCAACGTATGCTGGACCAGATGATGCCAGTTTTCACCCGCACCTACGTGCAAATGCCACGCATCAGGTTGTTCTGTAATCTCAATACCCTTAATACGATTGACGATCACCGTCCCCTGGAAGGCATCAAGAAACAGGACGTTGCTCCCTTCGCCCAGGATCAGTACTGGATGATGCGATGCATTGGCTGATTGCCAGGCATTCAGTAATTGTTGTTCATTTTCGGCGCAGACAAGTTCATTCGTTTGCTGATCGATACCGAAGGTGTTCCAGGCTTTAAGGGAGTGATTCATAGACGCTTTCCTGATGCAAAATCGCGCCTAGTTTACCGCATATACCGCAGGATGGCTTGTGTTATGGAGGCTCAGGATATAGCTTTGCACCCGATGGTGCCGTGTTGTGATGTGCCTGATGCGCTGCGCTTATCAGGCCTACAAAATACGTTCAGCCCGGCCCCTGTAGGCCGGATAAGGCGGCACGCCGCATCCGGCGGTTTTCATCCCGCACAGACGCAAAGAAGCCCATCCGTCAGGATGGGCTTCTTCACTTTATTTGATGCCTGGCAGTTTATGGCGGGCGTCCTGCCCGCCACCCTCCGGGCCGTTGCTGCGCAACGTTCAAATCCGCTCCCGGCGGATTTGTCCTCCTCAGGAGAGCGCTCACCGACAGACAACAGATAAAACAAAAGGCCCAGTCTTTCGACTGAGCCTTTCGCTTTTATTTGATGC
>NZ_JAOWHD010000028.1:0-45813 GCF_030332785.1 Citrobacter sp. Cpo069
CCCCGCTGACCCGGCGGCTTGTAATCCGTTGTTCCGTGTCAGTGGAGGCGCATTATAGGGAGTTATTTCAGGCTGACAAGTTAAAAATATAAAAAACTTATCAAGCGATTACTTTTCAATCAATACGTCCGTTTTCGCCTGGATTTTAAACAAAAACGAGCCCCGCAGGGCCCGTTTATTGTTGTTTTGTGACTTACTGCACTGCCACTATGCGATCGTCATTCACTTCCAGACGAATCGTTTTGCCCGGAATCAGTTCACCAGACAGAATTTGCTGCGCCAGCGGGTTTTCGATCTGCTGCTGGATAGCACGTTTCAATGGACGCGCGCCATACACCGGATCGTAACCATTCGCGCTCAGCAGTTTAAGCGCCTCGTCAGAAATATGGATTTCATAGCCACGCTCTTCCAGACGTTTGTACAGACGCTGCAACTGGATCTGAGCAATAGAAGCAATATGCTGCTCACCCAACGGATGGAATACAACAACCTCATCTATACGGTTGATGAATTCCGGGCGGAAGTTGTGGCTCACGACGCCCAGCACCATATCTTTCATGTGACCGTAATCCAACTCGCCGAAGCGTTCCTGGATCAGATCGGACCCCAGGTTCGAGGTCATGATGACAACCGTATTACGGAAGTCGACCGTTCTCCCCTGTCCGTCAGTCAAACGACCATCGTCAAGCACCTGCAGCAGAATGTTGAACACATCCGGGTGTGCTTTCTCCACTTCATCCAACAAGATGACGGAGTAAGGACGACGACGTACTGCTTCCGTCAGGTAACCACCCTCTTCATAACCGACATATCCCGGAGGTGCCCCGACCAGACGAGACACGGAGTGTTTCTCCATAAACTCGGACATATCGATACGCACCATTGCATCGTCACTGTCGAACATATAGTTTGCCAGCGCTTTGCACAGTTCGGTTTTACCGACACCGGTTGGACCAAGGAACAGGAATGAACCAATCGGACGATTCGGATCGGACAAGCCCGCGCGGCTACGACGGATGGCATTAGAAACGGCTTCCACCGCTTCGTTCTGACCAATCACGCGGCTGTGCAGCTCCTGCTCCATACGCAACAGTTTTTCTCGTTCGCCTTCCAGCATGCGAGCAACTGGGATCCCGGTCCAGCGCGCCAGCACCTCAGCAATTTCTGCATCCGTAACTTTATTACGCAGCAGACGCATGGTTTTGCCTTCAGACTGGGTGGCTGCTTCCAGCTGTTTTTCCAGTTCAGGAATTTTGCCGTACTGCAGTTCAGACATCCGCGCCAGGTCGCCAACGCGGCGCGCCTGTTCGATGGCGATTTTTGCCTGCTCCAGCTCAGCCTTGATAGTTTGCGTTCCCGAGAGCGAGGCTTTTTCAGCTTTCCACTCTTCCTCTAATTCAGAATACTGGCGCTCTTTGTCATCCAGCTCTTCGTTGAGCATATCGAGACGTTTTTTACTTGCCTCATCAGACTCTTTCATTAATGCCTGCTGTTCCAGTTTGAGCTGGATAATACGGCGGTCGAGTCTGTCGAGTTCCTCCGGCTTGGAGTCAATCTGCATACGAATGCTGGATGCCGCTTCGTCAATAAGGTCGATAGCTTTATCCGGCAACTGACGATCGGCAATATAGCGGTGAGACAGCGTAGCTGCCGCAACAATCGCCGGGTCAGTAATCTGCACATGATGGTGCAGTTCATAACGTTCTTTCAGGCCACGCAAGATTGCGATGGTGTCTTCCACTGAAGGTTCAGCCACAAACACTTTCTGGAAACGACGTTCCAGCGCCGCATCTTTTTCGATGTACTGGCGATATTCATCAAGCGTTGTGGCGCCTACGCAGTGCAGTTCCCCGCGAGCCAGTGCTGGTTTCAGCATGTTCCCGGCGTCCATTGCGCCATCGGCTTTACCCGCCCCAACCATGGTATGCAATTCGTCGATAAACAGAATGACGTTGCCTTCCTGTTTCGAGAGATCGTTCAGCACACCTTTTAAACGTTCTTCGAACTCACCACGATATTTGGCCCCAGCAACCAGCGCGCCCATATCCAGCGCCAGTACACGACGGCCTTTTAAGCCTTCCGGCACTTCACCATTGATGATGCGTTGGGCCAGCCCTTCAACGATGGCGGTTTTACCGACGCCGGGTTCACCGATTAACACCGGGTTATTTTTAGTACGACGTTGCAGCACCTGAATGGTACGGCGAATTTCTTCATCACGGCCGATGACCGGATCGAGTTTGCCCTGTTCGGCACGTTCGGTCAGATCGACGGTATATTTTTTCAAGGCCTGACGTTGGTCTTCAGCCCCCTGGTCATTCACGCTTTCACCTCCACGCATTTGTTCAATTGCCTGAGTGATATTGGCGGTCGTCGCGCCTGCTGATTTTAATAAGTCGGTCAGCGTACCGCGTGACTCAAGCGCCGCCAGAACGAACAGTTCTGACGAAATAAAGTTGTCCCCACGTTTTTGCGCCAGCTTGTCGCAAAGATTAAGTACACGCACCAGTTCCTGAGAAGGCTGCACATCGCCACCGGTACCTTCTACCTGTGGCAAACGGCTCAACGCCTGGTCAATGGCTGTACGTAACTGGCCAGCATTAATGCCAGCAGACGTTAATAAAGGACGAACCGATCCCCCTTCCTGATTCAGCAAGGCGCTCATTAGATGAAGTGGTTCGATGAATTGATTGTCGTGCCCCAATGCGAGTGACTGGGCATCGGCAAGAGCAAGCTGGAATTTATTAGTAAGACGATCCAGACGCATAACTCCTCCCATAACAGGTCAAAATTGCTACTGGAGATTAAATGAGGTCATCCCTCAATTATTCAAGGTGAATGACCTGAATTATGTGAAAAGAAAATTACACGTACCGGATCGTCTTGATTCTTTAGGTTATATCAGCCAAATAAAACTTGCCATACGACCCGTGGTATTGTCGCGACGATAAGAGAAGAACGTCTCACTTTCGCTGAAGGTGCAGCGGTCGCCGCCGTGGATGTTCTCTACCCCGACACTGGACAGACGCTGGCGCGCAAGCTGGTAGATATCCGCCAGATACTTGTCGCCACGCGGTACAAATGCGAGGTCCGCTTGCGGATCTTTCGTCATGAACGCCTCGCGGACTTCTGGTCCAACTTCAAACGCGTTTGGACCTATCGCCGGGCCTAGCCAGGCAATAATGTTTTCAGGTTTGTCGGCAAAATACGCCACCGTCTCTTCCAGCACGCCGGCGCATAATCCGCGCCAACCCGCATGGGCCGCAGCAACTTCGGTTCCGGCACGGTTGCAAAACAACACCGGCAAACAATCAGCGGTCATCACCGCACACACGGTACCCGGCGTGTTGCTGTACGACGCATCTGCGCGTTTGCAGGCGTAAGGCTCGCCGGTCAGTTTCAGGACATCCTTACCGTGGACCTGCTCCAGCCAGACTGGCTTTGACGGCAGATTGCCCGCAGCAAACAGTCGTTTGCGGTTCTCTTCAACATGTTCCGGGTTATCGCCGCAATGGGCGCCCAAATTCAGCGAATCGTAAGGCGGCATACTAACTCCGCCAATACGGGTAGAACTACACGCCGCGACACCTTGCGGTATCGGCCACTGCGGGACAATTAGCTTATTCATAGCCAGGCAATATCATCCTTATGTTCTTCGAAATCAGCGCGCATCACTTCAATCAACTGCACCATATCTTGTGGGATCGGCGCATGCCATTCCATTTCGATACCGGAAATCGGGTGATACAAACGCAGCATGGTCGCGTGCAGCGCTTGACGGTCGAACTTACGCAGTACGGAGATGAATTCGTCAGAAGCGCCTTTCGGTGGACGTGGACGACCGCCGTAAACCTGATCGCCCACCAGCGGATGAGTGATATGTGCCATGTGCACGCGGATCTGGTGCGTACGTCCGGTTTCCAGACGCAACCGCAGACGCGTGTGCACACGGAAGTGTTCCATAATGCGATAGTGCGTTACCGCCGGTTTCCCCATTGGGTGTACCGCCATGTGCGTACGCTTGGTCGGGTGACGGCTAATCGGTTCCTCAACGGTTCCGCCAGCAGTCATGTGACCAATTGCCACGGCTTCGTACTCACGGGTAATTTCGCGCAGCTGCAACGACTCCACCAAACGTGTTTGCGCTGGAACCGTTTTTGCCACCACCATTAATCCGGTCGTGTCTTTATCCAGACGGTGCACGATACCTGCACGAGGAACATCCGCGATTGGCGGGTAGTAATGCAGTAACGCATTCAATACCGTACCATCAGGATTCCCGGCGCCCGGATGCACTACAAGGTCACGGGGTTTGTTGATGACAAGAATGTCGTCATCTTCATAAACGATATCCAGTGGGATATCCTGAGGTTCAAAACGAACCTCTTCATCAATTTCTGCATTGATGGAGACACGCTCTCCACCCAACACTTTTTCTTTCGGTTTATCGCAAAGTTGGTCATTTACCAGTACGCGCTGGTCGAGGATCCATTCTTTTATGCGCGATCGCGAATAATCAGGGAACAATTCGGCCAAAGCCTGATCTAAGCGTTGACCGAGCTGATTTTCGGAGACTGTTGCGGTGAGTTCTACTCGTTGTGCCATAAACTGCTTCTTCGTTTAACGTTGGGTTTTACGGCTTTGCCGTTTAATATAGTGTGCTATTGTAGCTGGTCTTAACCGGGAGCAGGAACAGAGAATCTCCCGTATTACATTTTGAGGAAAGTCAAAACGTCATGACGCGCATGAAATATCTGGTGGCAGCAGCCACGTTGAGCCTGTTTTTGGCGGGTTGCTCTGGTTCAAAGGAAGAGGTGCCCGATAATCCGCCAAATGAAATCTACGCGACTGCTCAGCAAAAGCTGCAGGACGGTAACTGGAAACAGGCAATAACGCAATTGGAAGCGTTGGATAACCGTTATCCATTTGGACCGTATTCTCAGCAGGTGCAATTAGATCTCATCTACGCCTACTACAAAAACGCCGATCTGCCACTTGCTCAGGCTGCCATCGATCGTTTTATCCGTCTTAACCCGACACACCCTAACATTGATTATGTCATGTATATGCGTGGCCTGACCAATATGGCGTTGGATGATAGCGCACTGCAAGGATTCTTTGGTGTTGATCGTAGCGATCGCGATCCGCAACATGCCCGAGCTGCGTTTAATGACTTTTCCAAACTGGTGCGTGGGTATCCGAATAGCCAGTACACCACTGACGCCACCAAACGTCTGGTGTTCCTGAAAGACCGCCTGGCGAAGTATGAATACTCCGTTGCAGAATACTACACTGCCCGCGGCGCATGGGTTGCAGTGGTAAACCGTGTGGAAGGCATGCTGCGCGACTACCCGGATACCCAGGCAACACGTAATGCCCTGCCGTTGATGGAAAACGCTTATCGCCAGATGCAGATGAATGCGCAGGCTGAAAAAGTCGCGAAAATCATTGCCGCCAACAGCAGCAATACCTGATTTGCCTCAGAATGCAAAACGGCAGCCCAAGGGCTGCCGTTTTTTTATCCGTTAACGCCACAACTGAAGCGGTTTAGCTCCGACGCATCCCATCAAATATGGCCTGCTTTCAGGTATTCCTCAAGTAAAAAATCGCCTGTTCCTGCTGTGCCTCACAAAAAGGTTTTCTTGACAAAAAGCGACAAAATAATGTGATTTAGATCACACATTTTGACATTAGGAACGGTATGCTGGAATCACCAAGACGGGAAAGACAAGAGGTAAAATTTATGACAATGAACATTACCAGTAAACAAATGGAAATTACTCCGGCAATTCGCCAGCATGTCGCAGACCGTCTCGCCAAACTAGAAAAATGGCAAACTCATCTGATTAATCCACATATCATTCTGTCTAAGGAGCCACAGGGTTTCATTGCTGATGCCACCATCAATACACCGAACGGACATCTGGTCGCCAGCGCAAAACACGAGGATATGTACACCGCAATTAACGATTTGATCAACAAGCTGGAACGGCAGCTCAATAAAGTGCAGCACAAAGGCGAAGCCCGTCGTGCAACAACTTCAGTCAAAGACGCCAACTTCGTCGAAGCAGAAGAAGAGTAGTCCCTTACATTGAGTGTATCGCCAACGCGCCTTCGGGCGCGTTTTTTGTTGACAGGGTGAAAACAGTACGGGTACTTTACTGACGTAGCCAAAGGAAAATTACATGAAACTTGTCCCGTTCTTCTTCGCATTCTTTTTTACCTTCCCCTAAATGGGAGGCGTTTCGTCGTGTGATAAAGAATGCGAAGACGAACAATAAGGCCTCCCACAACGGGAGGCCTTTTTTATTGATAACAAGAAAGGCAACACTATGACATCGGAAAACCCATTGCTGGCGCTGCGCGATAAGATCAGCACGCTGGATGAAAAATTACTGGCCCTGCTGGCTGAGCGACGTGGACTGGCCGTAGAAGTTGGTAAAGCCAAACTGCTTTCGCATCGTCCGGTTCGTGATATCGACCGTGAACGTGACCTTTTGGACCGACTCATTCAGCTTGGCAAAGCACATCATCTTGACGCTCACTACATTACTCGCCTGTTCCAGCTCATAATCGAAGATTCCGTCCTGACTCAACAGGCTCTGCTCCAGCAGCACCTGAACAAAATTAACCCACACTCCGCGCGCGTGGCCTTCCTTGGGCCAAAAGGGTCATATTCTCACCTCGCAGCACGTCAATACGCTGCCCGCCATTTTGAACAATTTATTGAAAGCGGCTGCGCAAAATTTGCCGATATCTTTAATCAGGTCGAAACCGGACAGGCTGACTATGCTGTGGTTCCGATTGAAAACACCAGCTCCGGTGGGATTAACGACGTTTACGACCTGCTGCAGCACACCAGCCTGTCTATCGTTGGCGAGATGACCATTACGATAGACCACTGTGTACTGGTGTCTGGCACGACGGATCTTGAGACTATTGAAACGGTATATAGCCATCCGCAGCCGTTCCAGCAGTGCAGCAAGTTCCTGAATCGCTACCCGCACTGGAAGATTGAGTACACTGAAAGCACCTCTGCGGCGATGGAAAAAGTTGCGCAGGCTAACTCACCGCGCGTGGCGGCCCTGGGGAGCGAAGCCGGAGGCGTACTGTATGGATTGCAGGTTCTCGAGCATATTGAGGCTAACCAGTCGCAAAACATCACCCGCTTCGTGGTGCTGGCACGCAAAGCAATCAATGTTTCCGATCAGGTTCCGGCAAAAACAACCCTGTTGATGGCGACGGGGCAACAAGCCGGTGCGCTGGTTGAGGCGCTGCTGGTACTGCGTAACCATAATCTGATTATGACTAAACTGGAGTCACGCCCGATTCACGGCAATCCGTGGGAAGAGATGTTTTATCTTGATATCCAGGCCAACCTGGAGTCGCCCCAGATGCAAAAAGCATTGAAAGAGCTGGGTGAGATTACGCGTTCGATGAAAGTACTGGGATGCTATCCAAGTGAGAACGTGGTGCCAGTCGATCCGAGCTAACGTTTGGCAATGCCGGATGGCGCTACGCTTATCCGGCCTACGGTTCATACGATTTTTGAAGGCCGGATAAGGCAAACCCGCCATCCGGCATCTTAATTAAGGACGGCTGTCATTCGCCTGGCGTAACAAAGTACGGCTTTCACTCTGGAAGCGTTTCGCATAATCGCCAAACCAGTGCTCCACCTTACGGAAGCTGTCGATAAACGCTTGCTTATCGCCCTGCTCCAGCAAACCTATTGCCTCGCCAAAACGTTGGTAGTAGCGTTTAATCAGCGCAAGGTTGCTCTCAGACGACATAATAATATCAGCATAGAGCTGCGGATCCTGGGCAAACAGACGGCCAACCATCGCCAGTTCAAGGCGGTAAATCGGCGAAGAGAGTGCCAGCAGCTGCTCCAGTTGAACGTTCTCTTCCGCTAAATGCAGACCATAAGCAAAGGTCGCAAAGTGACGCAGTGCCTGAATAAACGCCATGTTCTGGTCATGTTCAACGGCGCTGATCCGATGCAGTCGCGCACCCCATACCTGAATCTGTTCCAGAAACCACTGATAAGCTTCCGGCTGACGTCCGTCACACCAAACGACGACCTGCTTGGCCAGACTGCCGCTGTCCGGACCAAACATTGGGTGTAACCCCACCACCGGGCCATCATGTGCAGCCAGCATCGCCTGCAAAGGACCATTTTTCACCGAAGCCAGATCCACCAGGATGCAGTCAGACGGCAGACGAGGTAGTTTGGCGATCACCTGCTCGGTGACGTGGATCGGCACGCTGACGATCACCATGCCGGCATCAGAGACGATCTCCGGCGCGCGATCCCAGTCCTGCTGTTCCAGGATCCGCACCTGGTAACCTGACAGGGTGAGCATTTTTTCGAACAGACGCCCCATCTGACCGCCGCCGCCGACAATCACCACCGGCCGCAGAGAAGGACAAAGCGTTTTAAACCCTTTGTCGTTCTCACTGGAGTAGGACTCACGCATAACGCGGCGTAGCACATCTTCAATCAGGTCCGGCGGCACGCCAAGGGCTTCCGCTTCCGCGCGACGAGAGGCCAGCATAGAGGCTTCCCGTTCCGGCACGTAGATCGGCAGCCCAAAGCGGCTTTTTACTTCACCAACTTCGGCAACCAGCTCCAGGCGGCGTGCCAGTAAATCCAGCAGTGCCTTGTCGACTTCATCAATTTGATCGCGTAATGCGGTCAATTCAGCAACCATAACCAACCTCTTATGCTACACGCGCCGACAGCTGGCCGCTTAAATCCTGGCTAATTTCACGCAGCAGCGCATCCGTCATTTCCCAGCTAATGCAGGCGTCAGTTACGGATACGCCGTATTTCATTTCGCTGCGCGGCTGTTCGGAAGACTGGTTGCCTTCGTGAATATTACTTTCAATCATCAAGCCAATGATCGAGCGATTGCCATCTTTGATTTGTGCAATCACGGATTCAGCCACGGCAGGCTGACGGCGGTAATCTTTATTGGAATTACCATGACTGCAATCTACCATCAGAGAAGGTCGTAGTCCCGCCTGCTCCATCTCTTTTTCGCACTGGGCGACATCTGCCGGGCTGTAGTTCGGCGCTTTACCCCCGCGCAAGATCACGTGACCGTCCGGATTCCCCTGTGTTTGCAGCAGTGCAACCTGCCCGGCCTGGTTAATACCGACAAAACGGTGCGACTGCGCAGCCGCACGCATGGCGTTAATGGCGGTCGCCAGGCTACCGTCGGTACCATTCTTAAAGCCAACCGGCATCGAAAGACCGGAAGCCATTTCACGGTGAGTCTGCGATTCCGTAGTACGGGCACCGATTGCGGACCAGCTAAACAGATCGCCCAGGTATTGCGGGCTATTTGGATCCAGCGCTTCAGTTGCCAGCGGCAGTCCCATATTTACCAGTTCAAGCAGCAGCTGACGCGCAATTTTCAGACCTGCTTCAACATCAAAAGAGCCATCCATATGAGGATCGTTAATTAACCCTTTCCAGCCGACAGTGGTACGGGGTTTTTCAAAATAGACGCGCATTACCAGGTAGAGGCTATCGCTGACCTCTGCGGCAAGGGCTTTAAATCGACGAGCATACTCAATCGCCATTTCAGGATCGTGAATGGAGCATGGGCCACATACGACCAGCAGGCGCGGATCGCGACCGGAGATAATATCTGAGATGGTTTTACGCGACTGGGCGATTTGCGCCTCTTGCTCCTGGCTCAGCGGAAATTCAGCTTTCAGCTGCTCCGGAGTCATCAGAACCTGTTCGTCGGTAATATGTACGTTGTTCAGCGCGTCTTTTTGCATGATGGTGATCCTGTTTAGCTCGTTTGCGATAGTTGATCCTCAGCGAGGAGGAAATAACGATATCACAACAGGTAAAGATTTCAATCCACAATCCGTAAATTTTAATTTACATGGTGTTATTTTAAGGCAAAAACAGCCCTTATGAATGTACATTTAAATTTACACCACCGAGTTTTCAGATCCACTATGCTTAAAAAAACGAAGGAGCACAGGCAATGAAGCAACTCATCAGCATCTTGTTTCTATTACTTCTTAGCGGATGTCAGATAGACCCCTACACCCATGCCCCTACCTGGACTGGTACCGACTGGTACGACGCCGGGATACAAGATGCCATTTCGGGTTATGCCGTTAAAGATAATGAAACGCTTGCCGACAACTACAATGACCCCGACGTCGATCGTACGGAATACCTTAAGGGTTACGCCGAGGGGCAACGTAAAACCTGCCAGCAGGATTTTGTTTATGCCAGAGGCCTGACCGGGAAAACTTTTCCGCCCAGTTGCGATACTGTCGAAAATGTTGACCAGTTACACAGCGCCTGGCAGCAAGGGGCAAACGAGGGTGCTGCCTCGATAAGGTTAAATTAAACAATGGTTTATATTTTATAAACCATTAAGATTTAACTTAAATCACCAATAGCATTATTCCAGGAATAATGACGGCTTAGGAAAATAATGTTATTTTGTTGCAAACAATCTTGAATGTATTTCGACGTTTTACAGCAAACGCTGGTAGGTAACTATTCATGAGCTATTCTTACCGACTCATACTTCTACTGGCACTGCTCCTGACCGGATTACCGCTGTATGCCCAAAGCGTTACGGAAGAAGCAAAATCTGTACGCGCTATGGTTTCCGGCATCGTCAGTTATACACGCTGGCCTGCACTTTCCGGCCCCCCAAAACTGTGTATTTTCTCTTCATCGCGTTTTTCCAGTGTCCTGAAAGATACCAGTGCAGGCGCATTACCCTATCTTCCCGTCATCATCCGTAAGGAACAAGAAATATTAGTTTCGCAGTGTGACGGTTTTTATTTTGGAAAAGAATCCCCTACTTATCAGGTGGAATTAAAGAATAAATATCCGACTAAGGCATTGTTATTAATTGCTGAACAGAACCCCGAATGCGTTATTGGCAGCGCCTTTTGCCTCATAATTAAAGACGAAGATGTGAGATTTTCCGTAAATATGGATTCCCTTTCACGCAGCGGCGTAAGGGTCAGTCCAGACGTATTGATGCTTGCACGGAATAATAAGCATGGATAAGGGTCATTCTCCCATAGCACGCCCGACGTTTAAGCGAACATTACGGCGTATCAGCATAATCAGCGTTCTGGTAACCATGATGCTGATCTGGCTGCTGCTCAGCATTTCTTCCGTGCTGGCATTAAGACAGTATGCGCAAAAGAATCTGGATCTGACTGCCGCTACCATGACCCGTACGCTCGAAGCTGCATTAGTCTTTTCTGATAGTGTTGCAGCAACTGAAACGCTGGCGGCACTGGGTCAGCAGGGGCAATTTTCCGTTGCAGAAGTTCGTAATAAAAACCAGAAGGTGATCGCCACCTGGCGCTATAACGCGCAGGATACCACTGAAAAGATCAGCGGGATGATCAGCCACTGGCTGTTCCCACAACCGGTCACTCAGCCGATTTTGCATAATGGCAACGTCATCGGCGAAGTACGATTGACTGCGCGCGATAGCGTTATCAGTCATTTCATCTATTTGTCGCTGGCCGTCCTTACCGGGTGCATTCTGTTGGCATCCGGTATTGCATTAATGCTCACTCGCTATTTACACAATGGCGTTGTGGATGCACTGCAAAACATTACCGAGGTGGTACATGATGTTCGTACCAACCGTAACTTTTCACGGCGCGTATCAGAGGAACGCATTGAAGAGTTTCATCTCTTTGCCCTGGACTTTAATAGTCTGCTGGACGAGATGGAGGAGTGGCAACTTAAACTGCAGGCAAAAAACGCTCAGCTGTTGCGTACTGCACTACATGATCCTCTGACGGGTCTGGCAAATCGCGCCGCATTTCGCAGCAGCATTAATGCCTTAATGAATGATGATGCCGCCCACAGCAGCTCGGCATTGTTATTCCTTGATGGCGACAATTTTAAATTTATTAATGATACCTGGGGCCACGCAGCGGGGGATCGGGTCCTGATTGAAGTCGCAAAAAGGTTATCCGAGTTTGGGGGGAGTCGCCATTACCCATACAGACTTGGCGGCGATGAGTTCGCCATGGTGCTGTACAGCGTTCATTCTGAATATGAGGTTCAGCGGATCTGCGCGGCACTGTCACAAGAGTTTAACCGACCTTTTGACCTGCATAATGGTCATCTGGCAAGCATGACGCTCAGCATCGGGTTTGCGCTGACGTGGGAACATGCCTCTGCCGAAAAATTACAAGAACTTGCCGATCAAAATATGTATCAGGCTAAACATTTGCGTTCTGAACGCATTATTAAAAAATAAGGAATTACACACATGCTAAAACGTTTATTATCCCCGTTTCTTCTGCTTTTACTGATTCTGGCTGGCTGTCAGGCACCTCAGGGAAAATTTACCCCAGAGCAAATTGCAGCCATGAAATCATACGGATTTACTGAAGCATCAGGAGACTGGTCTCTCGGCCTGTCTGACACTATCCTGTTTGACAAAAATGACTATAAACTCCGACCTGAAAGTGAAAAACAGATCAAGGAAATGGCATCCAAACTGGCAGCTACCGGGCTTAATCATGCTCGCCTGGATGGTCATACTGATAACTACGGCGAAGACAGCTACAATGAAGCTCTGTCACTCAAACGCGCTAATGTCGTTGCCGATGCCTGGGCGCAGGGCGCTAATATTCCCCGCAGCAACCTGACTACTCAAGGACTCGGGAAGAAATATCCCATTGCCAGCAACCAGACATCAAAAGGTCGCGCTGAAAACCGCCGCGTGGCGGTCGTGATCACGACACCATAATCGTCCCCCAACTGGCTGCGCACCGCGCAGTCCTTCCATTGCCATAAAGAACAAAAGAGTAAACGTCTGGATAAAAAAAGGGCCAGCCTTTCGGCCAGCCCTTTTCTAACAGGATGTCGCTTGCGCGAATCTTAGTTAAGACGCTTTACCTGATTCATTGGTAAACATACATTTTTATTATAATTAGTTTGTTATACCTATCTCTGGTGCAGCCAAATGCGGTCAAAAACATGCTGTGTGGACATTTGATGGACAAATACAGAAAAAATAATTTTACTACGTCTCACTCACCATGGCTCGGTAACGTTCCGTAATTTCAAGAGCCTCAGTGTATGAATCCTCTCCCCAACGCTGATTGAAGTAATCTTCACATGTTAAATCCAGTATCGTTCGGCAAAAACCTACTATCCCCCATAACGGTAGTTCTCCCGGCTCAACAAAATCTGTTTCTTCTAACTCCATAGCGTCTATGAATGGCAAACATTTTTTAATTCTCAATTCGAAATCAGAGACGGTACTATCATATTTTCGAATTTCATTTAATACCTCAGGCAAATGTACTTCATTTAGTTCACGGCCAGGTGAGTACTTCTCTACCAAGGCAACAAGGCTGTCAGAATTTAACATTTCATTAACAAAATTAGCGTTATTTAATTCATCAAACCTCTCCTTATAGTTCAACTTTTCTTTTCTAATAGAATCAAACCTTTCATCTGCAAGTTCAATTAATGCACTAAGTTTGCTTAAATTTCTTTTTATTTCTCTAGGAGCATCATCCTCCTGCTTATAGAGCAATTTATGACTAATTGCTGCCCAAGCATGCATAAGCATCGTCCTAACTTGGATCTCAACCTTAAGACCGCCCAAACCACGATAACTGGGAACACCTAACCACTCATCCTTGACTTTAACTATAAAGTGTCTAGAGGAGTATCCAAATCTATCTACGTCCATTTCCTTCTGCTTGTCAGACTCAGAAATTACATCATATTCTCGTTTTATAACAGCTTCAATGTTATTCAAGTCCGACTCATAATAACAAATCACTCTAACCCCGCATAAATCTTCAATATCATTCACAGGGTTAACGTAAGTTTTCCTTGACACCTTAGATTCTAATGACTCGGTAGTTTTAACGCGTCCATCGATGGAAAATAGGGCAACCCCCTCCTCCTCTAAAATCTTATGAAGAGTGCGTTGAGTTTGATCCATCAATTCATTATATAAAGGAATCTTACGCCTATATTCATCTAAATAATTATTCATCATCTCACCTCTAAATTATAGTTTGGCTATGGGATTATAAATTACTGCCTCTTCCTAATGGCTAGGAACAAAGTGCGCATAACGCATAGTTTCTCGTATGTACAAGTGACCAAATATTCTCTGTAATACAAAGATATTGCCACCATTCATCATAAAGTGGCTTGCAAACGTGTGACGTAAAACATGCATCTTCTGCCCTTCAGCCAACACAATATCGGTCAGTGAGAGCATTTTCTTGAACTCTTGATAGCAAGGATGAAACATTATTCCCTGCAAAGGAGCTAGCTCGTCATACAGCCACCGAGGGATCAGCACCGTGCGATTCTTCTTACCTTTAGTTTTCGTGAAGGTCAGCTTGTGGGGTAAAAGATGTGAACGAATCAGACGTTTGGCTTCACCCCATCTAGTACGCCTCACGAGACGATACTTTTAAGAACACTTTTTCTTAGAGCGACTAATACTACCATCATTACAAACAAATTTTCCGTCAGCGGTGCAATGCGATACTCCACCTTTAGATTTAGAACATGGGTAATTTTTTGCAGATACAGTAGAAGATGAAATTGAGAGCAGTACTATTATTAGAAAAGAAAAGCATACTTTCATTAGTATTATCCTTTAAATAGAGAACATCAAATATTACTCATGATTTTTATTGTTGCTGCCTGACATTCCTCGCACGCTTTAGCACCAGTTAGGTACTAAAATCCTTATCGAGCACTAGCCAGTTACAGAACCAAACCCAGCATAATCACCCAAACAATAATCTTGGTAAATATAGATGCATTGGGTTTCGCAATTACAGACCACATACTATCAAAACAATGTTTACCGTTTGTGATCCGTTTCTAATATGTCGTAAAAACAAGGCGATGCAACCATATCAATATAATTATTTTTATTATAATCACCATCAACATGTAATCAACCGCACTGCATCCACCATTACAACCGTAACAACAATAAACAATGCTTTCTGAACTTCAGTTCCCGCCAAAATATCGGATAATTTATTTATTAACCACACCCCACAATATTTCGACATATTATGGGCAGCATCAATAAAAAAAGGGCCAGCCTTTCGGCCAGCCCTTTTCTAACAGGATGTCGCTTGCGCGAATCTTAGTTAAGACGCTCTTTGATACGAGCAGACTTACCAGTGCGCTCACGCAGGTAGTACAGTTTAGCTTTACGAACAGCACCACGACGTTTAACAGCAATGCTGTCAACTACCGGAGAGTGAGTCTGGAAGACACGCTCAACGCCTTCGCCGTTGGAAATTTTACGAACAGTGAATGCAGAGTGCAGACCGCGGTTACGAATAGCGATAACCACGCCCTCGAATGCCTGCAGACGTTTTTTGGAACCTTCAACAACCCATACTTTCACTTCCACGGTATCACCCGGACGGAAGGAAGGTACGTCCTGCTTCATCTGTTCTTGTTCAAGTTGCTTAATAATGTTGCTCATAATTTAATCTCTTATCCTGGGTAAACTGATATTGGGGGCTTACGCCTGCCCATCATGTTTATGTTGCTGTTGTGCGTGTTCCTTTTTGAACTCCGCCAGCAACCTTGCTTGCTCTTCAGTCAGAGCCAGGTTTTCCAGAAGTTCAGGTCTTCTAAGCCAGGTCCGGCCCAGCGACTGCTTCAAACGCCAGCGACGTATCTCAGCGTGGTTCCCCGACAGTAACACCGCCGGTACTTCCATCTGCTCTAACACTTCAGGTCGGGTATAGTGCGGGCAATCCAGCAACCCATCAGCAAACGAATCTTCGATTGCCGAAGCCTCATGACCCAGAACTCCCGGAATAAACCGGGACACGGAGTCGATCAGCGTCATTGCCGGTAACTCACCACCGCTGAGTACGTAATCGCCGATTGACCATTCTTCGTCAATTTCGGTTTGAATCACGCGCTCATCTATTCCTTCATAGCGACCACATACCAGAATCAGCTTTTGATTCGTGGCCAGTTCGCTGACGCCCGCTTGATCAAGCTTGCGTCCCTGAGGTGACAGATAAATCACCTTTGCGCCTTCACCAGCCGCAGCTTTTGCTGCATGAATGGCGTCCCGTAAAGGTTGCACCATCATTAACATCCCCGGTCCGCCGCCGTAAGGACGATCGTCCACGGTACGGTGCCGGTCATGAGTAAAGTCACGAGGACTCCAACTCTGGATGTTCAGCAGGCCATTTTTTACTGCCCGGCCAGTTACCCCGTAATCGGTAATTGCGCGGAACATTTCTGGAAACAGGCTAACGATACCTATAAACACAAGCCAATCCCCATAACGCCGACTTTTACCGTTTATCCGGTGGTTTAAAAACCAGGATCCCAATCTACTTCGATAGTACGAGTAGCGAGATCGACTTTCTTGATAACCTGCCCATCGAGGAACGGCACAAGACGTTCCTTGATACCAAACGCATCTTTCAGGTTTGCCTTGATGACGATGACGTCATTCGAACCGGTTTCCATCATATCGACGACTTTACCGAGATCGTAGCCTTCAGTAGTCACTACCTGGCAGCCCATAAGGTCTTTCCAGTAGTAGGAACCATCTTCCAGCGCTGGCAACTGCGAGGAATCCACGACAATTTCGCAATTAGTCAGTAGATTCGCCGAATCACGATCGTCAACGCCTTTCAGCTTGATGATCAGATCCTGATTGTGGTGCTTCCAGCTTTCCAGCTGTACTTGCTGCCACTGACCCGCCTTCTGGATAAACCAGGGCTGATAGTCAAAAATGCTTTCGGCGTCTTCAGTGGAAGAAAACACTCTGAGCCAACCACGGATACCGTAAGAAGACCCCATTTTCCCCAAAACGATGGGTTCCACAGGAGCCTGTGCGGCGAGTTGCTTGCTCATCATGACCACCGTGACAGATTAAGCTGCTTTGTTTGCTGCTTTGATCAGCGTAGCTACGCGATCAGAAATAGTCGCGCCCTGGCCAACCCAGTGAGCGATGCGATCCAGATCCAGGCGAGTGCCTTCTTCTTTTTCGCTAGCGATTGGGTTAAAGAAGCCAACGCGCTCGATGAAGCGACCGTTGCGTGCATTACGGCTGTCGGTAACAACAACCTGGTAGAACGGACGCTTTTTAGCGCCGTGACGAGCTAAACGAATAGTAACCATAACATCCTCTTGTGTGAATAAAACACCCAGGCCCCATCGAGGAACGGAGCCCGGGTGTCATATTAAAAGCCCGAAAATTTTACTGATTTCTGGGGAAAATGCAATCAGCAGTTGATAACTCTGCTATAAAAGGCCGTTGGCGGTGCCGTCAGTTCGGTGCCGGCGTGCGCGCAGCCACCGGAGCGTACACGCAGTACGTGAGGATGGCGAGCACACCCCGGTGCCGAAATGGCAAACAAGCCAAGCCGATTAGCGGCCTGGGAATCCTGGGGGCATCATCCCCTTCATACCACGCATCATCTTCGCCATTCCGCCCTTCTTCATTTTCTTCATCATGCGCTGCATGTCGTCGAACTGTTTCAGAAGGCGGTTTACGTCCTGTACCTGCATACCGCAACCGGCAGCGATACGGCGTTTACGGGAACCTTTGATAATTTCCGGCTTAGCGCGTTCTTTCATCGTCATCGAGTTGATGATGGCTTCCATACGCACCAGCACTTTATCGTCCATCTGCGATTTCACATTGTCAGGGATCTGACCCATGCCCGGCAGCTTGCCCATCAGGCTTGCCATACCGCCCATGTTTTTCATCTGGTTAAGCTGTTCAAGGAAATCGTTGAGATCGAAGCCATCGCCTTTTTTCAGCTTGCTGGCTAATTTTTCTGCCTGTGCGCGGTCAACCTTGCTTTCGATATCTTCGATCAGCGACAGCACGTCGCCCATGCCGAGAATGCGCGAAGCAATCCTGTCCGGATGGAACGGCTCCAGTGCTTCGGTTTTCTCGCCGACGCCGAGGAATTTAATCGGCTTACCGGTAATATGACGAATAGAGAGCGCCGCACCGCCACGGGCATCACCATCAACTTTTGTCAGCACTACGCCGGTTAACGGCAGCGCTTCGTTAAAGGCTTTTGCGGTATTCGCGGCATCCTGACCGGTCATGGCGTCGACCACAAACAGCGTTTCTACCGGCTTGATAGAAGCGTGGACCTGTTTGATTTCGTCCATCATCGCTTCGTCAACGTGCAGACGACCGGCGGTATCCACCAGCAGCACGTCGTAGAATTTGAGTTTGGCTTCTTTCAGCGCGGCGTTAACGATATCGACCGGCTTCTGGCCGACATCCGACGGGAAGAAGTCGACACCGACCTGCTCGGCCAGCGTTTCCAGCTGTTTGATCGCCGCCGGGCGATAAACGTCCGCAGAGACCACCAGCACTTTCTTCTTGTGCTTCTCGCGCAGGAATTTACCCAACTTACCGACGCTGGTCGTTTTACCCGCACCCTGCAGGCCTGCCATCAGCACCACGGCTGGCGGCTGTGCAGCCAGATTCAGGGTCTGGTTTTCTTCGCCCATTGCCGCAACCAGTTCGTTACGGACAATCTTGACGAACTCCTGACCCGGCGTCAGGCTTTTGTTAACTTCATGACCAACCGCTTTCTCTTTTACGCGATTGATAAACTCACGCACTACCGGCAGCGCTACGTCAGCCTCCAGCAGCGCCATGCGCACTTCGCGCAGCGTCTCTTTAACGTTGTCTTCAGTAAGGCGTCCACGGCCACTGATATTGCGCAGCGTGCGCGACAAACGATCGGTTAAATTATCAAACATTGTCTCTCGCCTGGGGTGGAAACGGTCGGTCGCGACAGCGACACATCAACAGAAATTTGTCGCAGTATAACATGAAGCCGCCTTTGTTGTTATGCAACGGTTGGAGCAGCGGTCACGTAACGCTATACTGCTTTTCTTTATCACTGGCCAACTGTCGACACCTATATGCCCGTTTTTGCTCTGCTCGCCCTTGTCGCCTACTCAGTCAGCCTCGCGCTGATTATTCCCGCTCTGCTGCAAAAAAACAGCGGCTGGCGGCGTATGGCTATTCTCTCTGCGGTCGTTGCGCTGGTAAGCCATGCTATCGCCCTGGAAGCGCGTATCCTACCCGGCGGTGAAAGCGGACAAAACCTGAGTCTGTTGAACGTCGGCTCGCTGGTAAGCCTGATGATCTGTACGGTAATGACCATCGTCGCGTCCCGCAATCGTGGCTGGCTATTGCTGCCCATTGTCTACGCCTTTGCGCTGATAAACCTGGCCTTCGCCACGTTTATGCCTAACGAGTTCATCACCCATCTCGAAGCTACGCCAGGCATGATGATTCACATCGGGCTATCACTGTTCGCTTACGCCACGCTGATTATCGCCGCGCTCTACGCGCTACAGTTGGCATGGATCGATTACCAACTGAAAAACAAAAAACTGGCCTTCAGCAATGAGATGCCGCCACTGATGAGTATTGAGCGGAAGATGTTTCATATCACCCAAATTGGCGTGGTTCTGCTGACGCTCACCCTGTGCACTGGCCTGTTTTACATGCATAACCTGTTCAGTACCGAGAACATTGATAAAGCCGTTCTCTCTATCGTGGCATGGTTTGTCTATATCGTTCTGTTGTGGGGGCATTACCATGAAGGTTGGCGCGGACGTCGCGTCGTATGGTTTAACGTCGCAGGCGCTGGCATTCTGACGCTGGCCTATTTCGGCAGCCGTATCCTGCAGCAGTTCGTGAGTTAAATCTTTAAGGAACCCTACGTGGAACACATCTCCACCACCACGCTCATTATCACGCTCCTCATCATGGTGGTCATTTCCGCCTATTTTTCCGGTTCTGAAACCGGAATGATGACCCTGAATCGCTACCGCCTACGCCATCGGGCCAAACAGGGAAATCGCCAGGCAAAACGGGTTGAAAAGTTACTTCGCAAGCCGGATCGCCTGATAAGCCTGGTGCTCATCGGTAATAATCTGGTGAATATTCTGGCCTCCGCACTCGGCACCATTGTCGGTATGCGCCTGTATGGCGATGCTGGCGTCGCCATTGCCACCGGGGTACTGACGTTTGTGGTGCTGGTTTTTGCCGAAGTGCTGCCAAAGACGATTGCCGCGCTATATCCGGAAAAAGTTGCCTATCCGAGCAGCGTCCTGCTGGCTCCGCTGCAGATTCTGATGATGCCGTTAGTATGGCTACTCAACACCATTACGCGGCTTCTGATGCGCATGATGGGCATCAAAACGGATATCGTAGTGAGCGGTTCGCTGAGTAAAGATGAACTGCGAACGCTGGTGAATGAATCGCGCTCGCAAATCTCACGCCGTAACCAGGATATGCTGTTGTCAGTGCTGGACCTGGAAAAAGTCAGCGTCGATGACATCATGATCCCGCGTAATGAAATCATCGGCATTGATATTAACGATGACTGGAAATCAATCGTGCGTCAGCTTTCGCACTCCCCGCACGGTCGTATTGTGCTGTATCGCGACTCGCTCGACGATGCCATCAGTATGCTGCGCGTACGTGAAGCCTGGCGATTGATGGCCGAGAAAAAAGAGTTCACCAAAGAGACCATGTTACGCGCCGCCGACGAAATTTATTACGTTCCGGAAGGCACACCACTCAGCACCCAGCTCATTAAATTTCAGCGCAATAAGAAGAAAGTGGGCCTGGTCGTTAATGAATATGGCGATATTCAAGGACTGGTTACGGTCGAGGATATTCTGGAAGAGATTGTTGGTGACTTCACGACCTCAATGTCACCCACGCTTGCCGAAGAAGTCACGCCGCAGAATGACGGTTCGGTGATCATTGACGGTAGCGCCAACGTTCGTGAAATCAATAAGGCGTTTAACTGGCACCTGCCGGAAGATGACGCACGTACCGTGAACGGTATTATTCTTGAAGCGCTGGAAGAGATCCCGGTTGCCGGCACACGTGTGCGTATTGGGCAGTACGATATCGATATTCTCGACGTGCAGGATAATATGATTAAACAGGTGCAGGTGTTGCCCGTTAAACCGCTGCGGGAAAGCGTATCGGACCAGTGAGAGTAATCCAGACCGGGTAGCGCATCAGCATTACCCGGTCTGAGGCTAATTAGCCTTTGGCTTTCGCCACAGAGACCATCGCCGCACGGATGGTACGTCCGTTCAGGGTATAGCCTTTCTGCATAACCATCAGCACATTACCGGCAGCAACGTCGTCAGACTCTACCATTGCAATCGCCTGGTGCACGTTCGGGTCCATCGGCACGTCGATATCTGCAACCACCTGTACGCCAAACTTCGCCACGACATCCAGCATTGACTTACGGGTCAGCTCAATACCTTCGACCATAGCCGCCATAGCGTCATTGCCTTTGTCCGCAACTTCCAGCGCACGGTCCAGGCTATCCAGCACCGGCAGCAGTTCGTTGACGAATTTTTCCAGTGCAAACTTATGCGCTTTTTCTACGTCCAGTTCGGTACGACGACGCAGGTTTTCCATTTCCGCTTTGATACGCAACACGCTGTCGCGTTCGCGCGTTTCGGCTTCAGCAAGCTGAGCTTCCAGATTCGCAATTTTTTCATCGCGCGGATCCACCTGCTCAGCAGAAGCGTCTGGTTCAACCGCCTCAACTTCTTCGTGCTGATCCATGATAATTTCTTCCGGGGCTTGCCCCTCAGGCGTTTTCTGTTCTTTACTACTCATGAATTTCTCCGCGTTTTTTTCGCATTCATCTCGCTAACTTGGCTTATTATGGGGATCAGATTCAGGGATTCAAGGGAAGTACTCACATTGTCACTAATCTTCGTTACAAGGACCTCGAGAAAATGAACAAACATTTCAAGTGTATTGGCATTGTGGGGCATCCACGTCACCCCACTGCACTGACCACACATGAAATGCTCTACCGTTGGCTGTGCGCCAAAGGTTATGAGGTTATCGTTGAGCAACAAATCGCCCACGAGCTGCAGCTGAAAAATGTGAAAACCGGTACGCTCGCAGAGATTGGCCAGCAGGCAGACCTCGCCGTGGTAGTCGGCGGCGACGGCAATATGCTGGGCGCCGCACGCACCCTGGCACGTTATGACATCAAGGTTATTGGCATTAACCGCGGTAATCTTGGTTTTCTGACCGACCTTGACCCAGACAATGCTCAACAACAGTTAGCTGACGTGCTGGAAGGCCACTACATCAGCGAAAAGCGCTTTTTACTTGAAGCCCAGGTGTGCCAACAGGATTGCCAAAAGCGTATTAGCACTGCGATCAATGAAGTTGTGTTGCACCCCGGAAAAGTGGCGCACATGATTGAATTTGAAGTCTATATCGATGAAATTTTTGCCTTCTCCCAGCGTTCGGACGGCTTGATTATTTCCACACCGACCGGCTCTACCGCCTATTCGCTCTCTGCCGGAGGTCCGATCCTGACGCCTTCGCTGGATGCTATTACGCTGGTCCCGATGTTCCCGCATACACTTTCCGCACGACCGCTGGTGATCAACAGTAGCAGCACCATTCGCCTGCGCTTCTCTCATCGCCGTAACGATCTGGAAATCAGTTGCGACAGCCAGATCGCCCTGCCTATACAGGAAGGTGAAGACGTATTAATTCGCCGCTGTGATTATCATCTGAACCTGATACACCCAAAAGATTACAGCTATTTCAACACATTAAGCACTAAACTAGGCTGGTCAAAAAAATTATTCTAATTTAACGCCAACCTCTTTACTGTATAAAAAACCAGTTTATACTGTATGTAATTACAGTTATGGTTTTTCATACAGGAAAACAGCTATGTTGGCACAACTGACCATCAGCAATTTTGCTATCGTTCGTGAACTTGAGATCGATTTCCAGAACGGAATGACCGTTATTACCGGTGAAACTGGTGCGGGTAAGTCCATTGCCATTGATGCTCTCGGTTTGTGCCTGGGCGGACGCGCAGACGCCGACATGGTACGTGCAGGCGCCACGCGAGCCGACCTCTGCGCGCGATTCGCCTTAAAAGACACCCCCGCGGCTCTGCGCTGGCTGGAAGAAAACCAGCTTGAGGAAGGCCGTGAATGTTTGCTGCGTCGTGTTATCAGCAGCGATGGACGTTCACGCGGCTTCATTAACGGCACTGCCGTACCGTTGTCACAGCTGCGCGAGCTGGGCCAGTTGCTTATTCAAATCCACGGTCAGCATGCGCATCAGCTCCTGACAAAATCAGAACACCAAAAGTCTCTGCTGGATGGTTACGCCAATGAAGCGTCCCTGACTCAAGAAATGGCTGCGCGCTACCAGCTGTGGCACCAAAGCTGCCGTGACCTGGCGCATCATCAACAACAGAGTCAGGAGCGTGCAGCCCGGGCGGAACTGTTGCAATACCAGTTAAAAGAACTGAACGAATTCAACCCGCAGCCGGGTGAATTTGAGCAAATTGATGAAGAGTACAAGCGTCTGGCTAACAGCGGGCAATTGCTCACCACCAGCCAACAGGCGCTGGCTATCCTGGCGGATGGCGAAGACATCAACCTGCAAAGCCAGCTGTACACTGCAAAGCAGCTGGTCACTGAACTGGCAGGCATGGACGGCAGACTTTCCGGTATCCTGGATATGCTGGAAGAGGCCACGATCCAACTCAGCGAAGCCAGCGACGAGCTGCGCCACTATTGCGATCGTCTGGATTTGGACCCTAACCGTTTGTTCGAACTTGAACAGCGTATTTCCAAACAAATCTCATTGGCCCGCAAGCATCATGTTGCCCCTGAAGCGCTGCCACAGTTCTATCAGTCATTGCTGGATGAACAACAGCAGTTAGACGATCAGGCCGACTCGCTCGAAACCTTAACCCTGGCGGTGAACAATCACCACCAGCAGGCTCTGGAAACGGCAAAAATGCTGCACAAACAGCGCCAGCATTATGCTCAGGAGCTGGGACAACTGATTACAGAGAGCATGCATACTCTCTCAATGCCGCACGGTGTCTTTTGCATTGATGTAAAATTTGAGGAACATCATCTGAGCGCAGACGGTGCCGATCGCGTAGAGTTTAAAGTGACCACTAACCCAGGCCAGCCGTTGCAGCCGATTGCGAAAGTCGCTTCCGGTGGGGAACTGTCGCGCATTGCACTGGCTATTCAGGTTATTACCGCACGCAAAATGGAAACACCGGCGCTGATTTTCGATGAAGTGGATGTCGGTATCAGCGGCCCGACTGCTGCGGTAGTGGGAAAAATGCTGCGTCAGTTGGGCGAGTCAACTCAGGTAATGTGCGTTACTCACTTGCCGCAGGTTGCTGGCTGTGGTCATCAACACTTCTACGTCAGCAAAGAAACGGATGGCGCGATGACCGAAACACACATGCAGCCGCTTGATAAACGCGCTCGCCTGCAGGAATTAGCCCGCCTGCTTGGCGGTAGCGAAGTGACGCGCAATACCCTCGCAAATGCAAAAGAACTGCTGGCGGCATAAACTTTTTTACCTTGTTAAGGTCTGAGTTCAACATAAAATCGCCGACCGACCCGACAGCAAAAGGTTTTAAAGTGGTGAAAGGTCTATTATCATCGGCATATTACATATGAGCCGCGTACTGCTCGGGCCCGAAAAGGAATCAAATCACTATGCGCTGTAAAACGCTGACTGCTGCTGCAGCAGTACTACTGATGTTGACTGCAGGCTGTTCCACTCTGGAGCGAGTGGTTTACCGCCCTGACATCAACCAGGGAAATTATCTGACACCTACCGATGTCGCCAAAGTGCGCACGGGTATGACGCAACAGCAGGTTGCTTATGCTCTGGGTACACCAATGATGTCCGATCCTTTTGGCACTAACACCTGGTTTTATGTGTTCCGTCAGCAACCTGGTCATGAAGGCGTAACCCAGCAAACACTGACGCTGACCTTTAACAGCAGCGGCATTTTGACGAACATTGATAACAAACCTGCTTTGACCGACAACAAGTAGGATTAACAGATCAAAAAAAGGTGCTCAATGAGCACCTTTTTTATTGTCTGCTATTTTTTAGCAGATTTCTCTGCTCGCTGTCTGCGCAGCTCTTTCGGATCGGCAATCAGTGGCCGGTAAATTTCCACCCTATCACCGTCCTGGAGAACATCAGCAAGCTTTACCGGACGGCTGTAAATGCCCACTTTATTTTTGCTGAGATCGATATCGGTACGTAATTCCAGCAGCCCGGAAGCGCGGATAGCCTCTTCCACCGTAGCGCCCTGTTGCAGCGTCACACGCTGTAGATACTGTTTCTCGGGTAGCGCATACGCCACTTCAACAACAATTTTAGCTGACGCTGACACTGTAAACCTCTTTCGCGCGGACCGTGAAGGCCTGCACCATGTTCGAAGCCAGCTCTTTAAAGATACGACCAAATGCCAGCTCGATTAACTTATTGGTAAACTCAAAATCGAGATGAAATTCAATGCGGCACGCTTCATGACTCAGTGGCGTAAACTTCCATCCGCCAATGAGTTTCTTGAACGGTCCGTCGACCAGATGCATCAGGATGCTCTGGTTACTGGTCAATTGATTGCGCGTGGTGAACGTTTTGCTAATCCCTGCTTTCGAGACATCCACCGCTGCGGTCATCTGTTCCGGAGTCGACTCCAGCACACGGCTACCGGTGCATCCCGGTAAAAACTGGGGATAGGATTTAACATCATTCACTAGCTGATACATCTGTTCCGCACTGTAAGGTACTAAAGCGGTCCGGCTAATCTGAGGCATAACAATTTCCATCAATATCAATCACACAAATAATACCATTTATCCCCCGCTAAAAAAAACGCTATAGCCTAACTCGTGCTAAGATAGCGCCTTGCGCCCCGCTGGATGAAATGGGGTGTTTTTCGATTCCAGATTACCTATACTGAGCGGCATTATGACGAAGAAAAAAGCACACAAACCTGGCTCAGCCACAATCGCGCTTAACAAGCGCGCACGACACGAATACTTTATTGAAGAAGAGTTCGAAGCAGGACTCGCTCTGCAAGGCTGGGAAGTCAAATCCCTGCGCGCGGGTAAAGCTAACATCGGCGACAGCTACGTCATCCTTAAAGACGGCGAAGCGTTCCTGTTTGGCGCCAACTTCACGCCGATGGCTGTTGCCTCAACGCATGTGGTATGTGATCCCACCCGTACCCGTAAGCTGTTGTTAAACCAACGTGAGCTCGACTCCCTGTATGGTCGAATGAATCGTGACGGTTATACCGTTGTTGCGCTTTCACTGTACTGGAAAAATGCCTGGTGCAAAGTGAAAATTGGCGTCGCGAAAGGTAAGAAACAGCACGACAAGCGCTCCGATGTGAAAGAACGCGAATGGCAGTTAGATAAAGCGCGTATTATGAAAAATGCTGGTCGCTAAACGCTATTCTCCTGTGACCAGTCTCTCATCCTGAGACTGGTTCTTATTTTTTAGTTATTGAAACCCACTCAATACATTCATCAGGTTTATGGTTTATTTGTGCTGAATCGTTCAGGTATGAAATAAACTCCCCTGGCATCACCGTAGCGCCCCATAGTCTAATAAAATAAAACTTCAAGACCATGTCACCTATATTCAAACTTATTTAATAACACTATTATTACTGTTGTTTATTATATCAACCCTCATTTCAATTAAAATACAAAATCTTTAAATACAACAGGTTAACCAAAAACAAATCATTAAATACACACCGGAAAGTATACTTTTCAATTAGCTAAATATATTTTTAATATGGATAAGTTGCAGAATACATTCTTTCTGACTATATCATCTAATACGAAAGAACTATTCAGCTAACAGGGCCCGAACGTATTTGATAAGTAAATGAACCTCTGCATGACCTAATCAATGTAATTACATGTGTAAATTCATCTTTATGGTGAACGGGGCCCCTGTCTGCTCATTTTCCCAGCGCGCTGTTGCGGATTAATACTCCCGACATGCCATCAGGAGTGAACATATGCGTCTACTCGCCGTTGTATCAAAATTAACTGGCGTTTCCACAAATGTTGAATCCTCTGAAGTTACGCTCAGTTCGCCTTCTATTGTGAAACTGTCCGTTTCGCGTGAGGAGGTCAGCCAGTTGACTCGCGTTAATCAGGATCTGGTTGTCACACTCCGTTCAGGTGAAACCATCACCATTAAAAATTTTTACGTCGGAAAAGGTGATGCGCAAAACCAGCTTGTTCTGGAAGACAGTAATGGCGCGCTGTGGTGGGTTCAGGATACTGATGGGGCATTCCATTTCCAGCATCTGGACGATCTCACTCCGCTAATGACTGCTGAGGGAAGCCATGAAGGCGGCGCCGTCTGGCCGTGGGTTCTTGGTGGGATCGCGGTAGCAGGCGGAATTGGCCTCGCGGCGGGTGGTGGAGGTGGCGGCGGCGGTGGCGGCGGGAGTGATAATAATGCCGGCAACGGTAATGGAGGAAATGGCGGAAATGGCGGAAATGGCGGAAATGGCGGAAATGGCAACGGTGGTAATGGGGATGGTGGTTCACCGCCAACAACAACCCCTAACATGCCTGACGTACCCGTTATCACCAGCGTAATCGATAACCAGGAGCTGATTACTGGCCCTGTTAATCAGCTGGAATCCACCAACGACAATACGCCCACTCTTCAGGGCACCGGCCCCGCAAATGCCACATTGCATATTTTTGATAACGGCGTCGAAATAGGCCAGGTCACTATCGATGCCAACGGCAACTGGTCGTTTACGCCATCCTCTCCACTCGCAGACGGTACCCACAAGTTTACCGTCAGTGCATCAGACGGTACGGGCAGCAGCGACATGTCGGACAGTTGGGAGATTATTGTCGATACGCTTGCCCCCGACGCCCCTGTGGTCACAGAAGTAACTGACGATTCAGGTTCCATTAAAGGCTTGATAGGTAATAACGGTGTAACCGACGATGCCACCCCAACACTCACAGGCACTGGTGAAGCGGGCTCTTACATCAGCATTTCTGATAATGGCATTCTGATTGGCATGGTTCAGGTGGATGACAATGGTAACTGGACGTTTACACCTGACACGCCGCTTAGCGACGGTGTTCATAATCTGACGCTGACACAAACTGACGATGCGGGTAACGTGAGCGCGGAAACGAGTGTACCGACATTCACCGTTGATACCACCCCGCCTGAAGGCGCGGTCATTTCCTCCGTAAACCTGCAAGGCACCGAGGTAACCGGTAGTGCTGAGGTAGGAAGCCAGGTCATTATCATCGGTAGTAATAATCAGGTTTTGGGGTCAACTACCGTTGATCAAACCGGCAATTTCGTCATCGCGATTTCACCTTCACAGACGCACGGTGAAGCGCTGATCGCGAAGATTCAGGACCTGGCAGGCAACGTCGGGCCAGACACGTCCTTCAATGCCACCAACTCTGGCTACCCGGGCGTACCTGTTATCATCAGCATTGTGGATGATGTTACCCCCTCAACTGGGCCATTGAACAATAATCAGGCCACCAACGACCCAACGCCTACGATCTCGGGTACCGCAGACGCCAACAGCACGGTTAACATTTATAACAACGGCGCGCTTGTTGTAAGCGTGCTTGCCGATTCCAGCGGCAACTGGACCTGGACCTCCAACACCAACTTGCAGGACGACTCATACTCCTTCACCGCCACGGCGACCAACCACCTGGGCACGGGAGGAACGTCAGCGGCATTCAATATCACTATCGATACTCAGCCACCGTCAGCGCCGGACGATCTGAACGTATCTGCCGACGGCTCTGTCGTCACCGGTACAGCCGAACCAGGAAGTACCGTGACCATAAATAATAATAACGGTCTTCAGATCGGCAGCGGCGTCGCCGGAACGGATGGCTCATTTACCATCACCATTAACCCGCCTCAGACCAATGGTGAAACCATTACCGCTATCGCCACCGATCCCGCCGTGAACCCAAGCCTACCGGAAACCGCGCTCGCGCCAGACATCACGGCCCCGCTGCCGCCAGCTAATCTGGTGATTAATCCTACAGGCGATCAGGTTACCGGCATGGCGGAACCCAACAGTAAGGTACATATTCTGGATCCTGGTGGCGCGATAATTGGAACAGCAACCGCTGGTTCGAACGGAGAATTCACCGCCACGCTGGTTCCGCCGCAGACCAACGGAGAACATCTTGTCGCCAACGCGACGGATGCGGCTGGCAATACCAGCGGCAACAGCGCGATTACCGCCCCGGATACCACGGCGCCTGACGCGCCAACCGGCGTCACCGTCGCCGGGGACGGTGGTTCTGTAAGCGGACATGCTGAAGCGGGAAGCACCGTCACTGTAAAAGACAGCAATGGTAATCAGATCGGCACAGGCCAGGCAGACAGCGGCGGCAACTTCACGGTGTCGATTACGCCGTCAAAAATGAACGGCGAAACAGTAAAAGTTACCGCAACGGACAGCAGCAATAACGAGAGTCAGCCAACTTCTGCGGTGGCTCCGGATATTACCGCCCCTGGAACGCCCATCATCACCGCCGTGACGGATGACCAGCCCATGTACCAGGGCCCTCTCAATAACGGCGACGTCACTAACGACAGCAAACCTAAACTGGAAGGCACCGCCGAAGCAGGTTCTCAGGTCAAAATTTACGATAACGGCACCCTGCTGATGACCGTTGTCGCAGATATCAACGGTAACTGGAACTATACGCCAGCCTCGGCGCTGAGCGAGGGTGCTCACATCTTCACGGTGACCGCCACAGACGCCGCGAATAACACCAGTAGCGCGGCAAGCTGGAAAATAATTGTCGATACCATTGCGCCAACTGTTCCAGTGATAACGTTGGTTAACGATGACGTTGGCAGCATTACGGGCAGCGTTGCAAATAACGGTTGGGTCACCAACGACAATACGCCAACCATCTCGGGTACCGGTGAGCCAGGTTCACTGGTAAACCTGTACGATGGCATTCAGTTATTGACGGTTATTCTTGTCGACAGCTCGGGTACCTGGAGTTATACCGTTCCGGGGAATCAGGTGCTCAGCGATCGCACCCATCAGTTTACGGTATCGGCAACTGATGCCGCCGGTAATGTCATCACCTCACCCACAGTGGTCAGCGTTACCGTAGATACCCAACCGCCAGGCGCTCCTGTCATTTTGGCTGCTACCGACGACGTTGGGAATGCACCGATCGATCTGCCTACCGGAAGCCGTTCAAACGATACCTTGCCAGAGCTGAAAGGAACCGGAACAGACGGTTCTAAGATCACTCTTTATGATGGAGCTACGCCAATTGGAAGCACGACTGTTTTGCCCGGAGGCACCTGGAGTATTCAACTCGACCAACCGCTCAGTGAAGGCACACACAATTTATCCGCTATTGCCACGGACGTTGCAGGCAACGCCAGCAATGCCGGGACCTTTACGCTAACGATTGATACCACCCCACCAGCAGCCCCGGTTATCAGCTCCGCAGAAGGTCTGATTGGCACAAATCTACAAACGCTGAGTAACGGCAGCAGTACCAAGAGCTTGAATCCCGAACTCTCCGGAACCGGCGAGCCCGGCGCGAAGATTACGATTTATGATAATGGCGGTTCCATTGGTACCGTCACCGTACAGCCAGACGGCACCTGGACATTTACCCCAACCTCACTCGCCGACGGGCCGCATAAGTTCACCGCTACAGCGACTGACGTTGCAGGCAACACGGGGATCCTATCGGCCAGCTTTACCTTGACGGTAGACAACACACCTCCCGCACAACCAGCCGCGCCAATCATTACCGACGATGTCGCTCCAGTAACAGGTGTGGTCACTAACGGCAACACCAACGATACCACGCCAACCTTTAGCGGCACGGGGAACGTCGGAGATTTGATTACCGTTTATCTGAACGGCACTCCCCCTTTGCAGGGAACGACAACAGTAGGTGCAGACGGAACCTGGAGCTTTACTCCGCCAGCACCGGTTACTCCAGGTACTTACCAGGTAACCCTCACCGCAACCGATCCTGCAGGCAACGTCAGCCAGCCATCAACAGCTATAACACTGAACATCGACACGACGCCGTCTGCGCCGCCGGTGATTATCGCCGCCAATGATAACGTCGGCGATATCATGGGTGACCTTGCACCCAACGCCGTGACCGATGACACCACGCCAACCATTCGTGGTACAGGTGTCAATGGAGACATCATCACTCTGTATAACGGCGGTACGGTGATCGGTACTGCAACGGTGGCTGGCGGCACCTGGAGTATTACTCCCGGGACTGCACTAGCAAACGGGAACTACACATTAAGCGCTACCGCAACAGACCCCGCAGGTAACGTCAGCAACAATTCAAACAGCATTTCGTTTACGGTTAACAGCACGAAGCTGACACTGCCGCAGGTAACGGATATCCAGGATAACGTTGGCGTCTTTACCGGTTCGCTAACCAGCGGCAGCGTCACGGACGATACAACGCCAACCATTAGCGGGACCGGCACACCGGGCAGTACGGTGTTAATTTACGATGGCAACAATCCCATCGCCATTGCGACGGCTACCGTTGCCGCAAACGGCATCTGGAGTGTGGATGTTCCCCTCACGCCCAACGTCACTCACACACTGACTTTCGGCGCCGTAGATAACGCAGGTAACTCACTGGCAGCAGATAACCCGCTGACGTTGTTTGTCGATACCCTGCCACCTGCAACACCAACGGTTACCAATGAAGACACTAACGGGACGCTGGTTAGCGGCACCGCCGATGCAGGCAGTACCGTCATCATTCGCAGCGGTAGCACCATTCTCGGCCAGGGGGTGGCAGACGGTTCAGGTAATTTCTCTGTCACAATTTCACCGGCACAAACAGCCGGCCAGGCGCTCAACGCCATCGCTCAGGATACCGCCGGAAATCAAAGCGACCCGACAACGTTTAACGCTGCTACCTCCAGCGTTCCGCATCCCCCAACGCTTGAGATCGTTGATGACATTGCGCCCATCATGGGGGTGATTGGCAACGGTAAAACCACCAACGACACCTTACCGCTGCTGCAAGGGACGGCCACTGCCGGGGCGACTGTTAAAATTTATATAGATGGCGGAACGCCCCCCATCACGGTAACCGCCGATGCCGTCTCTGGCGCATGGAGTTATCAGTTACCCGCCCCACTAACTAACGGTGCAACTTATAACTTCACTGTGTCGCAAACCGTCGGTGGCATACCCAGCGGTCAGTCACCCAACTACGCTATCACCATCGACACGACGGCACCGCAAGCGCCAACGATCACCAGCATTATCGACGATGTTGCCCCCGGCACTGGATCGTTGGATAAAGGGCAAATTACAAATGATTCACGTCCGACGCTCAACGGAACTGGCGAACCCGGGGCAACCATTACCCTCTACGATAACGGTATCGCTTATGCCACAACGACCGTAAACAGTAACGGATTCTGGAGCTTTACCCCGACAGCACCGCTGGGAGAAGGCGATCATCTCTTTACCGCCCGCGCAACGGACGCCGCTGGCAACCAGGGAGATCCATCCAGTGATTTCCGGATCATTGTCGATACCCTGGTACCGAATGCGCCATCTATTGTGACGGTCACGGACAACGTTGGTACGATCCAGCCCCTGACCTCAGGGCAGTTGACCAATGATAATACCCCAACGCTTGCTGGCGTTACCGAGGCGGATTCGGTTGTTACCATCCGCGATAATGGCACGGTAATCGGCACAACCACCAGCGACGAAAATGGCAACTGGAGCTTTACGCCTGCCCCAGCTCTCGGAGAAGGAAGCCACTCGCTGACTGCCAGTGTTACAGATAACGCGGGTAACATTAGCCCGACAACGCCACCATTTGTGGTCGTCGTCGACACGCTGGCGCCAGCCGCACCGAGCATTACCTCAGTAATTGACGATCAGCCCGGCAATACCGCGCTGACCAACGGACAGCTTACAAACGATGCTCAGCCTACCCTGAACGGCAAAGGTGAGATTGGTGCCATCATCACGATCCGTGATAACGGCGCTGAAATAGGTACAACTCAGGTGGACGAGTCAGGTAACTGGAGCTTCACTCCGGATGCTCCGCTGGGACAGGGGCAACATAATTTCACCGTCGTTGCCACAGATCAGGCGGGAAACACAGGCGGAGCCTCCTCTTCGTTCACGGTACTGGTGGATTCAATTGCCCCGTCTGCACCGGTAATTCTGACCGTTCAGGACAATACCGCGCCGACAACCGGGCCAATCTCCAACGGGCAAATCAGCAACGAAAGTCGCCCGGCGCTCAGCGGTACCGGTGAAATTGGCGCGACCATTACCGTGCTGAGCGATGGTCAGCCGATTGGCACCACCATCGTCGGCGCAGGCGGAAGCTGGAGTTTTACGCCCTCCGCGGCATTGGGTAACGGCCAGCATACTCTGACCGTCACGGCTACAGATAGCGCAGGCAATACCAGTCTGCCTTCTGGTGGCTTTACCTACACCGTCGATACTCTGGCACCGACAGCACCAGTGATTACTCAGGTTGCGGATGATGTCGGCCCGCTGATCGGTAATCTGAACAACGGTCAGGCCACGAACGATCCACTCCCGACGCTTAGCGGTACGGCTGAAGCCAATTCCACGGTGAGAATTTACGATAACGGATCGTTTATCGGCTTTACCACAGCGGATGGTACGGGCGCCTGGACCTTCACACCGGGAACCCAACTTGGCAACGGTAACCACGCGCTGACGGTAACAGCCACCGACGCGGCCGGAAACGTCAGCCCGACATCTGCGGGATTTAACATCGTTGTTGATACCGTCGCCCCGCTTGCGCCAACGATTATCCAGGCGTTTGATGACGTGCAGCCGGGAACCGGAACGCTATCGAACGGAGCCTTTACCAACGACACCCGTCCCGTACTCAGCGGTTCAGCGGAAGCCGGTGCCCGGGTAGCCATCTACGATAATGGCACGCTGCTGGCAACGGTGACTGCAACGATAGACGGCACCTGGGAATATCTGACCACCACACTTGGCAACGGTCAGCATGTGTTTACCGCCATCGCCACCGACGCCGCCGGGAACGTGAGTCCTGTCTCAGGTGGGTTTACGATTAATGTCGACACCATTGCACCATCCATCCCGCTGCTGGTCTCTGTGGTGGATGATATCGCAGGCGGCGTGTTCAATGCAGCGCTCAGCAACGGACAGCTGACCAACGATGCACGCCCGACGCTGAACGGCACCGCCGAGGCAGGCAGCACCATCAGCATCTATGACGGAAGCACCCTGTTGGGTACCGCGCTGGTGCAAAGCAATAACAGTTGGTCGTTTACCCCAACCACACCGCTGGCTAATGGATCTCACACCTTCACAGTCACCGCCACTGATGCGGCGGGCAACACCAGCGGCGCGACGGCAGGCTTTAGCGTGGTGGTTGACACCACGGCGCCGACGCAGCCTTCAATCAGCAGCATTATTGACGATATTGGGCCAAACACCGGGCCGATTGGCAGCAATCAGCCGACCAACGACGCGCGCCCAACGTTAAACGGCATCACGGAAGCCAACGCGCGAGTTGATATTTATGATAACGGCAGCTTTGTCACCAGCGTAACGGCGGACGGCAGCGGCAACTGGAGCTACACCCCTACTACCGCGTTGGCACAAGGTACCCACTCGTTTACCATCACTGCAACGGACAGTGCGGGTAATACCAGTGGCATATCGTCTGCGGCAGCGATCGTGGTCGATACCGTTGCCCCGGGTATCCCAACCGGGCTGGCGGTAAACGCCAACGGCACCGCGCTCACCGGCGTTGCCGAACCAAACAGCACGGTCATTATTACCTCCAGCGGCGGAACGGTGCTCGGCACGGCAACCGCCAACGCCTCCGGTAATTTCACCTTCACTCTGAACCCACCGCAAATCAGTGGGCAAACTCTGCTGGTCAGCGCACAGGATGCCGCAGGCAACATCGGTACGGCGGGTAACGTGCTGGCACCGTTTACCGGCGTACCGCCTGCGCCTGTTATTGCCAGCGTGCTCGATGACGTCGGCACTATCATGGGACCCGTCGCTCCCGGTAAAACCACCAATGACACCCTGCCAACGCTCAGCGGAACGGCGCAGGCTAACGCCGTCATCAATCTGTACAACAACGGCGTGCTAATGGGCTTCACGACCGCAGACAGTAACGGGATCTGGAGCTTTACCCCATCCGGTGCACTCAGCGAAGGTAACCATGCGTTTACCGCCACGGCAACCAACGCCAACGGCGCAAGTGGGTTGTCCGGTTCGTTCAGCGTGATCGTGGACACCACGCCACCGACCGCGCCAACGCTCCTGATCAGCGCCGATGGCGGTACCGTCAGCGGCGTCGCCGAAGCGGGAAGCACGGTCACCATTTCTCTGCCCGGCGGCACCAGCGTGACGGCAATCGCCAACAGCAGCGATGTCTACAGCGTCAACCTGCCGGTTCGCCAGATTGAAGGGCAGTCGCTGTCCGCCACGGCGACCGATGCGGCGGGAAATACCTCATCGCCGACAAACGCTCTCGCACCAGTATTGCCGCTGCTGGCTGAAGACAATGTCACCAGCCTGCCGCTACAAACCGATGTCACCGTCAGCACCGAGCATCAAAGCGATTATGGTTTCCTGTTGGTCAATGCGCTGGGAAATGTCGCCAACGTGCTGGGGAACGATACGGCAAGCGTGAATTTCAGCATCGCTTCTGGCGGCAGCGGATCCATTACAATCAATGCCGCAGCGACCGGCGTAGTGCTGTCGCTGTTAAACACACTTGAAGTCGTCATCCAGCGCTTTGACACCGCGCTGAATGCCTGGGTGACGGTGGTGGATACCGGAAAACCAGACTTTGCCAGCCTCCTCACTCTGGGCGCCTCAGGCGTAACGCTCAATTACAGCGGACTGACTGGTGGTGATTACCGCGTGGTCAGCTACAACACCAACCTGCTGGCGACCGGAGCATACACCAGCCTTGATGTCTCTGTGGTAAAAGCTAGCGCAGGAACCATCACCGGCGGTACTACCGAGTCTGGCAATATCATCACCGATATCGATCCCGCCAACGGGCAGGATAATGCCCCTTCCGGCACGCTGGTTACCGCCATCACCGACGGTAACGGCAACGTCGTGAACATCCCGTCGGGCGGCATTGATGTGCAGGGGAAATACGGCATCCTGCATATCAATCAGAACGGTAGTTACACCTATACCCTGACCAATACGTCAATCTCGGTGTATGGCCGTTCCGAAAGTTTCACCTACACGCTGACGCATGGCAGCGATCACTCCTCGGCAAAACTGGTGGTAACGCTCGGTCAGGCGCCCACCACCAGTACGGTAACCGCGGCAGACGATGTGGCTGCGCTGACTTACGGGACGCAGGTCATTGCGGTTGATCATGGCACATCACAGCAAACCGGCTTCACCCTCGCCAACGTCGGACTGGGTAATGTGCTGGATGTCAGTCTGGTTAACGGTTTAACCAATCCGATCAAATTTAATGTGGATGATGGCGTAACCCGCACGCTGACCGTCAAGGCCAGCGTTCTCGGCGTCACGGTTGGCGGTTTTGATCTCTATGTTTATCGCTTCAACGAATCCATTCAGCAGTATGAGCAGTTCCGCGTGAAGCCCAACTGGGTCACGGCGCTGCTAGGAGGTAGCTCAACGGATTACACCATCACCCTGCCTGGCGGTGACTATCTGTTCCTGCTTAACGCCTCCGGCGGTCTGACGCTGCTGACCAGCTATACCCTGAATATCCAGGCCGATCACACCTACGCCGTCGACAGCCTGAGTGCGACAACCAATGGAAACCTGCTGGTCAACGACTCGGCTCCGGCCAATACCGTTATCACCGAAGTTAACGGTGTCACCGTAAACGGAACGGGTACAACCACCATTAACGGGCAGTACGGCACGCTGACTATTGATGCGAAAGGGAACTACACCTACACGCTGAGAAGCGGACTGGGCGCAGACGGTATCAATACGCCGGACAGTTTCGTGTATAAGGTCAAAGCGCCAAACGGCGATACCGGCAGTGCATCGCTGAATATCAAACCAACCCCACAGGCGCTGGATGCAGTAAATGACGTCAGCAGCACGATGGCGGTTAGTACCCAGGCGGATACTTCCCGGTCGTTTACCGACGACAGCGTCGGGAACGCCAGCTGGAGTGCCCAACTCCTTTCACCCACCTCAAAAAGTGGTACTGGCGTCATTGAAATCGCTACGGGAACGGCGGTGCAAAACGCCATACTGCATTTTAACGTCGCGTCAGGTCTGACGCTGGGCGGGCTGACCGTCACCTGGGCGCTGTATGACAGCAACAACATCAAGATTGCCGGTAACTCTTTCAATGGCGGATTGCTGGTTGGTGGCAATATCGATATAGCCTTGAGCGGGATCGTACTGCACCCCGGCAACTATCGCCTCGACTATACCGGAAGCGTCGGGGGGCTGGGGCTGGGGAATATCACCATCACCCCCAGCGTGAAAGGTACGATAATCGACCTGCAAAACTTCGAGACTTCCACAGCGAACAGTGTCACCGGCAATATTTATGACGGAGACCATATTGCCAGCGTGCATACCTTGCTGACGGTGAACGGCACGGGCGGCAGTACCGTCACGCTTGATCCGCTGAGTAGCACGACCAGCGCCATCATTAACGGGTTGTACGGCAAACTGACCATTGGCATTGATGGTCATTACACCTATGCCCTCAACAGCGATGTCTCGCTCTCCACCATCGTCACCAAAGAGACATTTACCTACACCCTTAACGACCAGAATGGCCATACCGATACCGCTACGCTGACCATCAATATGAATCCGCAAGTGGTGAGTACCGTCGATGCCGATCGCCTGACTGGCAGCGCCTACGGCGATACGCTGATTTATCACCTGCTCAACGCCAACGACGCTACCGGCGGCAACATTAGCAATGGTGCTACCGACACCTGGACCAACTTCTCACTGGCCCAGGGTGACAAAATCGATATCGGCGACCTGCTGGTGGGCTGGAACGGGCAGAACGCTACGCTCGGCAACTACCTCACCGTAACCACCAGCGGTAACAACACGGTGATTGCCATCGACCGCGACGGTACGGGCAACACATATCACTCAACCAATCTCATAACGCTGGAGAACGTACACACCACGCTCGATGAGCTGGTGCAACAAAATCACATCGTGCCCTGACGTTAACGCAATGCGTTAAAGCGCCATAACTACAGCCCCGGATGCCATGACGTCCGGGGCAATAACAGTCGTCGCTGCCGTATTTTGTAAGGGATAAACTATGAGAAATGTCGCGCCTGTTGCATTACTTCTGGCATTAACGCTCTGTACCCTGCGGGTGAATGCCGAAGATGAACCGCAAATTATTACGCCGGAAGGACTGGCCACCAGCCAGATGCTTCCCTCGCTGGACGGCGCGGTTGCCGATCTGCCGCTGAGCGCTGCCGCACCCGGCAACCTGATGCTCAACGACGCGGTAAGTCGTGCCGTGAGCTGGCATCCTTCTATTCGTGAATCGATCGGCAAACTGCTTTCGCAAAACGAACAGATCGACGTGGCGAAATCGAAATATTACCCGCAGGTTTCTGCCGGAATGAATAACGGTTACAGCAATACCTATACCGACCACGGCTTTAGCCCGGCGCTGGTTATTTCGGTGTCACAAATGCTGTACGACTTCGGCAAAGTGGCAAGCCAGGTCCGCGCCGAGACCGCCGGAGCCGCACAACAGCAGGCGAATGTGTTACTCAGTATTGATACCATCGCCCACGCAACCGCCAACGCGATAGTCCAGGTGCAGACGTGGCAGCAAATGGTGGACGCCGCCGAAGAACAGCTCACCGCCTTAAACGACATTGGTCGACTGACCCGACAACGCAATGATGAAGGGGCAACCTCGCTGTCCGACGTGGTACAAACCGATGCGCGTATCGAGTCTGCACGTTCTCAGCTGGCGCAGTATCAGGCCAATCTCGACAGCAGTAAGGCCACATTGATGAGTTACCTCGGCTGGAACTCACTTAACGGCATCAGCAACGAATTCCCGGCCAAACTGGACAGCAGCTGCGATGTGGTCAAACCGGAAGATAAACTGGTTCCCGCGGTACTGGCGGCCTGGGCACAAGCGAATGTGGCACAGGCAAATCTCGATTACGCCAACGCGCAGATGACGCCCACCATCTCTTTGGAACCGTCGGTTCAGCATTATCTCAACGACAAATACCCCAGCCATGAGGTGCTCGACAAAACCCAGTACTCCACGTGGGTAAAAGTTGAGATGCCGCTGTATCAGGGGGGCGGACTCACCGCCAGGCGCAACGCCGCCAGCCATGCGGTAGAGTCTGCACAATACTCCATCCAGCGCACCCGACTCGAAGTACGACAAAAATTACTGGAGTCCCGCAGCCAGGCAATTAGCCTCGCCACCGCCCTGCAGATTCTGCGCCGCCAGCAGCGACTGAGTGAACAAACGCGCGAGCTTTATCAACAGCAGTATCTGGACCTCGGTTCGCGCCCGCTGCTCGACGTGCTTAACGCCGAGCAAGAGGTGTATCAGGCCCGTTTTGCCGAACTCCAGACTCAAAACCAGCTGCGCCAGCTCCAGCTGAACTGCCTCTATAACACTGGCTCGCTTCGCCAGGCGTTCGCCTTAAATAATCGCAGCATTCAATCGGTGGAGATCAAGCTATGAGCGACCTCGATTCACATGCAAAAGATGCGATTAGCGAACACGCTCTTAGCCAGTGGGCGCAGGCGATGACGCATATTGCCAATCACTATCGCGTGGCCTGTTCTCCCGGCGCAATCCAGGCCAACGCCCCGTGGTTTGCGGGAAAAAGCCGGGCAACGGCCCTGTCGCAACTGGCGCGTCAGGCGGGACTGTCATTTCATGCGCTGGATACCGCCACGCAGGTATTCGGTCAGTGGCGTCTGCCGGTGGTGGCGGAACTGCGCGACGGCCAGCTAATGGTGATAGAACATTTCAACGGCGAAGATGCACTGGATGTGTTTATCATCGCCGAAGAGGGCCAGCGTAACCGGCTCACGGTCGCAGAGCTTCTGCCGGAGATCGTGAGTATTACCGCGCTACGCCCGCTGTCGGCGCTGAAGGACAGTCGGGTAGACCGCTATATTTCGCGCTTCAAGCCCGACTGGATGCGCGAACTGGTGTTAAAAGACATTAGTCCTTATCTGCCGGTCATGATTGCCGCCTTTCTGATTAACGTTCTGTCGCTCGCCGGGATTATCTTTTCTATGCAGGTTTATGACCGGGTGATCCCCGCCCAGTCTTATCCAACGCTGTATGTTCTCTCCACTGGCGTTCTGGTGGCAGTGCTGTTTGGCTTTTTGCTGCGCGAAGCGCGTACCCACATAATGGACCTGCTCGGAAAACGTGCCGATATGCGCATTTCCGATCGCGTGTTCAGCCATGCATTGCGCCTGCGCAACAGCGCCGTCCCCCGCTCGACGGGGAGCTTCATTTCTCAACTGCGCGAGCTGGAACAGGTTCGCGAGATGATCACCTCCTCAACCATGTCGACCATTGTCGATCTGCCGTTTTTCTTTTTGTTTATCGTGGTGCTGGCTTTTATCGCCCCGCCGCTGGCATGGATAGCTCCCGTCGCGGCCCTGCTGATGATCCTGCCCGGTTTGCTGTTACAGAAAAAGCTGGCGGTGCTCGCCAACCAGGCTGCCCATGAATCCACCCTGCGCAACGCGGTCCTGGTCGAGAGCGTTCAGGGGCTGGAAGACATCAAGCTGATGCAGGCGGAAAACCGCTTTTTACAGCAGTGGAACAGCTACATCCGCATTACCGGAGAGTCCGGGCTGCGCACGCGCAGGCTGACTCAGGGGCTGATTGGCTGGGGCATGTCGGTACAAAGCCTGGTCTACGCCGCCATCATTATGTTCGGCGCGCCGATGGTCATTGAAGGCACGATGACCACCGGGGCCGTGGTAGCCGCCTCGATGCTCGGTTCCAGAATGATTGCCCCAATGGCTAATCTGTGCGGCGTGCTGGCCCGCTGGCAACAGGTCAAGGCTGCGAAGATGGGGTTAGACAGCATCATGCAGCTTCCCACCGAAACGCAGTACGACGAAGACCGGGTGCATCAGGAGATTTTTCACGGTCATTATCTGTTTGAGAACGCACACTTTCGCTACCACAGCGACGATCAGCGCGTTCCGCTGCGCATCTCGCGCCTGGAGGTCATGCCCGGCGAGCGCGTGGCAATCCTCGGGCGTAACGGTGCCGGGAAATCAACCCTGCTGCAAGCCATGGCGGGCGGTGTGGAGATTATCCAGGGCGATGTCCGGCTCGACAACCTGAGTCTGGCGCAGATCGATATGGCTGATTTACGCCGTAACATCGGTTTTCTTAGCCAGAACGCGCGGCTGTTTTTCGGCACCCTGCGCGAGAACCTGACCCTCGGCGCACCGCATGCCAGCGACGCGCAGATCTTCGAAGCGCTGGAGGTCAGCGGCGCGGCAGCTTTCGTTAAACAGCTCGCCAAAGGGCTGGCGCATCCCATTATGGAGGGCGGCAACGGTTTGTCCGGTGGACAACGGCAGTCGATCCTGCTGGCAAGAATGCTGCTGCGATCGCCCAATATCGTGCTGCTCGACGAACCCAGCGCCTCGCTGGATGAACATACCGAGCGGGAGTTTATTCAGCGCCTGAACCAGTGGCTGGGCAACCGCACATTGATTGTCGCCACTCATCGCGTACCGGTTCTGGAGCTGGTCGAACGCGTGGTGGTATTAAAAGAAGGCCAACTGGTTATGGATGCCCCGAAAGCGCAGGCATTAAATGTGAGCCGGGCACCCGCCCCAACTCACGGTCGGGAGTGGAAAAATGAAAACCAATCCGCATGATGCCGCCATGGACGACCTCGATATCCGCCGCGAGCACCGTTTTTCCGGGGCCAGCCGTATTATTCTGCTCAGCACCCTGCTGTTTGCCGTCCTGGGTATCTGGGCATATTTCGGCAAGCTGGATGAAGTCTCAACCGGCAGTGGAAAAGTGATCCCCAGCTCGCGAGAGCAGATCTTACAGTCGCTGGATGGCGGCATTCTCGCCGAGCTTACGGTACGCGAGGGAGATAAAGTGCAGGCCAATCAAATAGTCGCCCGCCTCGACCCCACCCGTTCTGAGTCCAATGTTGGGGAGAGCGCCGCCCGTTATCGCGCCTCACTGGCTTCCAGCGCAAGGCTTAATGCCGAAGTTAACGATCTGCCGCTGGTCTTTCCCGATTCACTGCGCGCCTGGCCGGATCTCATCGCCTCCGAAACTCGCCTGTATAAAAGCCGCCGCGCGCAGCTTGCGGATTCAATGGCAGAACTGCAAGATGCACTGGTCTCAGTAAATAAAGAACTGGCCATCACCCAACGGCTGGAGAAAAGCGGTGCCGCCAGCCACGTAGAAGTGCTGCGCCTGCAACGACAAAAAAGCGATCTGGGATTAAAAATCACCGACCTGCGCTCACAATATTTCGTGCAGGCGCGGGAAGCGCTGTCAAAGGCCAACGCCGAAGTGGATATGCTGGCGGCGATTTTAAAAGGACGCGAGGATTCCGTCACCCGCCTGACCGTACGCGCGCCGATGCGCGGTATTGTGAAAAACATCCAGGTCACCACCATCGGCGGCGTTATCCCGCCCAACGGCGAGATGATGGAGATTGTGCCGCTGGACGATCATCTACTAATAGAAACCCGACTGTCACCGCGTGATATCGCTTTCATCCATCCCGGCCAGCGGGCGCTGGTGAAGATAACCGCCTATGACTACGCCATTTACGGCGGGCTGGAAGGCGTAGTCGAAACCATCTCCCCGGACACCATTCAGGACAAAGTGAAACCGGAAATCTTCTATTACCGCGTGTTTATCCGCACCCATCAGGACTTCTTACAGAACAAACTGGGACGCCATTTCTCCATCGTACCGGGCATGATTGCCACAGTGGATATAAAAACAGGTGAAAAAACCATCGTCGACTATTTAATCAAACCGTTTAATCGCGCAAAAGAAGCGCTGCGCGAGCGCTAAATCCTTGAGGATTAGGGGTTGCGGGGGCTGGTCACGCGTGTCACAAGTCTGTTATACTTGCTCTAACACATTGGGGCTGATTCTGGATTCGACGGGATTCGCGAAACCCAAGGTGCATGCCGAGGGGCGGTTGGCCTCGTAAAAAGCCGCAAAAAAATAGTCGCAAACGACGAAAACTACGCTTTAGCAGCTTAATAACCTGCTCTGAGCCCTCTCTCCCTAGCTTCCGCTCTTAAGACGGGGATCAAAGAGAGGTCAAACCCAAAAGAGATCGCGTGGAGGCCCTGCCTGGGGTTGAAGCGTTAAAACTAATCAGGCTAGTCTGGTAGTGGCGTGTCTGTCCGCAGGTGCCAGGCGAATGTAAAGACTGACTAAGCATGTAGTGCCGAGGATGTAGGAATTTCGGACGCGGGTTCAACTCCCGCCAGCTCCACCAATCATGATTGGACAGTGCTAGGACAGCACTAACAAAAACAGGAAGTTAGCAGTCTCAGCAGGACACCGACCAGACGGTGAGGGGACAAAAAAGGATACGCAAAGGAGCCGCGGCTCCCGAGTGACATGAAAGCCCGCTTACGCGGGCTTTTTTATGGGAGTAACGACCATGAATCAGCTTGAAGAAATCATACAGATACTCAGTTCAGGAAACGAAGGCGTAACAAACGCTCTTCTGAAAACTAAGATCCTTCTTTTTTCAATAGGCAAAAAAGAGCTTGCTGCGTGGGTCAATTATGAGATCAATGGCTATCCAGATAATGCTCAACTTCCTGACTACAGAATCGTATCCACCAGAATACTAGCGGATCTCAACAACGGGGTTCGCCACTATAATGCCTTCCCATTGCCGATCGGTTATCTTGAAGACGATGACTATGAGGATGCAACTCAAAGTGAAGTCCGGTTATCCATAAGCCAAGTAGAAAACTTAGTGCTGAATGCAGGCGATAACCATACACTTCAGCAGCCAATCCCCTTAGATATTGCATACTTAAAATACTGTAAAAGTATCGAACGGGGGTATGAAATGACTCGGTGCTATAAAGAAATCGCACTACATAATTTTGTATCAATTTTAACACAAGTTAGATCAAGGTTATTGGACTTTACCCTTGAGCTTTCAGATCATGTTGATGAAATTCCTGGAGAAAAATCAATGATGGAAAAGCTTAAAAATATTGATACCGCATCGCTATTTCATAACTCTATTTTTGGTGATAATACAGTTATTAATTTTGGTAATGAGAATAATATCTCGGTTACAAATAACATTTCAAAGAATGATCTTGAGTCGTTAAAAAAATATTTAACGGAACAAGGATTCTCTCAAGATGATGTCCGAGATTTAGAAATAGCGATTACTTCAGATGGTCCAATTGCACCCAGAAACGGAAATTATGGGCAATCCGTAAGTAACTGGCTTGCTAATGTCGTTGGAAAAGCAGCGAATGGTGCAATGGGAATAGGAATTGCCGTCGTTACAGAAGTGGCCACGTTAGCCTTAAAAAAATACTACGGCTTAGAGTAGCCGACATGGGGTGTCGGGGGTCGGAGGTTCAAATCCTCTCGTGCGACCAAAAATCCTCGAAGAACCAGCCTGTTACGGCTGGTTTTTTATGCCTGTTTTCTGAACGGGGAAGCAACGGGGAATAATCGGGGAAAAACCCCGACTCAAAACATCGACTTTATCGTAAAGTTTCAACTATTCACATCACCGGGCAGTCATCAAATTCCGCGTTCCTGGCATCATTAATGATGTACGTGATAACTCCAAATATTGCGTGTGAGGAATTGTAACCGTCATCATCTGCTGGCAGCGCCTCCCTTCTCCCGTTCTCCAGATTAACCAGGTGGGGCTGAGGATGAGTCCGATATCGCTTGATCCTGAATTCCCCGTCTATCGCGCATATCAGCAGCGAGCCATCACAGGGAGAAAGTGACGCATCAACAACAAGCAGCGCCCCCTGAATTATCCCTTCCCTGAAATGTGAACGCGATGCCCGCATGAAATAAGTCGCTGCGGGCTGACTGATTAGCTGCTGGTCGAGAGAGATCCTTGTTTCAACGTAATCTGCCGCAGGTGAAGGAAAGCCCATGGCTAGAGTCCTCCGTTTGGATTGAACAGCTGGAAGGTACGGTTCTCGCCTTCCTGCGTTGATATATCGCGGAATGTTGTCACATACCACTCGATCCATTCGTTGGCCTGCTTCATCGTCCAGTTCCAGTTAACCTTACTCAGTTCCTGGACAAACCGCTGAGTGGTGACGGTCTTCCGGCCATTTGGTTCCTGATGTATCGAAGCATACCAGGCTATTTCAATATCGCTGCGTCGTGGCATCATTACGCCCTCTCTTGAATACCGGATAAAAACACAGTATAAATACTGTATATCCATCCAGTAAAGAGGCAATGAGCAATGTTCGTGGAACTCGTTTATGACAAAAGGAATTTTGATGGTCTGCCCGGTGCAAAAGATATCATTCTGGGCGAGTTAACTAAGAGGGTTCACCGGATTTTCCCCGACGCTGATGTCAGGGTTAAACCGATGATGACACTGCCGGCGATCAATACTGACGCCAGCAAGCATGAGAAAGAACAGATAAGCCGTGCTGTTCAGGAAATGTTTGAAGAGGCTGATATGTGGCTGGTTTCAGATTAAACACCTTGAACCGTCATATTGCTTAAGTACAATCCGCCGTGACTGGCAATCATTCAATACTCGCACTATCGAACGTTCGCCAGTCGGCCGCAATCATGTTCTTGCATACGGCGTGGTTGCGGCAACC
>NZ_JAOWHD010000029.1:0-5762 GCF_030332785.1 Citrobacter sp. Cpo069
AATCATTCAATACTCGCACTATCGAACGTTCGCCAGTCGGCCGCAATCATGTTCTTGCATACGGCGTGGTTGCGGCAACCTTCAATTTTTATGGCTGGGTATCCTGCTGATTTTGTTGGCGCTCCCGTTCAGCTTTTTCGATCGCCTCCCGAGTTTCTTTCTTCTTCTGGTTCCAGATGCTGTCTTCCGGCATTTCCACACGTACTGACACAAAAGAATCTGCAGGAATGTCAACTGGTTCACCATCCGCAACGGTCTCAGTAAACACACCGTTGGTATCGGTATTTCCTATTCTGTTCTGAGCAAACTCCGGTGCAGAGGGATGAACCCGGTGATATGTCCTGACCAGCACCGAACCATCAGCATTGACTTTATAGTCCAGCCAGATACGGGGTTGCTTGTTTCTGTCGACGGGAATTTCAAAACCGCCATCCGTCCCGCCCCACGAAGCATCAGCGTTTAGTCCCGTGCACCCGTCAATGAGATAGACACCCTGACCCTGTCTGGCCACAGTGCATCCCTCAGATTCTGCATTCACCTCGAATTTGCCGTCGCCATAGAGCTGGATTACAGGCGACGCTTTTTTGATAAAACCGTTCGAGTCGGTAGTGGTTGTTACATTATCCAGAATTCGCCGGCCAGTCAGCCAGCCACGCCCGTCTGCACCGCCAAACACACGAATGGGCCCCGAGTTTTCAAACGGAGCACACCATAGTGTGTAGGTGTCTCCGGCACGCATAAATAACGCAGGAGAGTAATTGTGTATATACCAGGGGTCAGGTATTTGATTGTCATTTCGAAGTACGGACAGGCCATAACCTGCCATCCCACTGAGGATTGCATCAATGCTTGTAGCATTAAAACGAAACACGCCACCCGGTCTGCCTATGCCAAACATCCCCGGCTGCATCACATCCGATGTTGCTGTCCCTGTGTTTTTACCTGCGGCAGTGCCAAGACTGGTTTTGTCAGCTTTCTCATCCAGGCTTGTTTTGTCAGCCTTCAGGTTCAGTGTTTCAGTAATTCCACCCCATGCAGGGCCTGAATATGAGCTGCCATCCGGTAATTTGACCGTAACAGTTCCGGTTCCGCTGAAAATGCTTTGCCAGTTTTGTTTGTCGTAGTTCAGTCCGCGCAAGGCTTCCGCACTCTGAGCAACCAACGCAGCAGTAACCAGATTCATGGCCAGGCGGGGTACGGCATACCATGAAAGATTTGAGGTTGTTGGTCCGGTATACGGAGATACCAGCCAGGCTGTTGTGTTGTTTTCTACATTTGCCACTGGCAGGGTGTAAGTTACACCGCCGACAACCGCTACAATAAAATCTCCTGATTTCAGGTCTGATGTAAAAGAGGTCCCTGAGCCCACAACCCCTGTTTTATTATTCGTTAAACCAATAACACCTGCTGACATAGATATCTCCTGAATTCAGATAATAAAAAACCCCGCCGAAGCGAGGTTAGTGATTTGGATAGAAAGCAGCTTCTACGAATAAAGTCGCGTATCGATGTAGATATACTGTTTTTTAAATCGTGGTGTGGGGGCCAGCCCGTTAATCTGTTCGCTATAAATGGAATACCCACCAACGATGTTGTCATACGCGCGAGCCGTCAGCGTCCCATAAATATAAATCCCAGCAGCTGGATCTAACGGGACCAGGTAATTTGAGCTCATACCGGATACCACTGCCGCCGGAAGACCGACATTAACGTCGTAGTTTGCACCATTGCCATTTCCTGAGCCGTTCCACGGATTATCTACAAAATGAAGCTCAAGCGGCAAACAGTCAGTGTTCCAGACCATATCGCCGTTGGAGTTGTACACTGCCATTCCCACACCATGCGCAATCGGAACAACGTTTGCGAACACATAGACATGACCGCCTACCCCATTGCAATTTAAATTCAGGTTCCATTTCCCATTTGAAGCAACCGGAATAACATAAGCGGCCCCGGTTGCCGAATCGTTACGAATAAAGGAAATCACGTTTGCCGTAGCTGGAATGTCTGTGGGGATCGTCATATTTCCAGTGAAGCGATATACACCGATAAAGTTCATCGGTGTGACTTCAGGACTAATAAACAGGCTCCCATCTTCGCGGAAAATTTTTAAACCATAACTCATTTGTACATCACCAATATTGGCTGATTTACTGACGCGTTAGACCAGGTAACCGTGCCATTGGCAACGGTCGCCGTTGCCGGAGTCTGGCCTTTTGAACCGCTTGGGGTGAATATGTTTTGCGGGTCCGCGACCAGAGTTTTTCCCTCAACAACCGGATAAGCCTTTGTGCCTGACGCTGGAGAAGTGATAACTGCGGCAACGAAGGTGGGATTGAACCGCCCCACCAGCTCATTCCCCTTAGCGTCGAACAACTGCACTCCGTAAGCCATAATCATCCCCTTTACATTGGTAGTTTGTCAGGTGTTCAGTAGACTTCCAGCCAGGAAAGAATCGAACATAAAGACTATTAACCGGCCTGACCCAATACGTCCCATTTTTATCAATGCGGATCTGTTTGATAGAAACTGTCGCAATATGAAGTTCAGCACCGGCACCTAAATGCGAAGAATATGCAGCCGTACAATCAACACTTTTAACTCCACTATTTAACGCCCCAGAAATAGAGGCGCAACCGCTAATACTTGCCAACAACAACCCGAAGAGTATTATTTTTGTCATATACCTTCTGTCCATAGTTATCAATTGTGGTCCTGCCATCACCAGCATTAGAACCATTAATTTCAAACGTTCCGTCCGATTTCATGATGGTGCCCGTTTGTCCCTGAACATAATTTGCGGAGCGCAGTTCGCCAATTTTTGCCAGCGTGATTTGGCCATACTGGATAAACGCATCGCTGATAAAGACCTGACCATTGACCACCGCAAACGGCGAATATTGCGTATCACTGCTGCCACTCATCAGGGCGAACTGATTGGCGTTAAATCCGACACGAGTGACTACCGGCTTACCCGCTTCCGCCAGCACCGCAATCGACATTCCGGCGTTATACATCACGCCGTTAATCCGGACTCCGGTTTTGAGGGTGTAAATTGCAGAGGCTCCGGTAGCATCAACCACGGCGGTGAGCTTATCTTCCAGCGCGGCAGTCACATCATTGAACTGCGCCTGCACCTGAGTGGACATTTCAGCCATCGCCTTATCAACATCTGCAATAGTCGTTTTGACCACCAGAATATCCGCGCGTACTTCACCATACTGCGCCCACTGGTGTTCCACGGTTGCATGGTTGGCCAGCGCGTTCTGCAGAATACCTTCAAGGTTGGTATCAATATCGCCCGTCAGACGATCACCATCAGCAGAGGTGAGAAAGTCATCCGCAATATCCCCCAGGTAATCATCTGCGTTCGCGTTGGATTCGCCACGAACCCAGTCGGTCCAGCCTGATTCATTACCCGTTCTGTCAACCAGCTGCGCGCGGTACCAGAACTCCTGCCCCGCCTTCAGTCCCAGTTGGGTGTATTCGGCTGACGGATAAGGCACATCCGACAGCAATAGAGGATTAGAGAAATCACTGTTCGCGGTGTACTGAATTTCCGTTTTCAGCGTATCCCCGGTGTTAGCCGGGAATCCCCAGTTCAGACGAATCCCCCAGTTGATCGGCGTTGTCGCAAAGCCGACAGGTTTCGGTGGATTTCCCACCTTGCCCGTCAGCGTTTTCTCTTCGGAGTAGCCCCAGCCAGAGGAAATTTCAGCGGCATTAATGGCACGCACACGCACGAGGTAGCGCCCTGCATAAATACCCGATACATCAAATGAGGTGGTGGAGCTGCGCGGCACGTTTACCCAGTTACCATCATTGCGGCGCCACTGTGCCTCGTAGGCGATAGCATTCTGCGCCTGGTCCCAGCTCACACGCATGGTTTCGACGCTGATATTCTGCTGCACCACTGAAAACGAGCTGATCACAATGTTAGCCGGCGGCGACTGGTTACCAGGCGGGATTACACTAACGGGCCGCTGGTCAATGATGGCTCCGGTATCGATACGGGCATATTTATCCGGGTCATGCCATGCGCCGGTAATAGAGAAAGTGCCATCATCATTATCGGAGACGCTGACAACTCGATACTGCTGGGCGTAGAGTTCATCTGACTCAACCACCCATACAGCTTCGGCCTGTGGTGTCTCACTGTATGCCGTGGTGACTGTGACTGATTCCCCGTTAACCGCCTGAATAGTCCTGCTCTGTGACGCACCGGAGGGAAGATTGAGAATAAGGCGATCGCCTGCTGCTGCATCAGCTACGTGGTCAAGTTTAATCACGCGACCGTTAACAGCACTGATGCGGCCGCCCATAACTTTGCCGGACAGAAGCTCGTCTGACACGGCGATGATGTATCCCGGCTGCGGAATGTTTCCGTCCAGGCCAACATCAAACGAAACAACGCGATCCTTATTGTTGGTGAGAATACCCCAGCGCCCCTTTCGGTTAGCTTCTGACTGCCGGGTGCAGCCGATGGCTGTCATTTCCAGCTGATTAAATCCGTACCGGGCCACCAGAGGCTGCTCAAATACCGGCTCCATCGCATCCGCATAAGCGTTACCCGGATCAGACCAGGAAACCAGCGCGGTGGTATACCGCGTTTTTGTCGTGCTGCTGGAATAGGTAAAGCGTCCGTCGATAACGTTAGCGCGGGTGTAAGCGTAATCCACATCTCTCGGCATATCGGCAAGCGCAACAATCTGATCACCGCCCCAGTACGTCATACCCCGGAATATAGCCGCGAAGTCACGCAGCACAGTGTAAGCGTCATTCCTGTCCTGAACATAGACGTTACAGGTATAGCGTGGCTCTGTCCCGCTTCCACCCTTTCCATCCGGTACCGGCTGATCGCAATACTGCGATACCTGGTACAACGTCCATTTATCGATGTTGGCTGCACTCAGGCGATTACCCAGACCAAAGCGATCGGTAATAACCAGATCGTAAAATATCCACGCCGGGTTATCGGTCCAGGCCCACTTAAACGCACCCTGCCATGTACCACTATAAGTCCGCGTATCGGGGTCATAGTTATCAGGCACGCGGATCACCCGGCCACGTGGTTCACAGGATATCTGTGGAATCGAACCGTTGAACTGACTTGAATCGAATTCTATGTACAGCAGCGCGGTGTTCGGATAGCGCAGCTTGGCATCAATCACTTCCGTGAAGCTTTGCAGCGTCATCGTGTCGCCGATCTTGGCGCTGTTTGCGTCAGCGGTAATCTTACGCAGTCGGATTGTCCAGGTGCTGCCAGCCTGCGGTAAATCAATACGGTGGCTGCGCTCATAACCAGACGTCGTTTTGCCGGTTGCGCTGGTATTAAGCATGGTTTGCCAGGTCCCACCATCAGTTTGCAGGTCTATTGCATAATTGATGGAATACCCAACCAGATCGCCGTTGTCCTCCTGCTTAAACAGTGAAGGCCATTTCAGCCGCAGGCGAACGGCTGATAGTTGGGTGTTGGTAAATGTACGCGTCCAGGTTGTTGCGCTTGATACTTCAGTTCCAACGTTGATTTCGTTTTCGGTACCGGGAATGCCCTGAATGTAATTTTGTGCCTGAGTTCCCGCGCGAAACTCCCACGTCACGCCGCTAAAGTTTTGGGAGCCATCGGCGTTTTCCAGCGCCGTGCCGTCCAGGTAGATATTTTTTCCGGTTAATTGCCCTGCAAATTCCCCTTCCCCAAGCGCAACGAGGATTTTGGCCTTCGCTACAGATTGCAGATCATCAGGCTGTTCGGTAGGGGTTCG
>NZ_JAOWHD010000030.1:0-124913 GCF_030332785.1 Citrobacter sp. Cpo069
CTTGTAATCCGTTGTTCCGTGTCAGTGGAGGCGCATTATAGGGAGTTATTTCAGGCTGACAAGGGGAAATTTAAAATAACCTTCCGAGTGCGTATTTTTTCATCAAAACCACTTAAACTGACAGTTTTTCGAGCGTTTTAAAGCCATAGCGCTGTAGCACAGGCAATAATTGTTCAGCTTCTGTCGTCATTGCCATACAAAATGCAACGTTCTCATCGGTTGATTTCGCATCTGGTGCTTCATGCTCTAACAACCAGGCCGTGCGGCGCGCTATCGCGGCACCAGAATCCACCAGTCTCGTCCCCTCGGGAAGGACCTGTAAAAGTTCTTCCTGTAATAGAGGGAAATGAGTGCAACCGAGCACTACTGTGTCAGGTGGTTCAGACATCCGCAGCCACGGACGCAGAATACGCCGCAGCTCTTCCAGAGAAACTGTTTCACCGTGCAGCTTCGCTTCCGCAAGTTCCACCAGCTCAGCAGAACCCAACATTGCAATTTGGCATTCGTTAGCGAATCGCGCAATCAGCTCATGGGTATACGACCGCTTCACCGTTGCACGTGTAGCCAGTAGCCCCACAACACCGTTCGCCGTGAGTCGCGCTGCCGGTTTAATCGCAGGCACCACGCCCACAACCGGGAAAGCAAATTTCTCACGTAACGCAGGGAGCGACACCGTGCTTGCTGTATTACACGCGATGACCGCAAGAGAGAGGGGATAGCGCTGCTGGACCGCAGTCACAATCTCAACAACACGCTCGACGATAAACTCCTCGCTCTTCTCTCCATAAGGAAAAGCGACGTTGTCGAAAGCGTAGATATAGTGGAGATCCGGCAGAAGACGCCGGATCTCGTCATAGACCGACAACCCACCGACGCCGGAATCAAACACCAGCACGGTGGGACGGGGATCAGAAGGTGTAGCTGCCAGACAAGGTGTATTCCCGTCCTGCAGTTGCGTAGCCATAAACTGTCTCGTAATCTTTATCGAACAGGTTGGCGATTTTACCACGAACTGTCAGCTGTGAGGTGATTGGATATGACACTCCGATATCCCACAAGCTGACGCCGCCCAATTTAACATCACGATTATTGTCATAATCATTATCGTAACGTTCACCTATATATTGATAAGCAACGTTCCACCCCAAGTCCTGAACCTGCCCAGTTAACTCATACTTAACCTGCTGTTTTGCTCGGCGATAGAGTACCTTATTCGTATCATCATCCCGCGGGTCAACATACTGTAGCGTCAGGTGATGATCTACTGGGCCAGTCGTAACATTCCCAGTCCATTCCAGCCCTTTAATCGTGGCTGACTTAACGTTGACATACTGGTTATTCTTGTAATCGATCAGGTTTTGAATTTCATAATGATATGCAGAAAGACGCCAATCAAGCGGCCCTGTCAATCCATCAATCCCTGCTTCCCACTGTTTAGATTCTTCCGGTTTCAAATTCGGGTTGGCTGCAATACCCGGCCCATAGGAAGAGGCAAAACGCGTAGCCCCGTATTGCTGACCAAGTGAAGGAGCCAGGAAACCTGTGCCATAAGAGAGCGTTGCACGGTAGCCATCAACAAACTCCCAGCCTGCAGCAGTCTGCCAGGTGCCATGCCAGCCGAATTGTTCATCATGATCTTCACGGCCTGATGCTTCCAGCGTGACGCTATCAATTTGTTGTTGCCCAGTTAGATAAAGTCCGGTCGTATCACGTTTATAAGCGTCCGATTTCGTGGTACTACTGGAAGTCAGCTTTTCTTGTTTCCAGTCGACACCACCGCTAATCGCTCCATGCCCAACCTCAACGTTATTTCCCCACTGAATATAGCGCTGTTCCATATTATCCAGCGTAGCATCCCCCGCATAACGACCGAGTTGATTGCTATAGTTGTAATCTTTGAGATGCTGGTAGTTAGCAATCAGTTGGGCGGAATAGATACCTGAGCTGTAACGAAGGCCGGAATCCCAGGACTGAGTGTAATTCTGAGCTTCATCATTACCGCCAGCATAGCCATAAGAGCCCTGATCGTAATCGCTATTCGCCGTGTAGCCGTAACCACGGAAGAAACCGGAGAAGTTATCGTTAAATTTGTGCTGCAAGCCGCCCCAGAACAGTTTGTTGCGATAACCATCGCGATCGCTGTCACCGCTGTAAGGGGAATCAGGTTGAATGTTAAAACCTTTGGTCGTCTGGTAAGCGCCAGCCGCCGTCACCATCGTGTCACCAAATCGTTTATTTATCGTGCCGTCGTAGGTCTGATAACCATCAGTCCCCATACCTGCGTTGATCTGTGATTTCTCTTCATTACTCATCGTAATGATGTTCATCACACCACCGATCGCACCAGATCCGTACACAGCTGAACGCGGCCCGCGAATATATTCAACACGTTGCACCAACGATACCGGAATCTGACCAATATCAATCGCATTACCGATGCCTGCACGCGCCATCGGCACGCCATCAATCAATACCAGGACATGCCGGGACTCAGTACCGCGAACATACAGCGAGGAGCTTTTCCCCATACCGCCGCTTTGCGAAATATCTACGCCCGGCAATCGGCGCATGACATCATTGAGATCTTTTGACTGCCAGCGCTGAATATCTTCACGCGTCACCACATCAGTGGGGGCAAGGACAGTATTAACAGGCTGCTGAAAACGGTTGGCAGTAACAACGAGAGTATCTGGGCTAGTATCCTGTGCCCAACCAGAAAATGCCGTGACGGAAAGTGCCGTGCACAGCAACGATTTTTTAATCATTGTAAAGCATCCACAATATAAGAAGGATGCCGCAGGTCCCACCGATAGTACGCGATGATGAAAGCCAGATGCGACGTTAGCCGGCAGGTCTTCGGGCTTGGAGGCAACTTAAAGAGACGATGACTTCCCACGGCATGCCGCAGTGTCTGCACCAGGTGCGCTCATCCCCTACCTTCCTTACCGCTGCGCGTCAGCTCCAGATTCACACTGGATTCCCTTTTAACTCACAGGACCGGAAAACGGATGCTACAGTTTGTTACAACCCACTGTCCAGACTGCGTATCACAATATCGGAAATCATCAATGACTGGACATCTGATGAGCAATCCCTACAATCCCCGCGTACTTTTATTTTTCAGGACGCATCATGACCCCCGAACACCTTCCGACAGAACAGTACGACGCACAGTTAGCTGAAAAAGTGGTGCGTCTGCAGAGCTTAATGACGCCATTTTATGCACAGGCTCCGGAAGTGTTTCGCTCACCGGTCAGCCACTACCGTATGCGCGCGGAATTCCGTTTGTGGCATGACGGTGATGATCTGTACCACATCATGTTCGACAGCCAGACCAAAAACCGTATCCGTGTCGACAGCTTCCCGGCAGCCAGTGAGCTTATCAACACGCTAATGACGGCAATGATCGAAGGCGTTCGCAACAACCACGTCCTGCGTCACAAACTGTTTCAGATTGATTACCTCACAACCCTGAGCGGTCAGGCGGTGGTATCGATGCTGTACCATAAAAAGCTGGATGATGAATGGCGTCAGGAAGCTGAAGCGCTGCGGGATGCGCTACGGGCGAAAAACCTGAATGTGCATCTGATTGGCCGGGCAACCAAAACCAAAATCGAGCTGGATCAGGACTACATTGACGAACGCTTGCCGGTTGCGGGTAAAGAGATTATCTATCGCCAGGTTGAGAACAGCTTCACCCAGCCGAACGCCGCCATGAATATTCAGATGCTGGAGTGGGCGATTGATGTCACCAGGGGCTCAAAAGGCGACCTGCTGGAGCTGTATTGCGGCAATGGCAATTTCTCGTTAGCCATGGCACAAAACTTCAACCGCGTACTGGCGACGGAAATCGCCAAGCCGTCCGTTGCTGCTGCACAGTACAACATTGCGGCTAACCAGATTGAAAACGTACAAATAATCCGCATGGCGGCCGAAGAGTTTACTCAGGCGATGAACGGCGTTCGCGAGTTCAACCGTTTGCAGGGAATCGATCTAAAGAGTTACCAGTGTGAAACTATCTTCGTTGACCCACCGCGCAGCGGTCTGGACAGCGAAACGGAGAAAATGGTGCAGGCGTATCCGCGCATTCTGTACATCTCCTGCAATCCGGAGACGCTGTGTAAAAACCTGGAAACGTTAAGCCAGACGCACAATGTTTCACGTCTGGCGCTATTCGATCAGTTCCCGTATACGCACCATATGGAGTGCGGCGTGTTACTGACCGCGAAGTAAGTGATGTCCTGGCCGGGGGCGCTTCGCTTGCCCGGCCTACAAATATTACTCCGCAATTTCCTGTTTACGGTTACGCACTTTAAAGCCGATCCAGAACACCAGAATCACAGACAGTACCGCCGGGAAGAAGTTAGAGCCGATATCCGGATATTCAGCGCGTACCACGGTGCTGTACAACAGAACGCCGAGGATAAAGCAGGCGGCAGCCAGGCCCGGCAATCCCACAGGCATGGTGCGGTTCTGATAGCGTTGATGCAGACAATACACCGTCAGCACCAGCGAAATGATCGGGAATACTGAGAATGGCACAATGGAGCTAAACAGCGCCGCAAATGTACCATTGATCGATAAGCCAGCAACCAGCGCCAGCAGCAGCGTACCTTTATCTTGACCTGACTGTTTCATTGCTTGTCCTTCTCGTTACTCGGAGTGGTGCGTCATCTTCTCTTGTTCACGGCGGTACCAATAAAATGCGCCTTTCGCGATCATGCGTAGTTGCAATACCAGCCGCTCTTCCAGCTGTCGGCGCTGCTCAGCGCCAACATCCAGTGCTTCTGCCCCGGCGCTGAACACAATGGTTACCATGGCTTCGGCTTGCGCTTCAGTAAACGCACGAGGCATATGGTTTTCGAGTTCCAGATAGTCCGCAAGTTCCGCAATGAAGTGCTGAATTTCACGAGCGACCGCTGCACGAAACGCTGCGGATGTCCCCGAACGCTCGCGCAATAATAAACGGAAGGCGTTGGGATTGTTGCCGATGAACTCCATAAATGTTGAGACCGAGGTGCGGATCACACTCCCGCCCTTCGCGATACGCTGGCGCGCCTGGCGCATCAACTGACGCAGCATCAGACCGCTCTCGTCCACCATCGTCAGGCCGAGTTCATCCACATCGCGGAAATGGCGATAAAACGAGGTTGGCGCAATGCCCGCTTCACGAGCGACTTCGCGTAAACTGAGGCTGGCAAAACTACGCTCAGCGCTGAGTTGACTAAATGCGGCTTCTACCAGCGAACGCCGGGTTTTCTCTTTTTGTTGCGCTCTAACGCCCATCACGATGTCTGAATCCTTCCATATACCTTGCTGGCACTATACCAGAGATTAGGCGGTTGGCATGGCTTTGTGAATGATTGTTTACGCGCAGTTTGTGCTTCGACTTCGCAAAAAAGCACAACGATAATTGGGTTATCTCAACAACGATGTTACTATTCTGTTGCTTTTATGTATAAGAACAGGTAAGCCTGACCATGTCACATTCTTACGATTACGATGCAATAGTAATAGGTTCCGGTCCCGGCGGCGAAGGCGCGGCAATGGGTCTGGTTAAGCAAGGAGCTCGCGTCGCGGTAATTGAGCGCTATCATAACGTCGGCGGAGGTTGTACCCACTGGGGCACCATCCCGTCGAAAGCTCTCCGCCACGCCGTCAGCCGCATTATTGAATTCAATCAGAACCCACTGTACAGCGACCACTCCCGACTCCTTCGTTCTTCTTTCGCTGATATTCTCAACCACGCTGATAACGTTATTAATCAGCAAACGCGTATGCGGCAAGGATTCTACGAGCGCAACCACTGCGAAATTTTGCAGGGAAATGCCCGTTTTGTTGATGAACACACGATCGCCCTGGAATGTCACGACGGTACGGTGGAAACGCTGACTGCGGATAAGTTTGTTATTGCCTGCGGTTCGCGTCCTTATCGCCCTGTTGATGTCGACTTTTCGCATCCCCGGGTTTACGACAGTGACTCTATCCTGAGCCTGCACCACGAACCCCGTCATGTGCTGATTTATGGCGCGGGGGTCATTGGCTGTGAATATGCGTCGATCTTCCGTGGAATGGACGTCAAAGTTGATTTAATCAACACCCGCGATCGTCTGCTGGCATTCCTCGATCAGGAGATGTCCGACTCGCTCTCTTACCACTTCTGGAACAGCGGTGTGGTCATTCGCCACAACGAAGAGTATGAGAAGATTGAAGGTTGCGATGACGGCGTCATCATGCACCTGAAGTCCGGTAAGAAACTGAAGGCCGACTGCCTGCTGTACGCCAATGGCCGTACCGGTAATACCGATTCGCTGGCGCTGGAAAACATTGGTCTGAAAACCGACAGCCGCGGGCAGCTCAAAGTGAATAGCATGTACCAGACGGCGCTGCCGCATGTGTACGCAGTAGGGGATGTAATTGGTTATCCGAGCCTGGCATCGGCGGCCTACGACCAGGGACGCATTGCCGCCCAGGCACTGGTAAAAGGCGAGGCCACCGCGCATCTGATCGAAGATATCCCAACCGGGATTTACACCATTCCGGAAATCAGCTCCGTTGGTAAAACCGAACAGCAGCTCACGGCAATGAAAGTTCCATACGAGGTTGGCCGTGCCCAGTTTAAGCATCTGGCACGTGCACAAATCGTGGGTATGAGTGTCGGAACGCTGAAGATCCTGTTCCATCGCGAAACCAAAGAGATTTTGGGGATCCACTGCTTTGGGGAGCGCGCGGCCGAAATTATTCACATCGGACAAGCGATAATGGAGCAAAAAGGTGGTGGTAACACTATCGAGTACTTCGTTAACACCACCTTTAACTACCCAACCATGGCAGAAGCCTATCGGGTAGCGGCGCTAAATGGCTTAAACCGCCTGTTTTAACGCACTGTCGAAATGGCCATCCATTGATCCACGGATGGCCTCTGCCAGCTGTTCATAACGGCTGCGCAGCGGCGAACCAGGACGGTACACCAGACCAATCGTACGACGCGGTTCGGGTTTAATGCATGGCAGATAAACGACACCATCACGCTTACGCTCCGGTGGAACGGCCAGCGCAGGCAGTAAGGTAATACCACTGCCTGCCGCCACCATGTTACGCAGCGTTTCCAGACTGGTTGCCCGAAAATGGGTATCTTCATCAGCACCCGCTTCAAAGCAGAAACCCATCGCCTGATCGCGCAGACAGTGGCCATCTTCCAGCATCAGCAGTTTTTCACCCGCCAGATCGGACATCGGTACACAGTCACGGTTTGCCCATGGGTGGTCTTCATAGATCGCCAGCATCATAGGCTCATCAAATAACGGTACTTCGATGAACGCCTCACTCTCTTTGACCAGCGCCAGAATGACGCAGTCGAGCTTGCCGCTATCCAGTTGCGCCAACAGCTGATGTGTCTGCGCTTCATGGAGATACATCTCCAGTTTTGGGAAGGTCTGGTGCAACATCGGAATAATATGCGGCAGCAGGTATGGCCCCACCGTTGGGATCAAACCAATATGCAGCGGGCCAGACATTGTCTCGCCTTGTTGGCTTGCCATCTCCTTGAGCACTTTGACCTCGCGCAGCACGGTGCGCGCCTGATCCACCAGCAGCAAACCGGCCTGGGTGAACAGCACCTTGCGACTCGTACGCTCCAGCAACATGACGCCAAGCTCATCTTCCAGCTTGCGGATCTGCCCGCTCAGCGTGGGTTGGCTAACGTGACAGGAGTCTGCCGCTCGTCGGAAGTGACGATGTTCGGCTAGCGCCACCAGGTATTCAAGATCACGAATATTCATTATTCATCCTCCATCGCCACGATAGTTCGTAGCGATAGGTAGCATAGCAACGAACGATTATCCCTATCAAGCTTTCTGTTTAATAATGCACCACAGAAACGGAACGGTACCCCTTTAACCCTTGAAGCTACTGTCCGTTTGAGAGTTTCTCTCATACTCGAAATAACTAAAGCCAACGTGAACTTTTGCGGACCTTGAGTCCGCATTTTTTTGCATAAAAAAAGCCCGGCGTCGCAAAGCTCGCCCGGGTTATGGTTTGGTAGGCCTGATAAGCGTAGCGCCATCAGGCAGAACGGCGCACAGTGCCGGATGGCGGCTTCGCCTTATCCGACCTACAGGCGTGCCTTCGCGTAGTCGATCGCCTGCGCAACCTGCTGCGGCGACACGCCACCTTTCGCTGCACGTTTATCCAGACACGATTGCAACGAGAGGATCGGGTAAACGTCATCGCCAATCACCTGGCTGAACTTTTGTAAGTCGGCAAGCGACAGCGCTTCCAGCGGTTTGCCCTGACGAATCGCCTCGACCACCGTTTCCCCCACAATATGGTGCGCTTCGCGGAACGGGACGCCTTTCGCCACCAGATAATCCGCCAGCTCAGTGGCGTTAGCATAACCCTGCTGCGCCGCTTCCTGGCAACGCGGACGTTTCACCTGGATTCCATCCAGCACCAGCGCGGCCATATGCAGACAGTCCAGCCAGGTGTCGAGCGCGTCGAACAGCCCTTCTTTGTCTTCCTGCATATCTTTGTTGTATGCCAGTGGAAGGCCTTTTAAAGTCATCATCATGCCGGTCAGCGCACCCTGCACGCGACCGCATTTGCCACGGATCAGCTCCAGCGCATCCGGGTTTTTCTTCTGCGGCATCAGAGATGAACCGGAAGTCACACGGTCGGAGAGTTCAACAAAGCCCGCTTCGCCGGTGTTAAAGAAAATCAGATCTTCAGCAAAACGCGACAGGTGTACCATGCCGATAGAGGCGTCGGAGAGTAACTCCAGCACGTGGTCACGGTCAGAAACGCTGTCCAGGCTGTTGCGCGTTGCCGAGGCAAAGCCCAACCAAGCCGCCAACTGCTCGCGATCGATTTCATACGCCGTACCCGCCAGCGCGCCGCAGCCTAACGGACTGACGTCCAGGCGTTTGAGCGCATCCTGCAAACGGCTCTCGTCACGCGCCAACATTTCAACATAGGCCAGACACCAGTGAGCAAACGTCACCGGCTGCGCACGTTGCAGGTGGGTGTAACCCGGCATGACGGCGTCCTGGTTATTCTCCGCCGTCACCACCAGCGCAGTTTGCAACTGACGATTGGCCGACAGTAATTCGATAACCGTATCTTTGCACCACAGCTTGAGATCGGTCGCGACCTGGTCATTACGGCTACGCCCGGTATGCAGTTTTTTACCAAGCTGGCCGACTTTATCAATCAGCTTACCTTCCACCCAACTGTGAATATCTTCGGCATCGCTTTGCAAAATCTGCTGAGGATTCGCGCGAACCTCTTCCAGCAGGTTATTCAGCGCCTCTTCCAACTGCAGCTGTTCATCGGCAGTCAGTACACCTACCGTTACCAACGCTTTGGACCAGGCCACAGAGCCAACAATATCCTGTTCTGCCAGGCGGTAGTCAAAACGCAACGAGTCGTTGAACTGTTTGAACCGCTGATCTGCTGCCTGTGTAAAACGCCCACCCCAAAGTGCCATAACGAATTTCCTTAATATGATATTTTTGCCCGGTGGCGCTGCGCTTACCGAGCCTACAAAACCCACGTAGACCGGATAAGGCGAAGCCGCCATCCGGCACATTAATAGTTAAGCCAGAATACGCGTACCAATTGGCGTGCCGTTAAACAGCGCCGGAAGTTGCTCTGCATGACGCCAGGAGGCGATATCCACCGGACGGCCCAGCGTACGCGCGGCATCCAGCGCTGCATTCACCTTCACGATCATGCCATCGGTAATAATGCCCTGTTCAATCAGCTGTTCCGCTTTCGCCGCGGTCATTTCGGCAATGCGCTGGCCTTTGCCATCCAGAATACCGCTCACATCAGAGAGCAGGATCAGATCCGCACCCAGTGTTGCCGCCAGCGCCGTTGCAGCCTGATCGGCATTCACGTTCATCAGCAGACCATCATCAGTGACACCAATAGAGCTCACTACCGGCAGAAAACCGCTTTCCAGCAGCGTGTTAATCAGCTTAGGCGAACCCGGCTGCGCCAGTCCAACATGACCCAGTTCTTTATCGAGCGGCGTCACTTTTACGCTGTCGCCATCGCCAAGATACAGACCAACAGACGCGATGTGATGCTTTTTCGCCCAGGCCAGCAAGGTTTTATTCGCCGTTCCCGCCAGGGCACCGGTAATAATTTCAATTTGATCGGCAGGCGTGACGCGCAGACCATTTTTCTTTTTCACCGGCAGATTCAGCTGCTTCATCAGCTCGTCGACCACGCAGCCGCCGCCGTGCACAATGACCAGCGGACGCTGGTGCGACTCACGATAATTCACCAGTGCGGTAAACAGACGCTCCAGCGCCTCTTCGCTATCCAGTAAAACGCCGCCCAGCTTGATAATTAATGGATTCATTGTTGCACCCTTAAATAAGAGACTGCGTTTGGGCAAAGCCAAAACGAATATTTGCGCACTGCATCGCCTGTGACGCCGCGCCTTTCAATAAGTTGTCTTCCGTCGCCACAACGATCAAATGCTCACCCTGCACAGCAAACCCGATATCACAGAATGGTAATCCAACCACGTTCTTCAACGCTGGAACCCCTTTGTCATACAGACGCACCAACGGTTTATCGCCATACGCCTGTTGCAGCGTCTGCGCTACCCGAGCATGAGTTACGCCCGCGTTAAGGCGGCAAGTGATAGTTTCCAGAATTCCGCGCGGGAAGTTGCCCAGATGCGGGGTGAAAATCACTTCAGCCCCCAGATGAGTAGCGATTTCCGGCTGATGACGATGGGTAAACACGCCATACGGTTGCAGGCTTACTTCGCAAAAACTGTTAGAGATAGCCGCTTTACGGCCCGCGCCGCTTACGCCGCTGGTCGCATTAATTACCGGCCACTGGCTGAGATCCAACAGCCCGGCATCAATCAGTGGTTTCAGCGAAAGCTGCGCCGCCGTCGGGTAACAACCCGGCACAGCAATCAGATTCGCTTCTTTCAGTTGGTCTTCGTTCCATTCCGCCAGCCCGTAAACTGCCTGCTCCAGCAGATCGGGATGCTGATGGGTAAAACCATAATATTTTTCATAGAACGCGCCGTCATTTACGCGAAACGCGCCAGAGAGGTCAAACACCACGCAACCGGCCTGCAAAAACTGCGGAGCCAGGTCATGACTTACCTCATGAGCCGTTGCGAGGAACACAACATCCACCCCTGCGCTAAACTCGCTGATATCTGACATTGGCTGCAACGTTAAATCGACAATGCCTTTCAACTGCGGATGCAAATCGGAGATTAATTTTCCTGCATCATTGCTTTGCGCTGAGACGGTCAAAGCGGTTATGGTCATATCAGGATGGCGATTTACATAGGTCACAAGCTCTGCGCCGGCATAGCCACTGGCGCCCACAATCAGCGTATTCAACATCGGGGCTGCTCACCTTCTTAGATTCTGTTGCCAGGTATAAGCCTTTATCACCTCACCTTACACTTGGTGGGTTTTATTACGCTCAACGTTAATGTATTTTTATTCACAAATACTGCATGAATATTGATACTATCATGACCCGAGGTGTGTCAACAATGAAAAACAATTTACCGCCATTTATCGAGATTTACCGCGCTCTGATTGCCACGCCATCGATTAGCGCTACCGAAGAAGCGCTCGATCAAAGCAATGCAGGTTTAATCACTCTGCTGGCAGGCTGGTTTAAAGATTTAGGCTTCAATGTGGAGGTCCAGCCGGTTCCCGATACGCGAAATAAATTCAATATGCTGGCGAGCATTGGACAGGGCGCTGGTGGTCTGTTGTTGGCGGGCCATACCGATACCGTACCCTTTGACGACGGACGCTGGACGCGCGATCCGTTCACCCTGACCGAGCATGACAATAAGCTCTATGGTTTGGGTACGGCGGACATGAAAGGCTTCTTCGCCTTTATCCTCGACGCGTTGCGTGATGTCGACGTCACGAAGCTGAAAAAGCCCCTCTACATTCTGGCCACTGCTGACGAAGAGACCAGCATGGCGGGAGCTCGCTACTTCTCTGAAACCACTGCTCTGCGCCCAGACTGCGCGATTATTGGCGAACCCACTTCACTGCAACCGGTTCGCGCACACAAAGGTCATATCTCTAATGCGATACGCATTCTGGGACAATCGGGTCATTCAAGCGATCCGGCGCGTGGTGTTAATGCGATTGAACTGATGCATGATGCCATCGGCCATATCATGCATCTGCGCGATGACCTGAAAGCGCGCTATCACCATGATGCCTTTACCGTTCCGTATCCAACGTTAAATTTGGGACACATCCACGGCGGCGACGCCGCCAACCGAATCTGCGCCTGCTGCGAACTGCATATGGATATTCGCCCGCTACCGGGTATGACGCTAAACGATCTCAATGGGTTACTTAACGAAGCGCTGGCCCCTGTCAGCGAACGCTGGCCGGGTCGCCTGACCATATCGGAACTGCATCCACCGATTCCAGGCTATGAGTGTCCACCTGACCATCAACTGGTAGAGGTGGTTGAGAAACTGCTGGGCGCACAGACTGAAGTGGTGAACTACTGCACCGAAGCGCCATTTATCCAGACGCTTTGCCCGACGCTGGTATTGGGTCCAGGTTCTATTAATCAGGCGCATCAGCCGGATGAATATCTGGAAACGCGCTTTATTAAGCCAACTCGCGAATTAATCACCCAGGTTGTGCATCATTTCTGCTGGCATTAACTGCTTGTCACCCCACTAATCCTTTAGTGGTAAGCGGGGTGATTTTTTAACATTTCCATAAGCAACGCTTATTTGATTGGATGTGAATTAAATAACGTAAATTCACGGCATTTATTCGTTTGCTGAACCGATTTCGCAGCAATTGACGTCACGTGTTTTACGTGGCTTTATAAAAGACGGCTAAAAAGTTAAGTCCGCAAGATTTCGCGTGATAGTCAGGCGTGAAAGATACAGGACATATTCAAAATAGATGGGGTGTCTGGGTTAATATGAACGAACAATATTCCGCGTTGCGTAGTAATGTCAGTATGCTCGGCAAAGTGCTGGGAGAGACCATCAAGGATGCGCTGGGAGAGAACATTCTTGATCGCGTAGAAACAATTCGTAAGCTGTCCAAATCATCTCGCGCTGGCAATGAAGTTAATCGCCAGGAATTGCTCACCACACTGCAAAATCTGTCTAACGACGAGCTGCTGCCGGTTGCCCGCGCATTTAGCCAGTTCCTGAACCTGGCCAACACCGCCGAGCAATACCACAGCATTTCGCCAAAAGGCGAAGCAGCCAGCAACCCGGAAGTGATTGCTCGCACTCTGCGTAAACTGAAAGAGCAGCCCAACCTCAATGACGCCACCATCAAGAAAGCCGTAGAATCACTCTCTCTGGAGCTGGTACTCACCGCCCACCCGACCGAGATCACTCGTCGTACGCTGATCCATAAAATGGGTGAAGTGAACGCCTGCCTCAAGCAGCTTGATAACAAAGACCTCGTCGATTATGAACGCAACCAACTGATGCGCCGTCTGCGTCAGCTCATTGCCCAGTCCTGGCATACGGATGAGATCCGCAAGCTGCGCCCAAGCCCGGTTGATGAAGCTAAATGGGGTTTCGCGGTAGTTGAAAACAGCCTGTGGGAAGGTGTACCGAACTACCTGCGTGAGCTGAATGAACAACTGGAAGAGCATCTGGGTTATAAGCTGCCGGTTGATTTTGTCCCGGTTCGATTTACTTCCTGGATGGGCGGCGACCGTGATGGTAACCCGAACGTAACGGCAGATATCACCCGTCACGTGCTATTACTCAGCCGCTGGAAAGCGACAGACCTGTTCCTGAAAGACATCCAGTTTCTGATTTCTGAGCTGTCGATGGTGGATGCCACGCCGGAGCTGATGGCGCTGGTAGGCGAAGAAGGCGCAGCTGAACCTTATCGCTATCTGATGAAAACCCTGCGTTCTCGTCTGATGGCAACCCAGGCCTGGCTTGAAGCCCGTCTGAAAGGCGAGAAATTGCCGAAACCTGCGGGACTTCTCACCCAAAACGAACAGCTTTGGGACCCGCTTTACGCGTGCTACCAGTCTCTGCAGGCCTGTGGCATGGGTATTATCGCCAATGGCGAATTGCTCGACACCCTTAGGCGCGTGAAGTGTTTCGGTGTACCGCTGGTGCGTATTGATATTCGTCAGGAAAGCACCCGTCATACTGAAGCCCTGGGCGAACTGACCCGTTATCTGGGTATTGGCGACTACGAAAACTGGTCGGAAGCGGATAAACAGGCTTTCCTGATCCGCGAGCTGAATTCCAAGCGTCCGCTCCTGCCGCGTAACTGGGAACCGAGCAACGACACCCGTGAAGTGCTCGACACCTGTCGGGTCATTGCCGAAGCCCCATATGGCTCCATTGCCGCCTATGTTATCTCGATGGCGAAAACTCCGTCGGATGTGCTGGCCGTGCATCTGCTGCTGAAAGAAGCCGGAATTGGTTTTGCTATGCCGGTCGCTCCGCTATTTGAAACGCTGGACGACCTCAACAATGCCGATGACGTCATGTCTCAACTTTTAAATATCGACTGGTACCGCGGCTTTATTCAGGGCAAACAGATGGTCATGATTGGCTACTCTGATTCCGCAAAAGACGCGGGCGTGATGGCGGCCTCCTGGGCGCAATACCAGGCTCAGGACGCGCTAATCAAAACCTGCGAAAAAGCCGGTATCGAACTGACGCTGTTCCACGGTCGCGGTGGTTCCATTGGTCGCGGCGGCGCGCCTGCCCATGCGGCGCTACTCTCTCAACCGCCGGGCAGCCTGAAAGGCGGTCTGCGCGTGACAGAACAAGGGGAGATGATCCGCTTTAAGTACGGCCTGCCGGAAGTGACCATCAGCAGCCTGTCGCTGTACACCGGAGCAATTCTGGAGGCCAACCTGTTACCACCGCCAGAACCGAAAGATAGCTGGCGTCATATCATGGATGAGCTTTCCGATATTTCCTGCGAGCTCTATCGTGGATATGTGCGTGAAAACAAAGACTTCGTCCCTTATTTCCGCTCAGCGACACCGGAGCAGGAACTGGGTAAACTCCCGCTCGGTTCACGTCCGGCAAAACGCCGTCCGACCGGCGGGGTAGAGTCTCTGCGCGCCATTCCGTGGATCTTCGCCTGGACGCAGAACCGCCTGATGCTCCCGGCCTGGCTGGGTGCAGGTACCGCGCTGCAAAAAGTGGTTGAAGACGGCAAGCAAAGCGAACTTGAAGCCATGTGCCGCGACTGGCCATTCTTCTCCACACGCCTTGGCATGCTGGAAATGGTTTTCGCGAAAGCAGACCTGTGGCTGGCAGAGTATTACGATCAGCGCCTGGTCAAAAAAGATCTGTGGCCGTTGGGTGCAGAGCTACGCCAACGCCTGGCAGCAGATATCGATGTCGTACTGGCGATTGCCAACGACTCACATTTGATGGCCGACCTGCCGTGGATTGCCGAGTCCATTCAGTTAAGAAATATTTATACTGACCCGCTAAACGTATTACAGGCAGAGCTGTTACACCGCTCACGCCTGGCGGAAGAGCAAGGCAATGCACCGGACCCACGCGTAGAACAAGCATTGATGGTCACAATCGCTGGTGTCGCCGCTGGTATGCGCAATACAGGCTAACGTCCCTCCCCCGTCGCCTTCGTGCTATTATTCGGAGGCGACGGCAAAAACCGCTGTTACAACCACTTCATTTTCAATATATTCCCCCTCGAATATATTCATCAAATGAATATAAAGATGGCAAAACACGATCCTAAGATCGTGATGCTTCAGTTCCTCTTAATGTTTAAGTGCTACTCTTGGCGCTACAATTAAAGACAGGCTTACATTATGCAATCCTTACACCCCCAGTCTAAACCTAAATTTAGCTGGAAAGCCCTGGGCTGGGCGCTCCTCTATTTTTGTTTTTTTTCCAGTTTACTCCAGGTCGTTATTCTCTTATCCGGCTATAGCGGAACTAATGGTTTACGCGACTCCTTGCTGTTCAGTTCGCTGTGGTTGATTCCGGTATTCTTATTTCCAAACCGTATCCGCGTTATTGCTGCCGTCATTGGCGTAATGCTATGGGCAGCCTCGCTGGCTGCTCTAAGCTATTACGTCATTTACGGACAAGAGTTCTCGCAAAGCGTTCTGTACGTAATGTTTGAAACCAATGCGAACGAAGCCAGCGAATATCTGAGCCAGTATTTCAGTCTGAAGATTGTCTTGATTGCGCTGGCCTATACAGCTGTGGCAATTCTGCTATGGACACGTCTGCGTCCTGTGCATATTCCATCGCCATGGCGCTATCTGGTGTCGTTTGCACTGTTATACGGTTTGATTCTGCATCCGATGACGGTGAACACGTTTATCAAACATAAACCATTTGAAAAAACGTTGAATGGTCTCGCCTCACGCATGGAACCAGCTGCACCATGGCAATTCATCTCCGGTTATTATCAGTATCGTCAGCAGTTGACCGCGCTGAACAGCCTGCTGAATGAGAACAATGCCCTGCCGCCGTTGGCCAACTTTAAAGACAGCTCAGGTGATGCACCGCGTACGCTGGTACTGGTGATTGGCGAATCAACGCAACGTGGCCGCATGAGCCTGTACGGTTACCCACGCGAAACAACGCCGGAACTGGATGCACTGCATAAATCCGATCCTAACTTCACCGTGTTCAATAATGTCGTGACCTCCCGTCCGTACACCATTGAAATCCTGCAGCAGGCGCTGACCTTTGCCAACGAGAAGAACCCGGATCTGTATCTGACTCAGCCGTCCCTGATGAACATGATGAAACAGGCAGGTTATAAAACCTTCTGGATCACCAATCAGCAGACGATGACCGCCCGCAACACCATGCTGACGGTGTTCTCTAAGCAGACGGATAAACAGTTCTATATGAACCAGCAGCGTACGCAAAGTGCGCGCGAATATGACAGCAACGTGCTGGCACCGTTTAAAGAAGTACTGGCCGACCCTGCACCGAAAAAGTTCATCATCGTGCACCTGCTGGGAACGCATATTAAGTACAAATTCCGCTATCCGGATGGTCAGGGTAAGTTCGACAATAATGTCGACAATGTGCCCGCAGGCCTGAGTGACGATGAGCTGGAAGCCTACAACGATTACGACAGCGCGAATGTCTACAATGACCATATCATTGCCAGTCTGATCAAAGACTATAAAGCGACCGATCCGAACGGCTTCCTGCTGTACTTCTCCGATCATGGGGAAGAGGTATACGATACGCCGCCGCATAAAACGCAGGGTCGTAATGAAGACAACCCAACGCGTCATATGTATACGGTGCCGTTCCTGCTGTGGACCTCGGAAAAATGGCAGGCCGCACACCCGCGTGACTTCTTACAGGATGTGAATCGTAAATACAGCAGCTCAGAGCTTATCCACACCTGGTCTGATTTAGCGGGCTTCACCTATGATGGTTTCGATCCAACTCGTGCCATTACCAGCCCGCAGTTCAAAGAGACGACCCGCTGGATTGGCAACCCGTACAAAAAGAATGCCCTGATTGATTACGATACCCTGCCTTACGGCGATCAAATCGGTAATCAGTAACAGTCTGCCGGATGCGCTACGCTTATCCGGCCTACAGCTCGCAAAGACTTGTAGGCCGGATAAGGCATTAGCCGCCATCCGGCAATAATCACTTGAGGGCGATTGTTTTCAACGTTACTGTTTCCCTGTCTGCTGCCTGCAAGGGATTAACATGTATCACGACATCAGCCACCTGCTCTCTCGCCTGATCAACGGCCCCACACCGCTGCGGCAGATTTACTTTGCCAGCACCAGTAGCTCAACGCCGGAACTGGCGTATCAGGTCGATTTTCCCCGACTGGAGATTGTGCTGGAAGGTGAATTCATCGATAACGGTGTTGCTGGCGCATCCGCGACGTTACAGCCTTGCGATGCCTTGTTCGTTCCGGCTGGTGGCTGGAACTTTCCACAGTGGCTCACACCGGTGACCACGCTCAGTATATTATTTGGCAAACAGCAACTGGGTTTTAGCATCGTGCAGTGGGACGGTAAGCAATATCAAAACCTTACCCGCCAGCACGTCGCGCGCCGTGGACCGCGTATTGGCTCATTCCTGCTGCAAACGCTCAATGAAATGCAGATGCAGCCGCAGGAGCAGCAAACCGCCAGGCTAATCGTTGCAAGCTTACTGAGCCACTGCCGCGATCTGCTCGGCAGCCAGATCCAAACCGCATCACGCAGCCAGGCGCTTTTCGAAGCCATTCGCAACTATATTGACGAACGCTACGCTTCACCGCTCACCCGAGAATCCGTCGCGCAGGCGTTCTACATCTCACCCAATTATCTTTCCCACCTTTTTCAAAAAACGGGCGCTATCGGTTTTAACGAATACCTGAACCACACGCGACTGGAACACGCAAAAACGCTGTTGAAGGGTTACGAATTGAAGATTAAAGAGGTGGCGCACATTTGTGGGTTTGTTGACAGCAACTACTTCTGCCGCCTGTTTCGCAAAAATACAGAACGTTCACCATCAGAATACCGTCGGCAATACCACAGCCAATTGACGGAGAAAGAAGCTAATCCAGAGTAAGATGTGTGTGCTGTGGCGCTGAAAGCAGCTTTCGCACGGCGCTCATCACCCGCTGCGGCTCACGCAGAAATGCGCTAATGCCCGACTGAACATATCGGCTCTGCGTAAAACGCTCTGCTCCTGCCAGTTCAATATCAGTAATGAGCAACACCACATCAGCGCGGTTAATATCCTCTTCCGTCAGGCGATTTTCGGTACCCAGTGCCCCTTGAGTTTCGATCTTGATGCTCCATTTTTCCTGCTGGCAAAGTTTCTCCAGCCGCTCAGCTGCCATATAGGTATGGGCTACGCCGCTTACGCACGCGGTGACAGCAACCAGATATCGTACAGGTGCGATGGTCATACTATCCTCCTACTGTTACCTGAAATCCGGCGCATTCTGCCATCTTACGTATAATATCCACCTCTTGCGCTGTCGGTACGGGCACTTCTTTCATCAACCAGGGCAAACCGAGCAGGCTGTATTTGGGCTCGCCATATTGATGAAACGGTAGCAGGTGTACCTGTTTTATGCCTAGTGATGACAACATCGTCAACACATGCTGCGTGTTATCTGAATTCATCGTAAAGCCCGGAATCAGCGGCAGGCGAAGTATGACATTAACCCCTTCCTCCACCAATAGCCGTAAATTCGCCAGTACACGCGGTAGGTTCATGTTGATGACCTCACGAGCCAGATCTCCATCCATTATTTTGAGGTCGAACAACACCTCATCACACTCTTTTGCCAGCGATAACAAGCGACCGGCCGGCGCATCGCCAGCCGTTTCAATTGCACAGCGCACATCCCAGCGCCGCAGACGTTGCAGGAACCGTGTGGCAAAGGGCGCTTGCATCAGCACTTCACCGCCGGAAAGCGTTACCCCCCCACCAGAAGAGCGAAAGAAAATATCATCTTTCATCACTTCACGTTCCAGATCGTCCAACGTGATATCACGACCAATACGTTCAAATGCCCCAGAGGGACACTCGTCGGCATCACGCAGACAGGGTGTACAGTGCAGACATTTACTCTCCCGCCGTACCGTTTCAATACGTGGCGAGAGTGATTCCGGGTTAGCACACCAAGGGCAGGTATGCGGACAGCCTTTAAAAAAGACGACCGTACGAATACCCTGCCCATCATTCAGTGAGTAACGCTGAATGTTGAATATACGCGCGACTTCCTCGCCTCGTGGGTCAATTACCTCACAGTTGATGCGCGGTGCGGCGAATAATGTCATCCTGGATCTCCTTCGACAACTCGACAAAGAAGGCGCTGTAACCCGCCACGCGCACCACCAGCCCGGTGAAATCCTGCGGGCGCTGCTGCGCTTCGCGCAATGTGTCGGCATTCACCACGTTAAACTGGATATGCTGGAGTTTGAGCTGGGTAAATGCCCGCAGAAAATCCGCCAGCTTGCGTAAACCGGCCTCACCTTCCAGTGTGGCTGGCGTAAACTTCACGTTCAGCAACGTCCCATTGGAAAGCAGTGTGTTATCCAGCTTGCTGACCGACTTCAATACCGCCGTCGGTCCTTGCATATCCTGTCCCAGCATCGGCGACAGCCCCCCATCTGCCAGTTGCTCCCCGGCTAAGCGGCCATCCGGTGTTGCCCCAACGACCGAACCCAGCGGCACGTGTGCAGAGACGGTATACGAACCCGGCGTAAATTGCCCGCCGCGCGGATTCTGGTATTTCTCTACCTCTTTGCAGTAATGACGTAGCAGTTCGGCGCTAATGTTATCTACATCATCGATATCGTTGCCGTATTTTTCGAAGCGATTGATCAGCCTGGCGCGAACTTTCTCGCCTTCCGGGGTAGCAAAGTTATCTTTTAGCACCGACAAAAGTTCATCAAAAGATAAGCGCTGTTGTTCGAATACCAGCCCATTGAGCGCATGCAGCGAATCGCTCAGGTTTGCAATACCGATCCCCTGTACGCCGGAGAAGTTATAACGCGCACCGCCGTCGGTAATATCGCACCCTTTATCCAGACAGTCGCTAATAAACGAGGAGAGCAGCGGCACCGGCGCCCAGTCGCGGTGACCGATATCGCAGATATTACTGCCCTCCACCATCAACGTGATGTAGTGGCTGATTTTGGCACGAATATGCGCCAGGAGATCGTCGTACGTCAGAGTACGGTTGCCTTCGTTCTCATGCAGACAAATTTCCATCACTTTCAGCAGATTAAACATAGCGATATCGTGCAAACCGTATGTTCTGCCTGGAATAGACAGCTCGACACAGCCTACTACCGCGTAATCCCGCGCATCTTCCAGCGAAACACCGCGATTCAGAAACGCGGGCACCACCACTTCATCGTTAAAGATTTGCGGGATGCCGGTACCAAGACGAATGGTCTGTGCTGTTTTCATCAGGAACGGTGTATCGATCAACGCATTCGTGCGCACACCGAGGTTTGGTTGTGGTAGCTGTACGTTCTGATACGCATCAAGACAGAGGAAAGACAATACATTTACCGCACTACGACCATTCTCCGTCAATCCCCCCAGTAGCGCGGTGTAGCCTGTTGGGAAGCCAGCGAAGTAGCGCGCACTGCTGGTGGAACGCAGCAGTACGATGTCATTACATTTCACCCACAGGGATTCGAGGATCTCTTGTAAGAATGCTGGGTCTTCCCCCTGGGTCAGCGAGGCCTGATAAAACGGCAGCATATACTGGTCGAAGCGTCCGAGTGAAAGAGAACTGGCGTTGGATTCATATTGCAAAATAATGTTCATGTACCAGAACAGCTGACATGCCTGCCAGAAAGTTTGCGGCTTGCTTTGAGCGTTATGCCGAGAGTTTTCAGCAATCGTCAGTAATTCCTGGCGTCGCTGCGCATCCGGGCAGCTTTCCGCCATCTTCTCTGCCAGCATAGCGTAACGCAGAATATGGTTTTGCGAAGCCTCAAGCAGCAGCAGCGCAGCCTGATAAAAGTGATTCTCCGGCTGCTGCAGACAATGCGCTCGCATCTGCGCTACCAGTTCGCCAAGCCCATGATTCAACAGGCGTGGATAATCAATAATGATATGTCCCTGACCTTTGTCAGTCTGGTTAATGCTAAAAATCTGGGTACTGACGGCAGCTTTAACCTCATCGGTCATCTGACCGTTGATGAAATCTTTCATCGACCGCTTTTCCCAGTACGGATACAGCACATCGCGATAGAGATGTTTATCCTCTTCGCTGATGTCAAAACGGTCCTGCGGACGGGTTGGAAACTGCTCCAACTCTTTAAGCAGCCAGTAAGGATCCATTTCCGGTGACATAATGCCCGCACGCGGTTTAACAGTACGGTTTCCGGCAATCAGTTCCTCATCACGAATCGAAATCTCAACGTGCTCAAGAATATATGCGGTGGCTTTCGCCCGACGCAGAATAACCGGCTCTCCCTCCGTCTGCTGGTGGCTGGCGGTATATAACAGCGCACGTTCAAGCGAAATTTCACGGTTGTTCTGAAACAGAGCGTTTTTTAAACGTTGGATACGGTTCGTCATGAGGAACTCCTGCGGAAATAGTTGCCTGATGGCGCTACGCTTATCAGGCCTACGCATCTGTAGGCCGGATAAGGCGAAGCCGCCATCCGGCAAACAAACGGTTAAGCGGTTTGCGCCAGATGCGCGCCAATCTTGTTCATGATGGCGTCGGCACGTTTCACTGCATCGCTGATGTTGACGCGAACGATAGTTTTGCCCGCAAAACGTTCTTCAAATTTAATACCAATGTCCTTGGTCAGAATGACCATGTCGGCTTCCGCCACATCCGCCGCGGTCAGTTCGTTTTCCAGACCGATCGAACCCTGAGTCTCAACCTTTACTTGCCAACCTTTAGCTTTAGCGGCGCTTTCCAGCGCTTCGGCTGCCATATAGGTGTGGGCAACGCCAGAAGGACATGCGGTTACTGCGATAATCTTGGTCATGACTCATTCCTCACTTAATTCATTTCAAAATCTAAATCTAGGTCATCTTCTTTCTGATCGACCTGAGACACTTTTTTCCGCGCCAGACTTTTCAGTACGTTAACGCACACGGCGGTCACTACAGCACCAACGGCAACCGCCGCGATATAACCCAGTTTTCCTTCCACTACAGGCAGAACAATCAGCCCGCCCCAGCCGGCATAACACTGCGCACCAAACAGGGCGGCGGTTACCGTGCCACAGGCGGAACCCACCATAATCGATGGAATGACACGCAGCGGATCGGCTGCAGCAAACGGAATCGCGCCTTCCGTTACGCCAACGCAGCCCATTACCAGCGCAGCTTTACCGGCTTCGCGTTCTTCAGAAGAGAAATTCTTACGACCAATCAACGTCGCCAAACCTAAACCCAGCGGCGGCACGCAGATCCCTACTGCGGCGATTGCCACGACGGTATAAACCCCCTGCGCCACGCAAATCAGCATGAAGGCGTAGGCAACTTTGTTAATTGGCCCTCCCATATCGAAGGCCAACATCAGTCCCATAATTACCGCCAGCAGCACAATGCTGCCCTGCTGCATACCCTGCAGCCACTCGGTCAGGCTAGTGGTTAACGCGCCAACAGGCTCCCCCAGCCCCCACATCATGATGCCTGCGGTGATAAAAGTGCCGACGATGGGAATAACGAAGATAGGCATTACCGAACGCAACACCTTATGTACGGGGATCTTCTTCAGATAATGGACAACGATACCGCCAATAATCCCAGCAATTAATGCGCCAAAGAAACCTGCACCGAAGCTGTTTCCCACCCATGCGCCAATCGCACAAGGGGCCAGAGCAGAACGTTCAGCGATGGAATAGCCGATATAAGCAGCAAGAAATGGCACCATCAAAGTCAACCCGGCGACGCCAATATCAAACAGCTTTTTAAGATTAGGATCGGTCGCAGCATCCGGTACCGCGCCTTTGCCATACAGCATGACGGAGACAGCCAGCAAAATACCGCCCGCTACTACGAAGGGGATCATATGCGAAACACCGGTCATCAGGTGCTGACGAGTATTTTTCAGGATTTGTACCAACTCTTTCATAAGTCGCTCCCGGGCTGCCTAAAGCCCATATCCATAAACTTGTTGCGGAAAACAATAGGCAATCTGACGCGACGCAAACAGTGGATAAAAAGGCCATTTGCTGGACTTTTGTAATGTCAGTACAAAAATGCGATCCGCCTCATAACTTGCAGTTTCTCAGAATTTATAGTGGATACGCTGACTTGTGAGGGATGTCTCACTTTGATAGTTACATTACATTTATCCAGTTTTTGGCAGATTTGTCACATGGCAGGCTCAGGCGTTGCCCTTTTATCCTGTAGCGAGAAATCGTTATGGGAGATGAGGCTATGGCCCTGATTGTGGAATTTACCTGTGAGCTACCCAATGGCGTACATGCACGCCCGGCAAGCCACATAGAAACGCAGTGCAACACCTTTACCTCACACATTGAGTGGCACAACCTGCGTACCGAACGTAAGGGCAACGCTAAGAGCGCACTATCGTTGATTGGCACCGATACTCTGGCGGGTGATAGCTGCCAGTTGCTGATTTCCGGTACAGATGAACAGGCAGCCCACCAGCATCTGAGCCAATGGTTACGAAATGAATTTCCGCACTGCGATGCACCGCTAGCGGAAGCCAAAAACAACGAGCTGGAGCCACTTCCGGCATCGCTCACCCATTTAAATCCACAGCTTTTCCGCGCTCGCACCGTCTGCAGCGGCAGCGCAGGGGGCGTTCTGAGTCTGCTTTCTTCGCTGGATCTTAACGCGCTCAGTAACCTTCCATCCGCTCAAGATATTGAAACCGAGCAAGCGGCACTGGATAACGGTTTAACGCTGTTGATGAAAAATATTGAGTTTCGATTACTCGACAGCGACGGCGCTACCAGTGCGATTCTGGAAGCACACCGCTCGCTGGCAAGCGACCTCTCACTGCGCCAGCACCTGCTCGCCGGCGTATCACGCGGGTTAAGCTGCGCCCAGGCGGTTGTCGAAAGTGCCGGACATTTTTGTGATGAATTCGCCCGTTCAAGCAGCAGTTATTTACAGGAGCGTGCACTGGATGTACGCGATGTTTGCTTCCAGCTTCTGCAGCAAATTTATGGGGAACAGCGCTTCCCTGCACCGGGAAAACTGACCCAGCCTACGGTTTGCATGGCGGATGAGCTAACACCGAGCCAGTTCCTCGAACTGGACAAAACATTGCTGAAAGGCTTGCTGTTAAAAAGCGGTGGTACTACGTCACACACGGTGATTCTCGCCCGGTCATTCAACATCCCTACGCTGGTTGGCGTAGATATTGAATCTTTGATGCCATGGCTACAGCAAACGGTTTATATCGATGGTAACGCAGGAGCAGTCGTCGTTGCCCCTGATGAATCCATCGTACGTTATTATCAGCAAGAAGCCCGTATCCAGGATGCCATTCGGGAACAGCAACGTATCTGGCTGACCCAGGAGGCACGCACGGCTGATGGCATCCGTATGGAAGCCGCCGCCAACATCGCCCACTCCGTCGAAGCACAAGCAGCTTTTAGTAACGGTGCGGAAGCGGTTGGCCTGTTCCGTACGGAAATGCTGTATATGGACCGTACCTGCGCCCCGGATGAGAACGAGCTATACAACATTTTCTGCCAGGCGCTGGAACCCGCAAAGGGACGCAGCATTATTGTACGCACCATGGATATCGGCGGTGATAAACCCGTTGATTATCTTAATATTCCTGCTGAGGCCAACCCGTTTCTCGGTTATCGCGCGGTGCGTATTTATGAAGAATATGCCACGTTGTTTACCACGCAACTACGATCGATCCTGCGCGCCTCAGCGCACGGTAGCCTGAAAATCATGATCCCAATGATCTCCTCGATGGAAGAGATCCTGTGGGTCAAAGAGAAACTGGCAGAAGCCAAGCAGCAACTGCGAAGTGAACACATTCCGTTTGATGAGAAGATCCAGCTCGGTATTATGCTGGAGGTTCCGTCTGTGATGTTCATCATTGACCAATGCTGTGAAGAGATTGATTTCTTTAGTATTGGTAGCAATGACCTGACGCAATACCTGCTGGCAGTCGACCGCGACAACGCCAAAGTTACCCGCCACTACAACAGCCTGAATCCGGCCTTCCTGCGCGCACTGGATTACGCCGTGCAGGCAGTACATCGGCAGGGGAAATGGATTGGCCTGTGTGGCGAACTGGGTGCCAAAGGTTCGGTGCTGCCATTGCTGGTGGGACTGGGTCTGGACGAAATCAGTATGAGCGCTCCCTCCATTCCCGCCGCCAAAGCGCGGATGGCGCAACTCGACAGCCGTGCCTGCCGTCAATTGCTGAATCAAGCGATGGCTTGTCGAACCTCGCTGGAGGTCGAACATCTGCTGGCTCAGTTCCGCATGACCCAACAGGATACGCCTCTGGTTACCGCCGAATGCATCACACTGGACAGCGACTGGCGCAGTAAAGAAGAGGTCATCAAAGGGATGACCGACAACCTCCTGCTGGCAGGCCGTTGCCGCTATCCACGTAAACTGGAAGCAGACCTGTGGGCGCGCGAAGCCGTCTTCTCTACCGGATTAGGTTTTAGCTTCGCCATTCCACACAGCAAATCCGAACATATTGAGCAGTCCACCATCAGCGTAGCGCGCCTGCAAGCGCCGGTACGTTGGGGTGATGATGATGCACAGTTCATTATTATGCTGACGCTCAACAAACATGCCGCTGGCGATCAGCATATGCGTATTTTCTCGCGTCTGGCGCGCCGCATTATGCATGAAGAATTCCGTAACGCGCTGGTTAGTGCCGCCTCAGCCGACGCTATCGCCAGCCTGTTGCAACATGAACTTGAACTTTAAAGAGGATGTTTTTGTATGGAACTTTACCTTGATACCGCCAACGTCGCGGAAGTTGAACGTCTGGCACGCATCTTTCCTATCGCGGGAGTCACCACCAACCCAAGCATTGTGGCGGCAAGCAAAGAATCTATCTGGGATGTACTGCCACGCCTGCAAAACGCCATCGGCGAAGAGGGTATTTTGTTTGCCCAAACCATGAGCCGCGAGGCGCAGGGCATGGTGGAAGAAGCCAAACGCCTGAGCAATGCAGTGCCCGGTCTGGTAGTGAAAATCCCGGTGACATCCGAAGGTCTGGCCGCGATTAAGATGCTGAAAAAAGAGGGTATCACCACGCTGGGAACCGCCGTTTACAGTGCTTCTCAGGGGCTACTGGCTGCGCTGGCAGGAGCCAAATATATCGCGCCTTACGTTAACCGTATCGACGCACAGGGCGGCGACGGGATTCGCACAGTACAAGAACTGCAAACGTTACTGGAGCTGCATGCGCCAAACAGCATGGTACTGGCAGCCAGCTTTAAAACCCCGCGTCAGGCGCTGGATTGCTTACTGGCAGGATGTGAAGCTATCACCCTGCCATTAGACGTAGCGCAACAAATGCTCAATACCCCTGCGGTAGAGTCAGCAATAGAGAAGTTTGAGCAGGACTGGAACAACGCATTTGGTCACATCAACCTGTGAGGGAAATAAAGTATGGATCGCATTATTCAATCACCTGGTAAGTACATCCAGGGTGCCGATGTTATTACCCGTCTTGGCAGCTACCTCAAACCACTGGCAGAACGCTGGCTGGTCGTTGGGGACAAGTTTGTCTTAGGCTTTGCCCAGAGCGCACTGGAAAAAAGCTTTCAGGATGCCGGACTGGCGCTGGAAATTGCACCGTTTGGCGGCGAATGTTCACAAAACGAAATCGACCGTCTGCGCGGCGTAGCGGAAAAAGCGCAGTGTGGCGCAGTACTTGGTATTGGCGGCGGTAAAACGCTGGATACCGCCAAAGCGCTGGCACACTTTATGGGCGTGCCTGTCGCCATTGCCCCAACCATCGCCTCTACCGATGCGCCGTGCAGCGCGCTGTCCGTCATTTACACCGATGCCGGTGAATTCGATCGCTATCTGCTGCTGCCCAACAATCCGGACAGGGTCATTGTGGATACCAAAATTGTTGCGGGTGCACCGGCGCGTCTGTTATCTGCGGGTATTGGCGATGCGCTGGCAACCTGGTTCGAAGCGCGTGCTTGTTCACGCAGCGGCGCAACCACCATGGCGGGCGGTCAGTGTACTCAGGCGGCGCTGGCGCTGGCAGAGCTGTGCTTTAATACGCTAATCGAAGAAGGTGAAAAAGCGATGCTGGCAGCCGAGCAGCACGTGGTTACACCAGCACTGGAGCGCGTTATTGAAGCCAACACCTATCTGAGCGGTGTCGGTTTTGAAAGCGGTGGTCTGGCAGCTGCTCACGCCATTCATAACGGTCTGACCGCAATCCCGGATGCGCATCACTACTACCACGGCGAGAAAGTGGCTTTCGGTACGCTAACGCAGCTGGTGCTGGAAAACGCGCCAGTTGATGAAATTGAAACCGTTGCCGCGCTGTGTCATTCCGTTGGCCTGCCGATTACCCTGGCGCAACTGGACATCAAACAGGATATCCCGGCGAAAATGCGCATTGTGGCTGAGGCAGCCTGTGCAGAAGGCGAAACCATCCACAACATGCCTGGCGGCGCAACTCCGGACCAGGTGTATGCCGCCCTGCTGGTGGCTGACCAGTACGGTCAACGTTACCTGCAAGAGTGGGAATAACCTGCCAATAGAAAATCCCCGCAATCGCGGGGATTTTCTTATTCATACTATGCCGGATACGCACAAGCGACATCCGGCATTATCTGTTACAGCAGATCGAAACGATCCAGGTTCATCACTTTCACCCATGCGGCAACGAAATCTCTCACGAACTTCTCGTGAGCATCGCTGCAGGCATAAACTTCAGCCACTGCGCGCAGTACGGAGTTAGAACCGAACACCAGATCGGCGCGGGTTGCCGTGTATTTTACTTCACCGCTCAGACGGTCACGACCTTCGAACAGCTCTTTTGACTCATCAACCGCCTTCCACTCATGGCGCATATCCAGCAGATTGACGAAGAAGTCAGTGCTGAGCACGCCAGGACGATCGGTAAAGACGCCATGCTGGCTGCCGTCGAAGTTGGTGCCCAGTACGCGCATACCGCCCACCAGCACGGTCATTTCCGGTGCGGTCAGCGTCAGCTGCTGCGCTTTATCAATCAGCAACGACTCGGTGGTCGATACGTCAGGACGGGAGCGGTAGTTACGGAAGCCATCGGCGATCGGCTCAAGCAGTTCAAACATCTCAATATCCGTTTGGTCCTGACGCGCATCCACGCGGCCCGGCGCAAAAGGTACTTTAATGCTGACACCCGCAGCGCTAGCCGCCTGCTCTATACCAACAACACCGGCCAGCACGATAATATCGGCTAACGAAGCGGTATGGGCTGACTTATAAATGCCTTCCAGCACAGGCAGTACGCGTGCCGCGGTAGCATTCACATCCCAGCCACGCTGTGGGTCCAGCGCCAGACGCGCACCGTTAGCGCCGCCACGTTTATCCCCACCGCGGAACGTTGATGCAGAAGCCCACGCCACTGACACCAGCTCGCCCACGGACAACCCGGAAGCAGCAATGGTCGCCTTCAGTTTCAGGATATCTTCTTCGCTTGGGTTAAAGAACGCATGCGGCAGCGGGTCTTGCCAAATCAGATCTTCTTTTGGCACTTCCGGTCCGATGTAACGCGCTTTTGGCCCCATATCACGGTGCGTCAGCTTAAACCATGCGCGGGCAAACGCTTCGTTAAACGCCTGCGGATCGTTCAGGAAACGGCGGGAAATCTTCTCGAACTCCGGATCGAAACGCAGCGTCAAGTCGGTAACCAACATTGTTGGCTTACGTTTTTTCGACGGATCGAACGGATCGGGGATAATTTCCGGTGCGTCAACCGCTTCAAACTGAATAGCGCCTGCCGGACTGCGAGTTTGCACCCATTCATATTTGAACAGGTTCTCGAAGAAATAGTTGCTCCATTGGGTCGGCGTCTGCGTCCAGACCACTTCCAGACCGGAAGTAATTGCGTCTGCACCCGCGCCGCTGCCGTAGCTGCTGGCCCAGCCCAGGCCCTGCGCTTCAATTGGTGCGGATTCTGGATCGGCGCCTACGTGCGAAGCCGGCGCTGCACCGTGAGTTTTGCCCAACGTATGACCGCCGCCAATCAGCGCTACGGTTTCTTCGTCGTTCATACCCATGTTACCGAAGGTCGCGCGAATAGCCGCTGCCGCAGAAAGCGGTTCGCCGCTATGGTCCGGCCCTTCCGGGTTCACATAGATAAGACCCATTTCGGTTGCGCCCAGCGGCGCTTTTGCCAGTTCTTCCGGATGACGGTGGGTCAACCAGGCTTTTTCATCACCCCAGTTTACGTCGAGATCCGGTTCCCAGACGTCTTCACGACCGGCACCGAAGCCGAAAGTGCGGAAGCCTGAGTTTTCCAGCGCCACGTTACCCGCAAGGATAAACAGGTCGGCCCAGGAAATTTTCTGGCCATATTTCTGCTTGATTGGCCACAGCAGACGACGCGCTTTATCCAGGCTGACGTTGTCTGGCCAGGAGTTCAGTGGTGCAAAACGCTGCTGTCCGCGACCCGCGCCACCGCGTCCATCGATGGAACGATAGGTCCCAGCACCGTGCCATGCCATGCGGATAAACAAACCGGCATAAGAGCCCCAGTCAGCAGGCCACCACGGTTGAGATTCGGACAGAAGGGCTCTGAGATCCCCTTTCAGGGCAGAGTAATCAAGTTTGCTAAATTCTTTGCGGTAGTCGAAGTTCTCACCCAGCGGGTTCGAACGATTGGAATGTTGGTTTAAAAGATCAACGCGGAGTTGATTAGGCCACCAGTCGCGGTTATTTCTTCCTGCACCCGCGCTGTGATCCGGCCCGCCCTGATGAAAAGGACACTTACCGGCAGTTGATGCGTTTTGGCTATCGTCGGACATGCTCATCTATATGCTCCCTTTACAGTGTTCTGACTACGATATACACCACCAGAGATAAGATATAGTCGAAAAAACCCACAGATTCGATAGCTCATTCCTTTTATATTTAAAGTTACAGAGATGTAGATCAAAATGATCAATAAAAAACCCTCCGAAGAGGGCTGAGGCACTAATTATGCTGGTCTTACTCCCAGCGTGTGACAAATTGCGTAGCTCATCTCGGCGCGATTTAGAGTATAGAAGTGAAAATCTTTCACCCCTTCGCGACTGAGGATTTTCACCATGTCCATGGCGATGTTTGCACCTACCAGCTTGCGGGTTTCCGCATCGTCATCCAGACCATCAAACATGGTCGACATCCAGGAGGGGATACGAACATTGGTCATATCGGCAAATTTTTTCGCCTGTTTAAAGTTGGAGACTGGCAGGATACCCGGAATAATTTCCACATCGATTCCCGCAGACACGCAGCGATCGCGAAAGCGCAGATAGCTTTCCACATCGAAGAAAAACTGAGTAATGGCGCGGTTTGCACCAGCATCAACCTTACGCTTCAGGTTCAGCAAATCGGCCTGAGCGCTCTTCGCTTCTGGGTGTACTTCCGGATAAGCCGCAACGGAGATATCAAAGTCCGCAACGTCTTTCAGCAGAGTCACCAGGTCAGAGGCATACATATCCGGTTTACCGCTTCCCGGCGGCAAGTCACCGCGCAGAGCAACAATATGACGAATACCGTTATTCCAGTAGTCCTGAGCAATGGTGCGCAGCTCATCGCGGGTAGCATCAATACAGGTCAGGTGCGGAGCTGCTTCAAGACCAGTGCGATCCTTAATGCCTTTAATAATGCTGTGCGTACGGTCGCGCTCACCAGAGTTTGCACCGTAGGTGACTGAAACAAACTTCGGCTTCAGGCTGCTCAGGCGATCGATGGAGTTCCACAGGGTTTGCTCCATTTCACTGGTGCGCGGCGGGAAAAACTCAAACGAAACGTTAATCTGACCCTGTACTTCCGCCAGGCTCTGATTCAGGGCTTCCCGCTGGTTGGCGTGAAAAAAGCTCATACCTTACCTCATCAATCTTTTGTCGTTATATGTTGTGTTGTGAACTGCTATACGTTTAGACGTCTAGATGTAAAAATGACGGAAAAGCACGCTGGCGTCAACACAAAAATCATCGTTAAAGGTGAGGAATACTCAGCCAACGTGAAAAAAATTCACATCAGCCTGAAATGATGGGGAATTGTGGCATGACCGTCTGCCAGCCGTTAACGAGAGCGGTGACAGACTCGCCTCTGGCCAGAGCGCGGGTAAGACGCAATACGGGTAGGTTTAACGCAGGATGAGAGCGTTGAAGTGATTATGCAGATGGCTGTTGACGTATTTTATCCGGCCTGGGTCACAAACGAACCGTCGGCCGGATCATCCGGCAACAAAAACTACAGCAGCTGCGCCAGACGGTTGATGTCTGACTGAATAGCGCCGGCGGTGACGTCACGACCTGCGCCCGGTCCACGGATCACCAGCGGGTTATCGCGATACCAGCGGCTTTCAATGGCGAATACGTTATCGCACGGCAACAGCGCCGCCAGCGGGTGTTCAGGACGAACCGCTTCAACACCAACGCGCGCTTTACCGTTAGCATCAAAACGCGCCACATAGCGTAGCACCAGCCCCATTTCACGCGCCGCTTCCAGACGCTGCACCATCTGCTCGTTCAGCTCATCACCATTCTCAAAGAAATGGTCAATAGAGCCTTCTTCACAGTGCGCAGGCACCAGCGATTCCACGCGAACCTGGTCCGGTTCGATGTCGTAACCTGCTTCACGCGCCAGAATCACCAGCTTACGCATCACATCTTTGCCGGAAAGATCTACGCGCGGATCGGGTTCAGTCAGCCCCTGCTGCCACGCCTGATCCACCAGATCGGTGAACGGGACCGTGCCATCAAATTGCAGGAACAACCACGACAACGTACCGGAGAAGATCCCGCTGATCGACAGAATGGTATCTCCACTCTCAATCAGATCGCGCACGGTATGATTGATCGGCAAACCTGCACCCACGGTAGCGTTATACAGCCAGTGGCGACCGGTTTTTTCAAAAGCGTCATGAATTTGGCGATAATTATGACTGCTGCTCGCCCCCGCCAGTTTGTTGGCGCTGATAACGTGGAAACCATGGCTGGCAAAATCCAGATACTGATCCGCAAGTTGCTCGCTGGCAGTAACGTCCAGCACCACTAAATCATCATACGGGTGAGCACGCATCCACAGGAATAGAGACTCTTCATCCTGCTCTACTGCCTCGTCATCAAAGAAAGCTAACGCGCGGCTGGCATCCAGCCCTTCGTAATTCAGCAGGCTACGACGGCTATCAACCACACCCGCCAGCACAAACTCTAATCCGGTGCGCGCCGAGAGCGTGCTCTGCTCGCGAGCGAACAGCTCCAGCCAGCGTGAGCCGATGTTGCCTTTGCCGAACAACACCAGACCAATGCGTTTTTCCGCGCGGAAAATTGACTGATGCAGACCCTGAATCAGGCTCTCTGTTGGCCCAGTACGCAGTACCGCGACCAGGCTGATACCCTCTTCCGATTGCCAGGTGAATTCAACCGGCTGACCTTTTAACTGTTGCCAGAAACGGTGGCAATGCAGCGGATTACGGGTGACGCCCGCCCCGACCATCGCCACCAGCGCCAGCCCCTGGCGCAAACGCAGCTCGCCAGGCAGACCAGCTTCATCCAGAATTTTCAGTGCGCCGTCAGCGACTTCGGAGGTATAGCAAAATTGCAGCAGTTGGCGGTCAGGATGCACACCCACTGCCAGCGGACGCACCTGGGTACGTTTTAAAACCTGATCAATCTCTTTATAAGCCAGCTTAAAGTCCTGGCCAGTCGGAACCAAAAACTCAATCAGGCAGACGTCATCATGACTGGTCACAATACGCGCCCCGGTACCGGAGGCCAGTACGCGTTCAATGCGCGTTGACCCCTGCTCCGGCGTATAGCTACAACGCAGTTGGAGATCGATATCGCTACCGGAAACCGGCTGTAAGGTACGGGCATGGAGAACCGGTGCCGCCAGACGCGCCAGCTCGCTGGCTTCATCCAGACGCAGCAGCGGCAGCAAACAGGCGTCTTTTACTTTACGCGGGTCCGCGCTGTAAACCCCGGCGACATCGCTCCAGATAGTTACGCGAGAAACGCCCGCCAGCGCGCCAACCTGCGTCGCCGAGTAGTCGGAGCCGTTACGCCCCAGCAGGACCGTTTCACCGCAATTGCTGCGGCTAATAAAGCCGGTAACCACCAGCCGTTTACCCGGATGCTGCGCCAGCAGTTGCTGTAGCAGCGGGTAAGAAAGACCTTCATCTACCTGCGGCTGGGCACCGCGTTCAGCACGTAAAAAATCGCGCGCATCCAGCCAGGCTGACTCCAGCCCCTGTTGGTTAAGGACCGCAGACATCAAACGCGCGGACCATACCTCACCATGCCCAACAACCTCAGCATAGACGGCATCGTTCACGCCACTGTCGAGTAATCCAGCCAGACGCTCCAGATCGTGAATAAACGCACCAATTAGTCCATCCGCTATATCAGGCGGTAACAAACCGCTGATAAGCTCGCTCTGATAGCGACGTAACGCCTGTTGAACCTGATGCGCAGAAAGGCGATCGGTCTGGCTTAATTTCAGCCAGCTAATCAACTGGTTAGTGGTACTGCCTGCGGCTGAAACAACCATCATGTCATCAGGCTGAGAGTACTCCGCCATAATGCCTGCGACACGCAGATAACATTTCACATCAGCCAGACTACTACCACCAAATTTGTGCAGTTGACGACCCTTCGCCCCTGCCTGCGCAATCACACTCATGTTTACCCCTTGTTTGCAGCCCGGAAGCCATTTTCCAGGTCGGCAATTAAATCTTCGCCATCTTCAATACCGGTGGAGATACGCAGCAGCGTTTCGGAAATTCCGGCAGCAGCACGCGCTTCTGGCGCCATGCCCGCGTGTGTCATGGTTGCGGCGTGGGAGATCAGACTTTCAACGCCCCCTAACGATTCCGCCAGCGTAAACAATGACAACCCACCAAGGAAGCGGCGCAGCGTTTGCTCATCACCATCCAGTTCAAAACTTAACATCGCGCCAAAGCCTTTTTGCTGACGCGCGGCAATCTCATGGCCCTGATTATCCGGCAATGACGGGTGATACAATTTTTTCACCAGCGGCTGAGTTTGCAGATAATCGACTATCGCCTGAGCATTACGTTGCGCCACCTCCATTCGAGGAGACAGAGTACGCAGGCCGCGCAACAGCAGATAACTATCAAACGCGCCGCCGGTCACACCAATATTATTCGCCCACCATGCCAGTTCAGTGACCGTTTCCGGATCTTTCGCTATCACAACACCAGCCACCACATCTGAGTGACCGTTTAAATATTTCGTGCATGAATGCAACACCAGATCGGCGCCCAATGCCAGTGGATTTTGCAGTGCCGGGCTTAAAAAAGTGTTGTCGACCACGCTGACCGCGCCAGCTTCACGCGCCAGCTGACAGATTTTCGCAATATCCACCACGCGCAGCAGCGGGTTGCTTGGGCTTTCTACCAGCACCAGCTTCGGTTTTTCCGCCAATGCGGCCTGCAATGCCTGCTCATCTCCTTGATCGACAAACAGGACGCGGTAACAGCCACGTTTTGCCAGACTGTCAAACAGTCGGTAGCTCCCGCCGTAGCAGTCATGCGGTGCGACCAGCAGATCGCCTGGCTTGAGGAAGACCGTGGTCACCAGATGAATCGCCGACATGCCAGTATTGGTCAGCACAGCACCTGCACCGCCTTCCAGTTCCGCCAGCGCACGCTGAACAACATCGCGCGTTGGGTTGCCGCGACGCGAATAGTCATGGGCGCGAGGTTCATTAAATCCGGTAAAGTTATAGGTGCTGGAGAGGTGAATCGGCGGGACAACGCAACCGTACTGTTCGTCGTCATTTAACCCGCTACGCACTGCGATGGTGGCCTGTTTACGCGTCATATTGAGGAGATCCTGGCTGAGTCGGTGAAAAGTCAGACACCAGAGTAATCATAGTTACGATAGCCGTCAATACATCTGGACATCTAAACTTCTTTGCGTATAGATTGAGCAAACTGGAAATAGCCGTTAAAATTATATGCATTAGCGTACATCTGCGTCGGCTTACTTCGTGTCAGGGCCACGCCACTACGATAAACTACGCGCAATTATGGTCCGGGCTCAGGTTCTGGCCTCAATATTAATGACGAAGAGGATTAGGTATCTCATGGCTGAATGGAGCGGCGAATATATCAGCCCATACGCTGAGCACGGTAAGAAGAGTGAGCAAGTCAAAAAAATTACGGTTTCCATTCCTCTGAAGGTGTTAAAAATCCTTACCGATGAACGCACGCGTCGTCAGGTGAACAACCTGCGCCACGCCACCAACAGCGAACTGCTGTGTGAAGCGTTTCTGCATGCTTTTACTGGGCAACCCTTACCCAACGATGACGACCTGCGTAAAGAACGCAGTGATGAAATCCCGGAAGAAGCAAAGGTAATCATGCGTGAACTGGGTATCAACCCGGAAACGTGGGAATACTGATAGTTAGAACAGCAATGGGCGTGTAGAGGCGGGAATGCTCCCGCCTTTTCTCACAGTGTTACTTACTAATACCATTGAGTTTATTCAATGTTTCTTCCATTTTGAGCGTTTCCGTACGGTTCAATGGATAGAAATAAATCAGAATGACCGCCGCCAAAAACAGGCATAGCGCCGGCAAGAGATTCGCCATCGTATAAATATTTTCCTGCACAATGCTGGTTTGCACTGCACCACCTGTTGACGATGATTGATAGCCAATGATAGCCAACATAAAGCCACCAATCGCCCCTGCGCATGCCTGACCAACCTTGCGCGCAAAGAAGTTCACACCATAAACCGTGCCATCCTCGCGATCGCCAGTGACATACTGATGGTAGTCACAAACATCAGTCATAAACGCCCAAATCATCAGGTTGAATAACCCTGCACCCAGCGTCGCCAGGAACAAGAAAACCAGATAGACCTTTGCATCCGTAATGTGGACAAAGTACATAATCACATACATGACCACGGCAAAAAGCAACGCGCCTACACTGGCTTCTTTTTTACCAAACCGCTTCGTGAGCCAGGATGCCGATGGCGCCAGCAGAACCAGGGAACCAAAGGTAAACAGCAACGCGACTGACATCGCCTCTTTATTGTGGAAATAGTCATTAAACAGGTAAGTCATGTTGGTACCGGACAACCCCTGATTAATTACAATCAGCAAATCCACAACCACTAAAACAATCAGCGCCTTATTGCGTGCCAGTCCCTTCAGCAACACCGAAACGGGCATGCTCTCTTTTCTCTCCACGCGCACGCGCTCCGTCGTTAAATGACAGGTCAAGGATAAAAAGATCAAGCCCAGCACTGCGCAACCAATGGAAATCCAGAAGAAGTGTTGCCCGGAAATCACCTGGCTTCCATCCACCAGGGTGGTGTACATCAAGATTGGAATGAAAAAGCCAGTTGCCCCACCGCCAATTGCTGACCCAACGCTACGCCAGGTTGAAAGCGATACACGATCTTCAGGATTCGAGCTAATCGCCGCAGACATAGCACCGTACGGAATACTCACGGTCGATAACAGCGAACCGTAAATGAAATAGGAGCAGCAGATGTAGATGATTTTCGCCGTATAAGAAAAATCATTCACAAACGGCAGGAACAGGACAACCGCAATGATGCAAAATGGATACTTCATACGACGCACCCACGGGTTGAAACGTCCATGTACCGTCAGTTTAGAGGTATCGCATAAGCGCCCTACACCAACATCAACGAACGCATCAAAGAGTTTGGTCACAAAATAGAGTGAGCCAACAATAACGCCGGAAATACCGAGGACGTTAGTGTAATAAATCATTAAAAAACTATTAACTAAGCCAAGAATAAAACAGGTTCCGAGGTCACCACATAAATAACCAATTTTATCTCTAATTCCGAAAGGCCTGACGGCAGTGGTTTCATTATTTCCGATAATAGTTCCATCATTAGACATGATGTCAACTCCTTAGACATATTATTCACACAAACTATGCTTATCGACGTAATCAGCCGATACGAAAACTATTACCGATTAAAAGTTATAACCAAGACCGACACGATAACGGGTCTGACGATCGTCTGTCGTTGTTGTGTTATAACCCGAGGAAACGTTGCCAACCTCAACAAATGGAACCCAGGAGCCTAATTTGTACGCCACGCGGAAGTTATATTCATAATCATCTTTCCGGTTGTTATATAAATCTTCGCTATCGGCAATTTTATAAATACCATTTAGCTCAAACATCCAGTCATTGACGTTATAACCAAGCCAGGCTTCCGGACGATAGACCATGCGGTCATCTTTGCCGTCAGTGTTTCTGCGCATGTACTCCTGACGATAGCGGAACGCGGTCCACCAGTTGTCGTTGATGTTGTACTGTACGCGGATATAAGGCTTATAAATCGCGATATTATCGCCCGTTTCGATTGCAATGCCGGGCTGCCAGACAAGACCCTGCCAAGTGAACTGGTAGCTTGCGGTATACTCGTTACCATTACTTTCCATATTATTCCACGCATCATTTGACTGCGTGTTTTCGGAACGAGAAATGGCTTCTACTGCCACACCAAAACCCGTGGCAAAACGGTGAGACATATACACACGATCGTAATTACGTCCATCGTCATAATATTCATGCCGGTAATCAACATAACCCGCTTGTGCGGCCGCAGAGAATAATGGAATCAGTAATAACGCAGATTTAAATTTCATGACAATCCCTCTTCACACTCAACAACGGAAATAATCCATCTCGTTTTGTCCATAAAATGGGAAAACAAAAAGGCTTTTAGATTAATTTTATATTTCCACAAAAGTGTATTTTAGAAAGAAAGCAGAAACCTTTGGTATTTTGCCAGGAGCTGGTAAAAGTGGCAAAAGACAGAAAATAAAAAGGACGCAGATCACCAGTTGCAATATTTTATCGAAAAAATAAAACACCGTTTTATTTATTGAATAAAATAGATTATTCAATACATCAATATATATTTCAGTTCTGAAGAACAGAAACAAAAAAAGCGCCATAAGGCGCTTTTTTCTGACAGCTGAAACTTACTTGCTGCCTGGGATGCTGAAACGCTTGTTGAAGCGATCAACACGGCCACCGGTAGCAACATCACGCTGCTTGCCAGTATAGAACGGGTGGCACTGACCGCACACGTCCAGGTTCAGATCGTGACCGACGGTAGAGCGGATTTTCATGACGTTACCGCAAGAGCAGTTTGCAGTAATTTCTTCGTATTTCGGGTGAATATCTTTTTTCATGGGAAAACCTCGGTTTAAGGCCGCGTCGCTCTTCCAGCCCTAACGCCAGACACCACGCGATGTTAATTATTCCCCGTCACCTTTCACGCTGCATCAACAGCCTGAAACTCTCGGGTAATGGTCATTGTTTGACGCAATCAATTTGCATCAAAGGCGGCGAATCATACAGAAATTAACCTGCTCATGCAAACTGATCCGCATTCTACCCTCCACTAATGTGTATACTAACCCGCCAGATTTCAAGTCAGGATGATTCAATGCCCGTTGCGCACGTTGCCTTACCTGTTCCGCTACCTCGCACCTTTGACTACCTCCTGCCGGAAGGCTTGAGTGCCAAAGCCGGGTGTCGTGTACGCGTGCCCTTTGGCAAGCAGCAGGAGCGCGTGGGTATTGTCCTTTCCGTCAGCGAGCACAGTGAACTGCCGCGGAGCGAATTGAAAGCCGTTCTCGAAGTGCTGGACAGCGAACCGGTATACTCGACCTCCGTCTGGCGTCTGCTGTTGTGGGCGGCTGATTATTATCATCATCCCATCGGTGACGTACTGTTTCACGCTCTGCCAATTTTACTGCGCCAGGGACGCCCGGCGACAAACGCGCCCATGTGGTACTGGTTTGCTACTGAAGAAGGCCAGGTTATTGACCTCAACAGCCTGAAGCGTTCTCCCAAGCAGCAACAGGCGCTGGCTGCGCTACGCCAGGGAAAAATCTGGCGCGACCAGGTGGCTGAACTGGAATTTAATGATGCCGCATTACAGGCACTGCGGAAAAAAGGGCTGTGCGATCTGGCGAGCGAAACACCAGGCTTTAGCGACTGGCGTACACACTACGCGGTTTCTGGTGAGCGTCTGCGGCTGAACACCGAGCAGGCCACCGCCGTCGGGGCGATTCACAGCGCCTCAGACAGTTTTAGCGCCTGGCTATTAGCGGGCGTAACGGGATCAGGCAAAACAGAGGTCTATCTCAGCGTTCTGGAAAACGTCCTTGCCCAGGGCAAGCAGGCGCTGGTGATGGTGCCGGAGATTGGCCTGACGCCGCAAACTATTGCCCGTTTTCGCGAACGTTTTAATGCGCCGGTCGAAGTCCTGCACTCCGGTTTAAACGACAGTGAACGTCTTTCAGCCTGGCTGAAAGCAAAAAATGGCGAGGCGGCGATTGTTATCGGCACGCGTTCTTCGCTGTTTACGCCGTTTAAAAATCTCGGCGTGATTGTCATCGACGAAGAGCACGACAGCTCTTATAAACAGCAGGAAGGCTGGCGCTATCATGCGCGCGACCTCGCGGTTTACCGCGCCCATAGCGAGCAAATCCCGATTATTCTCGGCTCAGCCACCCCGGCACTGGAAACGCTGTGTAACGTGCGGCAGAACAAATATCGCATGCTACGCCTGACGCGCCGCGCCGGAAATGCGCGCCCAGCCACTCAGCACGTGCTGGATCTCAAAGGTCAGCAAGTGCAGGCCGGACTCGCCCCTGCTCTAATCGCCCGTATGCGTCAGCACCTGCAGGCGGATAACCAGGTGATCCTGTTTTTGAACCGTCGCGGTTTTGCGCCTGCGCTGCTGTGCCACGACTGTGGTTGGATTGCAGAATGTCCGCGTTGCGATCACTACTACACGCTACATCAGGCGCAGCACCACCTGCGTTGCCACCACTGTGACAGCCAGCGCCCAATACCGCGTCAGTGCCCCTCCTGCGGTTCGACGCATATGGTTCCAGTAGGACTCGGCACCGAACAGCTTGAGCAGGCTCTGGCACCTTTTTTCCCCGGTGTGCCAATTTCACGTATCGATCGCGACACCACCAGCCGTAAAGGGTCGCTGGAGCAGCATCTGGCGGAAGTGCATCGCGGCGGCGCACGAATTCTTATAGGCACGCAAATGCTGGCCAAAGGCCACCACTTCCCGGACGTCACTCTGGTGGCGCTGCTGGACGTTGACGGCGCGCTATTCTCCGCAGATTTCCGGTCAGCAGAACGCTTCGCCCAGCTCTATACGCAGGTCTCTGGCCGTGCCGGACGCGCCGGGAAGCAAGGCGAAGTGGTGCTGCAAACGCACCATCCTGAACATCCGCTGCTGCAAACCTTGCTGTATAAAGGCTATGACGCGTTTGCCGAACAGGCGCTGGCCGAGCGACAAACGCTCCAGCTTCCACCGTGGACCAGCCATGTGATCGTGCGGGCAGAAGATCATAACAACCAGCATGCACCAATGTTCTTGCAGCAACTACGGAATCTCATTCAAGCCAGCCCGTTGGCCGATGACAAACTCTGGGTGCTCGGCCCGGTTCCCGCACTGGCGCCCAAACGCGGTGGTCGTTATCGTTGGCAAATATTGTTGCAACATCCATCACGGATTCGTCTGCAACATATCGTCAGCGGCACGCTGGCACTGATCAATACGCTACCCGATGCACGCAAGGTTAAATGGGTGCTGGATGTCGATCCCATCGAGGGATAACCCCTCACGATGCGAGGCGGATCGTAAAATTAAAGATCCATCACACTTTTTATGAAAATTCTGTAACCGCTTCCATTCACTATCTGATAAAAATGTTTCAGATGAAGGTTATCCAGGGACGAGTCTGTGCCAGCAGCTCTCTGGCGAGGAGAAAGAGTGAAACCGAATAAGCAGGTTGCCGCCGCTACAATGAAAGATGTTGCTCTGAAGGCGAAAGTCTCAACGGCAACCGTATCCCGCGCATTAATGAACCCGGACAAAGTCTCGCAGTCAACCCGTAACAAGGTTGAGCAGGCGGCACTGGAAGTGGGATATCTACCCCAATCAATGGGACGTAACGTTAAGCGTAATGAGTCACGTACCATTCTGGTGATTGTGCCGGATATCTGCGATCCGTTTTTTAGCGAAGTGATTCGTGGCATCGAAGTGACTGCCGCAGAACAGGGATACCTGGTGCTTATTGGCGACTGCGCGCACCAGAATCAGCAGGAAAAGACGTTTCTTAACCTCATTATCACCAAGCAGATCGATGGCATGGTACTGCTCAGCTCGCGCCTGCCGTTTGATGCCAGCGTGGAAGAACAGCGCAATTTACCGCCGATGGTCATGTCGAACGAGTTCGCGCCAGAGCTGGAACTCCCTACCGTGCACATTGATAACCTCACCGCCGCCTTTAACGCGATGAATTATCTGCTGGAACTGGGGCATAAACGCATTGGTTGTATCGCCGGGCCCGAAGATATGCCGCTGTGCCATTACCGTCTGCAAGGCTACGTTCAGGCATTACGCCGCAGCGGAATTACGGTCGATCCGCATTTCATCGCGCGCGGTGACTTTACCTATGAAGCGGGATCCAATGCGTTGAAGCAGCTCCTTGAACTACCGCAGCCGCCTACCGCTGTCTTTTGTCACAGCGACGTCATGGCGCTGGGTGCACTCTCTTACGCCAAACGTCAGGGTCTGAAAGTCCCTGATGATTTATCCATTATTGGCTTTGATAACATTTCGCTCACGGAATTTTGTGATCCACCCCTGACAACCGTCGCACAGCCGCGTTTCGATATCGGACGTGAAGCTATGCTGTTACTGCTCGATCAATTACAAGGGCAGAGCGTCAGCAGTGGCTCACGTTTACTGGACTGCGAGCTTATTATTCGGGGTACTACCCGGGCACTGACGTAAAGTAAAGTGCTTTCGGACTCCCCTGTCTGGTCAAAGGCCCGCCGCTTAAGTAACATGGCGGGCTGACGAACGAATAAATACAGCGAAACGATAGTGGCACAACGAGATTATGTACGTCGCGGCCAACCGGCACCTTCGCGGCGCAAGAAGAGCACATCACGGAAAAAACAACGCAATACGCCTGCGGTATCGCCCGCAATGGTTGCTATTGCTGCAGCCGTACTCGTGACCTTTATCGGTGGTCTGTACTTCATTACGCATCACAAGAAAGAAGAGTCCGAAACGCTGCAAAACCAGAAAGTCACCGGTAATGGCATTCCGCCAAAACCGGAAGAGCGCTGGCGATACATCAAAGAGCTGGAAAGCCGTCAGCCTGGCGTACGTGCGCCTACCGAACCGTCTGCGGGCGGCGAGGTGCTGAATGCCGATCAGCTAACCAATGAGCAGCGCCAGCTATTGGCGCAAATGCAGGCTGATATGCGTCAACAGCCGACGCAGCTCAACGAAGTACCGTGGAACGAGCAAACGCCTGAACAACGCCAGCAAACGCTGCAGCGTCAGCGTCAGGTGCAACAGCAGCAGTGGAATAACGCACAGCAGCAGGCTCAGCAGCCGCGTCCACGGGCAACAGAACAGCCGTATCAGCAGCAGCAAACGCGTACAGCACAAGCCGCGCCGGTACAGCAGCCGAAACCGGCGGCGCAACAGCCGTATCAGGATCTGCTGCAAACGCCAGCGCATACCACCGCTGCTCAGCCAAAACCGCAGCCGGCCGCGCCGATAACGAATGAAACGCAGCCGCCAAAACAGACTGCTGAGAAAAAAGATGAACGCCGCTGGATGGTTCAGTGCGGATCATTTAAAGGCGCTGAGCAGGCAGAAACTGTGCGTGCGCAGCTGGCCTTTGAAGGCTTTAACTCCCGTATTACCACCAATAACGGCTGGAATCGTGTGGTCATTGGTCCGGTCAAGGGCAAAGAGAATGCCGACAACACCATCAGCCGCCTGAAGGTTGCTGGTCACACAAACTGCATTCGACTCGCCACTGGGGGTTGAAACCCCCAAAATCCCCCCCATCTATACTTGCATTACGCCCCGTACACTGTGCGGGGCCTGTACATTGCATTTGTAACCAAGGGGTCTGCTCGTGACAACAATAGTAAGCGTACGCCGTAACGGCCATGTGGTAATCGCCGGTGATGGTCAGGCCACACTGGGTAACACCGTAATGAAAGGCAACGTGAAGAAAGTCCGCCGTCTGTACAACGATAAAGTCATCGCGGGCTTTGCGGGTGGTACTGCGGATGCATTCACGCTGTTTGAACTGTTTGAACGCAAGCTGGAAATGCACCAGGGTCACCTGGTGAAAGCTGCCGTTGAACTGGCAAAAGACTGGCGTACCGACCGTATGCTGCGCAAACTCGAAGCGCTGCTGGCCGTCGCAGATGAAACTGCATCGCTCATTATCACCGGTAACGGCGACGTCATCCAGCCAGAAAACGATCTGATTGCTATCGGCTCCGGCGGTCCCTACGCCCAGGCTGCTGCACGCGCTCTGCTTGAAAATACCGAGCTTGGCGCACGCGAGATTGCTGAGAAAGCGTTGGATATTGCAGGGGATATCTGCATTTATACCAACCACTTCCATACCATCGAAGAATTGAACTCCAAAGCGTAAGGATCCCCCATGTCTGAAATGACCCCACGCGAAATTGTCAGCGAACTGAACAAACACATCATCGGCCAGGATAACGCTAAGCGTTCCGTGGCGATCGCCCTGCGTAACCGCTGGCGTCGTATGCAGCTCAACGAAGAGTTGCGTCATGAAGTCACGCCGAAAAACATTCTGATGATTGGCCCGACCGGCGTCGGTAAAACCGAAATCGCCCGTCGTCTGGCAAAACTGGCCAACGCGCCGTTCATCAAAGTCGAAGCAACCAAATTCACCGAAGTCGGCTATGTTGGTAAAGAAGTAGATTCCATCATCCGCGATCTGACCGATGCTGCCATCAAAATGGTCCGCGTGCAGGCAATTGAGAAAAACCGCTTCCGTGCCGAAGAGATGGCGGAAGAGCGCATTCTCGACGTGCTGATCCCACCAGCTAAAAATAACTGGGGGCAGTCAGAGCAGCCGCAGGAACCTTCTGCAGCGCGTCAGGCATTCCGTAAAAAACTGCGTGAAGGCCAGCTGGATGATAAAGAGATCGAAATCGATCTCGCGGCCGCACCGATGGGCGTTGAAATTATGGCGCCTCCAGGAATGGAAGAGATGACCAGCCAGCTGCAGTCCATGTTCCAGAACCTGGGCGGTCAGAAGCAAAAACCGCGTAAGCTGAAAATCAAAGACGCGATGAAGCTGCTGATTGAAGAAGAAGCTGCCAAACTGGTGAACCCGGAAGAGCTGAAACAAGAAGCTATCGACGCCGTTGAGCAGCACGGGATCGTGTTTATCGACGAAATCGACAAAATCTGTAAGCGCGGCGAATCCTCCGGCCCGGACGTGTCCCGTGAAGGCGTACAGCGCGACCTGCTGCCGCTGGTTGAAGGCTGCACGGTCTCCACCAAGCACGGCATGGTGAAAACAGATCACATTCTGTTTATCGCTTCTGGTGCATTCCAGGTAGCCAAACCGTCCGACCTGATCCCAGAACTGCAGGGTCGTCTGCCGATTCGTGTCGAGCTGCAGGCGCTGACCACCAGCGATTTTGAGCGTATCCTTACCGAACCGAATGCCTCCATCACCGTCCAGTACAAAGCGCTGATGGCGACTGAAGGTGTGGACATCAACTTCACTGAATCCGGTATTAAACGCATTGCCGAAGCGGCCTGGCAGGTTAACGAAACCACCGAAAACATCGGTGCACGTCGTCTGCATACCGTTCTGGAACGTCTGATGGAAGATATTTCCTATGATGCGAGCGATTTGAACGGCCAAAGCATCACAATTGATGCCGAATATGTGAGCAAACATCTGGATGCGCTGGTCGCAGATGAAGATCTGAGCCGTTTTATCCTATAATCGCGTTCAATGCATTTTCATCACTGTTGATGGGGCTGATAAAGCCCCATTTTTATTGGCGCTAAATATGACTGAACAACAACAAATTAGCCGCTCACAAGCCTGGCTGGAAAGTTTACGACCTAAGACCTTACCGCTCGCCTTCGCGGCGATCATCGTCGGTACGGCATTAGCATGGTGGCAAGGATACTTCGATCCGCTGGTTGCTCTGCTGGCATTGATTACGGCAGGACTGCTGCAAATTCTGTCCAATCTCGCTAACGACTATGGCGATGCCGTTAAAGGCAGCGACAAACCCGACCGTATTGGACCGCTGCGCGGTATGCAAAAAGGGGTCATCACCCAACAGCAGATGAAGCGCGCGCTGATCGTCACCGTGGTGCTGATCTGTCTGTCCGGGCTAGCCCTGGTTGCTGTAGCCTGTCACACGCTGGCGGATTTTGTCGGTTTCCTGGTGCTCGGCGGTCTGTCGATTATCGCCGCGATCACCTACACCGTGGGTAATCGCCCTTACGGATATATCGGCCTGGGCGATATTTCTGTGCTGGTATTCTTCGGCTGGCTCAGCGTAATGGGAAGTTGGTATCTGCAGGCGCATACGTTGATTCCAGCGCTGATTCTGCCTGCCACCGCCTGCGGCCTGCTGGCAACCGCCGTGCTCAACGTCAACAACCTGCGCGATATCAACAGCGACAGAGAGAACGGCAAGAACACGCTGGTCGTACGTTTAGGTGCTGTCAATGCCCGCCGCTACCACGCCTGTCTGCTGATGGGCACGCTGGTCTGTCTGGCACTGTTCAACCTGTTCTCACTGCAAAGCCTGTGGGGATGGCTGTTTATCCTCGCCGCTCCGCTGCTGATCAAACAGGCTCGCTATGTAATGCGCGAGATGGACCCGGCTGCAATGCGTCCGATGCTGGAACGCACCGTAAAAGCGGCATTGTTAACTAACCTGCTGTTTGTCGTTGGGATTTTCTTAAGTCAGTGGTCTCTTTAACTGACAAATATCAATTAACAATTGATGATTTTGCCAACAGTACACATAGCGCGATATACTAAAAATTCTCGCAGCAACTGAACGTTAAGCCTATGAAATACGATACATCCGAGCTTTGTGACATCTATCAGGAAGATGTCAACGTCGTGGAACCGCTGTTCTCTAACTTTGGAGGACGGTCGTCGTTTGGCGGACAAATCATCACGGTAAAATGTTTCGAGGACAACGGGTTGCTGTACGATCTGCTCGAACAAAACGGCCGTGGTCGCATTCTGCTGGTCGATGGCGGCGGTTCTGTTCGTCGTGCGCTGGTCGATGCCGAACTGGCACGGCTGGCCGTACAGAATGAATGGGAAGGTCTGGTCATCTACGGCTCAGTACGCCAGGTAGACGATCTGGAAGAACTGGATATCGGCATTCAGGCGATTGCCGCTATTCCGGTAGGTGCCTCAGGTGAAGGCATTGGAGAAAGCGATGTACGCGTCAACTTCGGTGGCGTGACGTTCTTCTCCGGCGACCACCTGTACGCCGATAACACCGGGATAATCCTCTCCGAAGACCCGCTCGATATCGAATAAGCGAAAAAGGCACCGCAAGGTGCCTTTTTTATGCGTGTCACTGATTGCCGGATGGCGGCTTACGCCTTATCCAGCCTACAAACTCGCACTCTAAATCCTCTAAAGATTTCACGTCAGGGCAAGGCGGCAAGTAAGTGAATCCCCAGGAGCATAGGTCACTATGTGACTGGGGTGAATGCACGCAGCCAACGCCGCCATAACGTGAAATATGACGAGGATTAGACTTCTTCCATACGACCCAGCAGGGCATGCAGACGATCCTGCCAGCCGCTCTGCTGTTCTTTCAGGCTGTTGTTCTCACGCTCCAGTTCTTCACGCTGCTGCTGTGCAGTCTGAACTTCCTGCGACAGTGAGTTGTTCTTTTCTTTCAGCTCTTCGATTTCCATCTGCAACAGCGTGATGGTATCAATCGCCTGCTGTACTTTTGCTTCCAGTTTCTCAAACACTTCTAATGACATCGTCATACCTCTCCTGAATTGCAAGGCGTTGATGGATAAAAATCCTCGTCCCGATAACCGGCGACGCCTTAATAAAAACGAGCGCACTCTACTTAACACCGATTGTATGAAGCCGCGTCATCCCTGTCCAGCGGCATCCCGCGCAGATTGCGGTTTGCAACACTTTTAGTCTTTCTCCTGGTGACATTACTGTCATAACTCTTAAGTGTTAACAGGTTGATCAGTGAAATGATTCAGCTCACACTATTTTTGTATAACAAATACCTCACAATGGCGCGAAAACGCTCATTTTGTTGATGCAGTACACACATTTTAATTTCGATATTTCTCGTTTTTGCGCGTTAACGATAAATTAACAGTGTGCCTACCGGCTCCGGGGATGTCAGTGACCTTCTCGCACACAATAAACATTAAACTCTCTTCAGGATCCGATTATGAGTCAAACATCAACCTTAAAAGGCCAGTGCATTGCTGAATTCCTCGGTACCGGGTTGTTGATTTTCTTCGGTGTGGGCTGTGTCGCTGCACTTAAAGTGGCTGGGGCTACTTTCGGTCAGTGGGAAATCAGTGTCATCTGGGGTCTGGGGGTAGCGATGGCTATCTATCTGACCGCAGGCGTTTCTGGTGCACACCTGAATCCCGCGGTAACCATCGCACTCTGGCTGTTCGCCTGTTTTGATAAACGCAAAGTTGTTCCTTTTATTATTTCTCAAATTGCCGGCGCCTTTTGCGCAGCGGCACTGGTTTACGGGCTTTATTACAATCTTTTCCTCGATTTCGAACAAACCAACCATATCGTACGCGGCAGTACCGAGAGCCTCGGTCTGGCAGGTACTTTCTCCACCTATCCGAACCCGCATATCAATTTTGTGCAGGCCTTCGCGGTTGAAATGGTCATTACCGCTATTCTAATGGGGCTGATTCTGGCTCTGACCGACGATGGTAACGGTGTACCTCGTGGTCCGCTGGCACCACTGCTGATCGGCTTGTTGATTGCCGTTATTGGTGCTTCCATGGGTCCGCTGACAGGTTTTGCGATGAACCCGGCACGTGACTTCGGACCGAAACTCTTCGCCTGGATGGCCGGATGGGGTGAGATTGCCTTCACGGGTGGTCGCGATATCCCTTACTTCCTGGTTCCGGTGTTTGGCCCGATTACCGGCGCGATTTTGGGCGCATGGGCATATCGCAAACTGATTGGTCGTCATTTACCGTGCGATGTCTGCGCGATTGAAGAAAAAGACGTTGCGGCCAACACTCAACAAAAAGCTTCGCAGTAATGTGACTACGGGACAAAAAATTATGACTGAAAAAAAATATATCGTTGCGCTCGACCAGGGCACCACCAGCTCCCGCGCGGTCGTAATGGACCACGATGCGAATATCGTTGCCGTTTCACAGCGCGAATTCGAACAAATTTACCCGAAAGCAGGTTGGGTAGAACATGACCCGATGGAAATTTGGGCGACCCAAAGCTCCACGCTGGTAGAAGTTCTGGCGAAAGCCGATATCAGTTCCGATGAAATTGCAGCGATCGGTATTACCAACCAGCGTGAAACCACCATTGTCTGGGAACGCGAAACCGGTAAACCTATCTATAACGCGATTGTGTGGCAGTGTCGTCGTACCGCGGATATCTGCGAAAAGCTCAAGCGCGACGGTATGGAAGAGTACATCCGTAATAATACAGGTCTGGTCATTGACCCGTACTTCTCCGGCACCAAAGTGAAGTGGATCCTCGACCACGTAGAAGGCTCACGTGAGCGCGCTCGTCGCGGCGAACTGCTGTTCGGTACCGTAGATACCTGGCTTATCTGGAAAATGACGCAGGGACGTGTACACGTCACGGATTACACCAACGCCTCACGTACCATGCTGTTCAACATCCACTCCCTGGACTGGGATGACACGATGCTGGATGCGCTGGATATTCCGCGTGCAATGCTGCCGGAAGTACGTCGTTCTTCTGAAGTGTACGGCCAAACCAACATCGGTGGTAAAGGCGGCATTCGTATTCCTATCTCCGGTATCGCTGGTGACCAGCAGGCGGCGCTGTTTGGCCAGCTGTGCGTGAAGGAAGGGATGGCGAAAAATACTTACGGTACCGGCTGCTTCATGCTGATGAACACCGGCGAGAAAGCCGTTAAGTCCGAAAACGGACTGCTGACCACCATCGCCTGCGGACCGACCGGGGAAGTGAACTACGCGCTGGAAGGTGCGGTATTTATGGCTGGCGCATCTATCCAGTGGCTGCGTGATGAAATGAAACTCATCAGCGATGCGTTCGACTCCGAATATTTCGCCACCAAAGTGAAAGACACCAACGGCGTGTACGTCGTTCCAGCATTTACTGGCCTGGGCGCACCATACTGGGACCCGTATGCTCGCGGCGCCATCTTTGGTCTGACCCGTGGGGTAAACTCCAACCACATCATCCGTGCCACGCTTGAGTCTATTGCATATCAGACTCGTGATGTTCTGGAAGCAATGCAGGCTGACTCCGGTATTCGCCTGCACGCCCTGCGCGTTGATGGCGGTGCGGTCGCCAATAACTTCCTGATGCAGTTCCAGTCCGACATTCTCGGCACGCGCGTTGAGCGCCCGGAAGTCCGCGAAGTCACCGCATTGGGTGCGGCATACCTGGCCGGTCTGGCAGTAGGCTTCTGGCAGAATCTGGATGAGCTGCAGGAAAAAGCGGTCATCGAGCGTGAATTCCGCCCAGGCATCGAAACCACCGAACGTAACTTCCGTTACAGCGGCTGGAAAAAAGCGGTCAAACGCGCCATGGCATGGGAAGATCACGACGAGTAATACGTCATAGCCGGATGGCAACTGTGCCTTATCCGGCAATATCTTCGTGCGGGGGCAACCCCGCACACACATCAATAATCTCGCCCCCTCCCCTGTGCTACACTTCGCGCCATTCCTTTCAGCTACGAGTTTGCAATGAGACGAGAACTTGCCATTGAATTTTCACGCGTGACCGAAGCGGCCGCGCTGGCTGGCTATAAATGGCTGGGCCGCGGCGACAAAAATACCGCTGACGGCGCGGCGGTAAACGCCATGCGTATTATGCTCAACCAGGTCAATATCGACGGCACCATCGTGATTGGCGAGGGTGAGATCGATGAAGCACCGATGCTGTTTATCGGTGAGAAAGTCGGGACCGGTCTTGGTGATGCGGTCGACATCGCCGTCGATCCTATCGAAGGCACACGCATGACGGCAATGGGTCAGGCAAACGCGCTGGCCGTACTGGCTGTTGGCGATAAAGGCTGCTTCCTGAACGCGCCAGACATGTACATGGAAAAGCTGATTGTCGGCCCAGGCGCAAAAGGGTCTATCGACCTGAACCTGTCGCTGGAAGCCAACCTGCAGAACGTTGCCGCTGCACTCAATAAGCCGCTGAGTGAACTGACCGTCACCATTCTGGCCAAGCCACGCCATGATGAAACGATCGCCGAAATGCAAAAATTGGGCGTGCGCGTCTTTGCTATTCCAGACGGTGACGTTGCGGCCTCCATTCTGACATGCATGCCAGACAGTGAAGTTGACGTGCTGTACGGCATTGGCGGCGCACCGGAAGGCGTGGTTTCCGCAGCCGTTATCCGCGCGCTGGACGGCGACATGCAAGGTCGTTTGCTGGCGCGTCATGACGTCAAAGGCGACAGCGAAGAGAACCGTCGCATTGGCGAACAAGAACTGGCTCGTTGCGCCGCGATGGGTATTGAAGCGGGCAAAGCGCTGCGTCTCGATGAAATGGCGCGTAGCGACAACGTCATTTTCTCCGCCACCGGCATCACCAAAGGCGATTTGCTGGAAGGGATTAGCCGCAAAGGTAATATCGCGACCACCGAAACGCTGCTGATCCGCGGCAAATCACGTACGATCCGTCGCATTCAGTCGATTCACTACCTCGATCGTAAAGATCCCGATGTGCAGGCGCACATCCTGTAATTGATTTGATCAATAGAGCCTTCCAGCCCATATGGGCTGGAAATCTTTCGTCCAACGAACGAAGATAAGGCAATCAAAGCAGACAGGAGAAAACCATGGCAGATTGGGTAACAGGCAAAGTCACGAAGGTACAGAACTGGACCGATGCCCTGTTTAGTTTGACCGTGCGAGCTCCGGTTCTTCCTTTCACTGCAGGTCAATTCACCAAGCTTGGCCTTGAGATCGACGGCGAGCGCGTCCAGCGCGCCTATTCTTACGTCAATGCCCCTGATAACCCCGATTTAGAGTTTTATCTGGTGACGGTTCCCGACGGCAAACTCAGCCCTCGTCTGGCAGCACTGAAGCCTGGCGATGAAGTCCAGGTGGTGAGTGAAGCTGCTGGTTTCTTCGTGCTGGATGAAGTCCCCGATTGCGACACGCTGTGGATGCTGGCAACCGGCACGGCTATCGGCCCATACTTGTCGATTCTGCAATTAGGCAAAGACCTGGATCGGTTCAAAAATCTGGTGCTGGTCCACGCCGCGCGCTATGCCGCCGATTTGAGCTATCTGCCGTTGATGCAGGCGCTGGAAAAGCGCTACGAAGGTAAATTAAGCATCCAGACGGTGGTCAGCCGTGAAACCGTGGCAGATTCGCTGACCGGGCGTGTACCGGCGCTAATTGAAAGCGGTGAACTGGAAAAAGCGGTCGGGCTGCCAATGGATAAAGAAACCTGTCATGTGATGCTGTGCGGAAACCCGCAGATGGTACGCGACACGCAGCAGTTGCTGAAGGACACCCGGCAGATGACCAAACACCTGCGCCGCCGACCAGGCCATATGACCGCAGAGCACTACTGGTAAGAACGTTTCAATGCCCGGTTAACACCCGGGCATTTTGCCGGATGGCGCTTATCCGGCCTACGAGTCAGCTCTGTACTTTACGTCCTGCGTATCCTTACCATATTTATTTGCGTCCTGGGTGCCGATGAACGCACCCAGATCGATAAGCATGCCGACCAGAATCAACGTTGGAACAAAGCGGCCTACCGCCCATTGCCAGACGCCGGGTAACATCGCCCAATTTCCGGCCAGCAGCATCCACGCCAGAATCATCAACAGCGCCCACGCTCCAGAACGCCCACGGTCATGCAGACGTTTTACCGTCACTGCCGCCGTTGGCCATAGCAGACACACCAGACAAAAAGCCGCGGTCTGAATATCGAGTAATTGTTTGCTCGCCAGCGAAAACAAAACCAGCATGCCGACGATCCATAGGCCAATCCAAATCCAGAAATCACGGCGCCCGATGCGCCCTTTAAATGAGAATAACCACTGCTGTATGGTCATGTAAGTTCCTTTATTATTACCTTCCAGAACAGTTTACCCTTTTGACAAGCTCGACGGTTACCGTTTTAATCGTGAGCAGTGAGAATGAAAGGTACGATTGATGAAGCACGGATTTACACTGTTTTTATTATTGTTTTCAGCCTTAACCGCCAGCCCTGCGGCATTGGCGGAAGAGCCATCGACGGCAACCACAGCCCCCTATTTACTGGCGGGCGCGCCGACCTTTGACCTGTCGATTAGCCAGTTTCGCGAAAACTTTAATACACAGAATCCGAAGCTTATCCTGAATGAGTTCCGCGCCATCGACAGCAGTCGCGATCGGGCAAATCTCACCCGCGCGGCCAGCAAAATCAATGAAAACCTGTATGCGTCTTCCGCCCTTGAGCGCGGTACCCTGAAAATCAAAAGCATGCAGATAACCTGGTTACCAATTCAGGGACCAGAGCAAAAGGCAGCTAAAGCGAAAGCGCTGGAATACATGACCGCCGTCATCCGCACCGTCGCACCGCTACTGACGAAGGAACAGAGCCAGAAAAAGCTACAAAAACTGCTCGCCGCAGGCAAAGGTAAGCACTATTACGCCGAAACAGAAGGCGCAATTCGCTATGTCGTGGCAGATAACGGTGAAAAGGGGCTGACCTTCGCTGTTGAACCGATTAAGCTGGCTCTATCTGAAAACCTCGAAGGGTCGAATTCCCCCTAAATTATTCACGTTTCAGGAAGGCAGCGACGCAACGAATCCCCAGGAGCTTACATCAGTAAGTGACTGGGGTGAGAGAGTACAGCCAACGCACCTGCAACGTGGAGAATGACGGGGAAATGACAAAAAGCAAAGCCTTTCGGGGGATGAATCTCTATACTGTTTCACAGACCATGCTGCCCTGAGGGGCGGCCATATTCCTTAATTCGCTGACAAGCGTGGAGAAATGAAATGCGACATCCTTTAGTGATGGGTAACTGGAAACTGAACGGCAGCCGCCACATGGTAAACGAACTGGTTGCTAATCTGCGTAAAGAACTGGCTGGCGTTGCTGGCTGTGCAGTAGCGATTGCTCCGCCGGAAATGTATATCGACCTGGCGAAACACGCCGCTGCCGGTAGCCACATCATTCTGGGCGCGCAGAACGTTGACCTGAACCTGTCTGGCGCATTCACTGGTGAAACAAGTGCTGAAATGCTGAAAGACATCGGCGCACAGTACATCATTATCGGTCACTCTGAGCGTCGTACTTACCACAAAGAATCTGACGAGCTGATCGCTAAAAAATTCGCCGTGCTGAAAGAGCAGGGTCTGACTCCAGTTCTGTGCATCGGTGAAACCGAAGCAGAAAACGAAGCGGGCAAAACTGAAGAAGTTTGTGCACGTCAGATCGACGCGGTTCTGAAAACTCAGGGCGCGGCAGCATTCGAAGGCGTCGTTATCGCTTACGAACCAGTATGGGCTATCGGTACCGGTAAATCTGCAACTCCTGCTCAGGCTCAGGCTGTTCACAAATTTATTCGTGACCACATTGCTAAAGCTGACGCGAAAATCGCTGAGCAAGTAATCATCCAATACGGCGGTTCTGTAAACGCAGCTAACGCGGCAGAACTGTTTGCTCAGCCGGACATCGACGGCGCGCTGGTTGGTGGTGCTTCTCTGAAAGCAGACGCCTTCGCCGTCATCGTTAAAGCAGCAGAAGCCGCTAAACAGGCTTAAGTTGTTAAGGCGGGAGGAGCACTCCTCCCGCTGTATTAACTACCAGTATCCCAACCAGTGCCACCAGAAGGCGCCGGTCACCCCCCAAATGGTCAGGTTGACCACACTCATCACCAGGCCCGTTTTCCACCACTCCGCCAGCGTGACATAGCCCGAACCAAAGATGATCGGCGCAGTACCCGTGCCATAGTGCGTGAGCGACATCATCAGGGAGGAGGAGAAACCGAGCATTAAACCAAGCAATGCTGGCGGCGCGCCGAGGCCTAATCCTGCGGCGAAGAACGCAGCGAACATAGCCGTAATATGCGCAGTAGTGCTGGCGAAAAAGTAGTGCGAGTAGACGTAAAGCAGAATCAACAGCAGCGTTGCAACACTCCAGTGCACGCCAAGATGGTCGATTGCGCTACCAACGCTGGTTGCCAGCCATCCCACCAACCCCAGTTTGCTGAGAAAATCCGCCATCATCACCAGCGCGGCAAACCAGACTATCGTATCCCATGCCCCGCGGCATTTAAGAATGTCATCCCAGCTCAATACGCCCGCCATCAATAGAATCGACAAACCAATTAACGCGGCGCTAGTGGGGTTTACGCTCCAGGCACTGCCCATCAGCATCGCTGGAACACCCGCCCACAGGCAGAGCAGCAAAATGAACACTGCCAGGGTGATTTTTTCTGCCAGTGATAGTGGACCCAGCGCATCCAGTTTTTGCCGCGCGAACTGCGGCGCATTTGGCGTGCGCGTGATAGCTGGCGGATAGAGCCACCAGATTACAATCGGCATGACAACCAGTGATACCAGAGCGGGAAGAAGCGCCGCAATAGCCCACATTCCCCAGGTCATGTTCAGCACGCCATCCGTCCCCTTCGTCAAAAAGCTGACGATTAACGGGTTAGGTGCGGTCGCGGTGATGAACATTGCCGAGCTGATCGGGTTAATGTTGTAGTTCACCAGCGCGAGATAACGGCCCGTTGAGCCATTCTCGGCATGGCCTGGCTGCGAGCCGAGGCTTTCCGCAATCGCCCGCATTACCGGGTGGATAATGCCGCCTCCACGCGCGGTATTGCTTGGCGTTACGGGTGCAATTAGCGTTTCCGCAAGGGTTAATGCCCACGCAATACCCAGCGTTCTTTTACCAAATAGCGCAATAAACCCGTAGCCAATACGCGCTCCCAGGCCAGTCTTTAACAGACTTTGCGACAGCATAATGGATAAACCAATCAGCCAGATTAACTGGTTCGAAAAGCCACTCAACGCATCGTTCAACGCCGCGGAGGGTTTGCCGGGGTTAGTAACGCCAGTCATCGCCACCAGCATAATCGCCACAATCGCAATTGCGCCAATGGGCATAGCTTTACCGATAATCGCAGCGATCGTACCAATAAACAGTGCCAGCAGGTGCCACGCTTGCGGGGTTACGTCAGGAGGACACGGGATAACAAACCAGATGGTCAGCGTAATCACGAGCGAGATGATGGCAGGCCAACAGCGGATAGGGGTCAAACTGTCCATGAATCAATCCTTGAGTTTCCAGTGCGCAAATCTGCGCTCAGGCATTAACCGATATTGCCGCGCATAATACAATTCACTCACTCACAAAACATAAAATTAACATTTTGATACAGCTACAGTTTTCCTAACACCGTAAACCAGGCGTAATCCAGCGGCAGAAGAATCAAATACGTTGCCGCCGCCAGTGCGATACACAGCAGCATCCCCGCCCTTGCAGGTACTTTCCCGAGCGCCATCGCCACTACGATCGGTGAAGCCTGGTACGGCAACAGTGGCGTGGAATAACCCAGCACCTGGATCATAATCACCGACAGCAGCGGGAATCCCGTCGCATCGGCAAAACTTTGCGCCAACGTGGTATACAGCGCCGGAACACCGTTCGCCGTCATAATAAAATTAAGCGCTGTGGTAATACCGGTCAGCGCGAGGAAACTGGTAAACGGCTTTTCCGCATCCAGCGGCATCACCTGTAACAGCGCTTCGCCAACAGCGCTACCAATACCGGTTTGCGTGACGGTGATCGCCAGCCCCAGAATACCCGCCACATAAATACAGGTACGAATGTTGACCCCAGTTGAAAACTCGTCGCCATTGATAAAGCCAACCCGTGGTAGCAATGTGATAACTGCCGCCGCCAGCCCGGTCCACGCGGGGCCAATGCCGTGCCAGCTTTCGCTTACCCACAAGAACAGCACCACCGCTAACATCCAGGCCAGACGTTTTTCATCCCGGCTCATCGGCTCCGGCGGCGTGAGATCGCGCGGCGCATGCGGCTTGCCAGGGAACAACCAGCAGATAAGCACAATGAGCACCGCGCCTTTAAGCCAACCCAGAACCGGCGTATGCAGCAGCAAATAGGGAAGATAATTGAGGTGGATACCGTAAGAGCCTTCCGCCGCGCCGCTCATCACCAGATTCGGTACGTTAGCGGGTAAAATCGTCGCAGAAAGCTGGAACGTCCCAAACCCGACGGCCAGTGCCAGACCATACCAGGCGCGCGTGCCGTCGTTAATTCCAGCCCGTTTCGCCATCGCCGCGACGATCGGCATCAGCAGCGCAATGCGGCCCATGTTGGATGGCATTACAAATGCCAGCGCGTAACTCAGCAGCACTACGCTCGCCACCATTAACGGCCAGGAATCAGTCAACCTCGATGACAGCGCCCTCGCCGCCCTGTCCGCCAGCCCCGTTTTACGAATCGCGATACCCAGTACAAAGCCGCTAAACACCAGCCAGAACGCGGAGGACGCAAAGCCGCCAAAAATCACATCCGGTGGCGCGATTTTGGCCACCATCGCCACGCCAAAGAACAGCAGCGCCGTTATAAACTCCGGCAGCAGCGACGTAGCCCAGAGCAGAATGGTGATACCAACCACCAGAGAGGGGATAAACAGAGGGTGTGTAAGCCAGAGCGACATGCCTGTCTCCTGTTGTTTTTTTCAACAAGAATACGGGGACAGGCATGCGGAGTAAACGCCAGATTAGGTGGGGTTAACGCAGAATATCACATTGATGATCCTGAATTTCCTCAGCGGAGGCGAGATTCAGTGCCAGCAGATTGCGCTGAGTAGCCAGCAGGACAAAGGATTCGTCGCTCTGGCGCACCATCGCCAACGCATAGCTGCCCATATGCTCACGCGCATCCGGCACCTCTTCCGCCAGCATCATAAACGGGCTGCGTTGTGCCAGTTCATTTTCCGTGACGCGACGTGCCAGATATTCATGACCGCGCAGCCCACCCGGTAATGGTAGCCAGCGGGTGCTGATTTTCGCCAGGTTGTCATCCAGTTGCTTTCTGACATCGGTTCGCAGGCAGGAGATATGAATATGCAGGTGATTTTGCGTACGCCCGCTACGAGAGTTAATGGTCAGAGAGACTGCTTTGTCAGGGATTTCCTGGCCGTATTTTTGGCTCATAAAGCTACGCGCCTGCCAGGCCAGCCAGAAAAAGTTCGGCGTGCCTGATTTCAACAGCAGCGGACTTTCCGTACCGTTGATCCGCCAGGTAGGCATCAACAGATATTGCAGTGGGCCGTTACGGTCTTTGAACACCACATATCCGGCATCCGGCTTTACTTCAGCGCATGGTGCGGGGTCCTGCTGCTGCAACTGGTGCGGCAGGCATTGCTGAAGAACGATCTGGCGTAACGCGTCCGGGTTGCCGGTGAATTTCCAGTACCCGATACCTGCAGCGGCGGCGACCACAATCACCGCCAGTAAAAGATAGCCTGCTTTTTTCATTACGCGTTTCCTGTATCCCATTGAAGGGCAAGAGTAACGCAAAACCATGACAAATAAAAAACCCGGTCGCGCTAGGCCACCGGGTCGGTAAATCACAGACTTATTTATCGTTTACTGATTTGGTCGAACGTACCGCCGTTAGAGAAGTGCTCTTTCTGCGCTTTCGTCCAGCCGCCAAACTCTTCGTCGATAGTGAACAGCTTCAGCTTCGGAAATGCGTTTTCGTATTTCTTCGCGACTTCTGCATCACGTGGACGATAGTAGTTTTTCGCCGCAATTTCCTGGCCTTCCGGAGAGTAGAGATACTTCAGGTAAGCTTCCGCCACCGCTTTGGTATCTTTCTTTTCCACCACTTTATCAACCACGGACACGGTCGGCTCCGCGAGGATAGATTCACTCGGGGTCACTATATCGAATTTATCTTTGCCCAGCTCGTTCGTTGCCAACAGCGCTTCGTTTTCCCAGGCAATCAGTACATCACCGATACCACGTTCAACGAAGGTATTGGTTGAGCCACGTGCACCAGAATCCAGCACCTCAACGTTTTTATACAGGGCCTTCACAAAGTCTTGTGCCTTGGTCTGATCGTTGTTGTTGTGGTGCAGGGCATAGCCCCATGCCGCCAGATAGTTCCAGCGAGCTCCGCCGGAGCTTTTCGGGTTTGGCGTAATGACCGACACGCCCGGTTTGATTAAATCGTTCCAGTCATGAATTTGTTTGGGATTGCCTTTGCGGACCAGGAACACGATGGTGGAGGTGTAAGGCGCGGAGTTATCCGGCAGGCGTTTAATCCAGTTTTTATCGATACGGCCACGTTCAGCAATGGCATCCACGTCGTAAGCCAGTGCCAGCGTCACAACATCGGCTTCAATGCCGTTGATGACGGAAGTCGCCTGTTTACCCGAACCGCCGTGCGACTGGCGGATCACAACGTTGTCGCCCGTTTCCTGCTTCCAGTGCGCGCTGAAGGCCTTATTGTACTGCTCGTACAGTTCACGCGTTGGATCGTACGATACGTTAAGTAACTGAATATCCTTTGCCAGAACGCTGGTCGATGCCAGCAATAATGTTAACCCTACGCCCCATTTGTTCATCGCCCAGCTCTCTTAGGTAGTGTTGTGATGAGCAAAGCGTGCCAGAAAGGCATCCAAACATTAAAGAATAAAAAAAGATTTGCTATAACTTGGGGGAATATATGGCGTCGAATTTTTGCCTGATGGCGCTACGCTTATCAGGCCTACGATTTGCATCATGTAGGCCGGATAAGGTGCAAGCCGCCATCAGGCAATTGCATTTAGTACAGTTTTTTCGCGCAGTCCAGCCAATCACCTTTGAACGGACGCTTCATGTTTTCGATAGCGTCGATGATGTCGTGGTGAACCAGCTGCTCGTTCTGAATACCTACGCAGCGACCGCCGTGGCCTTCCAGCAACAGTGCAATCGCATATGCGCCCATGCGGGATGCCAGGATACGGTCGTAAGGAACCGGGGAACCACCACGCTGGATGTGACCCAGTACGGTTGCACGCGTTTCGCGGCCCGTTTCCTTCTCGATGTAATGCGCCAGTTCGTCAACGTCACACATGTGTTCAGTGATCGCTACGATTGCGTGTTTTTTACCTTTCGCGATGCCCGCTTTGATTTCAGTAACCAAATCGTCACGGCTGAATTCCACTTCCGGAACCACCACGAACTCACAACCACCGGCAATTGCAGCCGCCAGGGTCAGGTCACCACAGTAGCGGCCCATCACTTCGACGATGGAAATGCGCTGGTGAGAAGAAGAGGTATCACGCAGACGGTCAATCGCTTCGACAACGGTACCCAGAGCGGTGAAGTAGCCGATGGTGTAGTCGGTACCCTTGATATCGTTGTCGATAGTGCCCGGCAGACCGATGCATGGGAAGCCCATTTCAGTCAGGCGTTTTGCACCCATGTAAGAACCGTCACCCCCGATAACAACCAGGGCGTCGATGCCACGCTTCTTCAGGTTTTCGATCGCCACCGCACGTACGTTTTCATCACGGAATTCCGGGAAGCGAGCAGAACCGAGGAAAGTACCGCCACGGTTGATCATGTCGGACACGCTGTAGCGGTCAAGCTGGACCATACGGTCTTCATACAAACCCAGGTAGCCATCATGGATCCCCATGACTTCCAGCCCTTCCGTCAACGCTGCACGTACAACACCACGGATTGCTGCGTTCATGCCCGGCGCATCACCGCCGCTTGTCAACACACCGATTTTCTTAATCATGACTACCTCTGAACTTTGGAATGCAAAATGAAATCTGCTGCCGGAAGTCGATTCCGCATATCGAAACGATCCAACGAATATGCAGATAGTATAACAATCACTTCCTGCTGAATTGATTCAGGTCAGGCCAAATGGTGGTAATTTATACACAAAATGCTGGCCCGGTTCACTTTTTTTACAACGAATTATGAAAGCTCAAACATCTTGCCTTCCTTGGGTACGACTGAACAGGGATCCTGATGAATGATGACATCCGATCCCGGGAAACGCCGTAAAATTGCCTGCTCAACCTGTTCAGCCACTAAATGCGCCTGAACGAGCGGCAGATTATCTTCCATTTCCAAATGAATCTGAATAAAGCGGGTCGGCCCTGACTGCCGCGTGCGAAGATCGTGAGCGCCGCTGACTCCAGGCCATGACGTCACTATATCAATAATTTCCTGACGTTCCTCATCGGGTAAAGCGCGATCCAGCAAAGATTGCACTGCCTCATACCCCATGCGTAATGCGCTATATAAAATATAGATGCCAATCCCCAGCGCAAACAAGGCATCTGCACGATGCCAGCCATACCATGCCAGCCCGAGCGCAATGAGAATCGCACCGTTCATCATAACATCAGACTGATAATGAAGCATATCTGCCCGAACGGCCTGACTTTGCGTACGCTTCACTACCCAGCGCTGAAACGAGACCAGAATGATTGTACACACTAACGCAATGATGGTGACAACCACCCCAACGCCCGGATCTTTCATCGGTGTGGGTTGGATGAGATGCTGAATCCCGGTCAGGAATAAAAACAGCGCCGAACCAGAAATAAACATGCTTTGCGCCAGCGCCGCCAGCGATTCCGCTTTTCCGTGTCCGAACGTATGTTCATCATCTGCGGGCTGCAGCGAATAGCGCACCACCAACAGGTTGGTTAACGACGCCGCGATGTCCACCAGAGAATCCACCAGTGCTGCCAGAATACTGACCGATCCGGTGTACCACCACGCGAAAATTTTGATCAAAAGTAACAGCGATGCCATCACGGTTGCCGCGATTGCCGCCCGGCTCACCAGCCGCCCATAGGTTTGATTCATAAACACTCCTGCCAGGATATGCCGCTAGTATAACGGATGAAGTAAAACAGTCAGGCAATAACCGAGGGACAAATTTTGGGCAAAAAAAACCCCCACATCATGTGGGGGAAGACAGGGATGGTGTCTATGGCAAGGAAAACAGGGTTACTACTGGGAACGTGAGTTGCTACTACTCAATAAATTCAACGATGAGCTTTTTTTCCAGTGCGCTACATCGCGCAGTTGCTCCATTCGTTGTTCATGTTTCTCATTTAAAACCGCTTGCTGCTCTGGCGTTAACAGGCGATACATCTGGTTGCGGATCCTGGCTATTTCAACCTGGCGGGCAACCTGTTCTTGCGCCATTCTTTCTGCCTGAGCGCGCACTGCGCTTTCATCAAATTTCTCTGCGGTGACAAGGCGATGCATTGTCTCCATTTCGCTAACATTAACAGGAGGCTGTTCGTGTCTTGCCTGCTGCATTAAATCTCGCATCTGTTGACGTTGATGTTCGGTTAAACTGATACCGTCAAACATGTGGCTCTGAACGCTGCGTTGCGATGAGCCTTCACCCAGGTGCCAGTGATCGCCTGTGACGACTTCAGCTGCATGGCTAAATGTACTGAGTGCCAGCGTTGAGGCCATGACGGCAGCGGTAACTTTGCCCATCACTTGCTCCCAAAATCTTTTCTGTCGCGATTCAACGAGAGACAGTTTACGATTCGGGCTGCAAACATGCGTCAGGGGGTGTAAAACAACGTAAAGTCATAGATTAGCGACGCCTGATGACGTAATTTCTGCCTCGGAGGTACGTAAACAATGAATAAAATCCTGTTAGTTGATGATGACCGAGAGCTGACTTCCCTGTTAAAGGAGTTGCTCGAAATGGAAGGTTTCGATGTGCTGGTTGCCTATGATGGGGAACAGGCGCTTGAGCTTCTGGATGACAGCATCGATTTACTTTTGCTCGACGTCATGATGCCGAAGAAAAACGGCATTGATACGCTGAAAGCACTTCGTCAGACACACCAGACACCTGTAATCATGCTGACCGCTCGCGGCAGCGAATTGGATCGCGTACTTGGCCTTGAGCTGGGCGCGGACGACTATTTACCTAAACCGTTTAACGACCGTGAACTGGTCGCGCGCATCCGCGCTATTCTGCGTCGCTCACACTGGAGCGAACAGCAGCAGAACAGCGATAACGGCTCGCCGACGCTGGAAGTAGATGCGTTAAGCCTTAATCCGGGTCGCCAGGAAGCCAGCTTTGACGGGCAAATTCTGGAGTTAACCGGCACCGAATTCACCCTGCTCTATTTGCTGGCTCAGCATCTCGGTCAGGTGGTTTCGCGTGAGCATCTGAGCCAGGAAGTGCTGGGCAAACGCCTGACGCCTTTCGATCGCGCGATCGACATGCATATCTCGAACCTGCGTCGTAAGCTGCCAGAGCGTAAAGACGGACACCCGTGGTTTAAAACCCTGCGTGGTCGCGGCTACCTGATGGTCTCCGCTTCATGATAGGGAGCTTAACCGCACGCATCTTTGCCATCTTCTGGTTGACGCTGGCACTGGTGTTGATGTTGGTACTGATGTTACCCAAGCTCGACTCACGCCAGATGACCGAGCTACTGGACAGCGAGCAGCGCCAGGGGTTAATGATTGAGCAACATGTTGAAGCTGAACTGGCGAACGATCCACCCAACGATTTGATGTGGTGGCGTCGCTTGTTTCGGGCGATAGACAAGTGGGCGCCGCCAGGACAGCGGTTATTACTTGTTACGACGGAAGGACGCGTGATCGGCGCAGAACGCAACGAAATGCAGATCATTCGTAACTTTATTGGTCAGGCCGATAACGCCGACCATCCGCAAAAGAAAAAATACGGTCGCGTTGAGATGGTCGGGCCTTTCTCCGTCAGAGACGGTGAAGATAACTACCAGTTGTATCTCATACGACCTGCCAGCAGCTCACAATCTGACTTTATCAACCTGCTGTTCGACCGACCGCTGTTGTTGCTGATCGTCACCATGTTAGTCAGCTCACCGCTATTGCTTTGGCTTGCCTGGAGTCTGGCGAAACCGGCGCGTAAGTTGAAAAACGCGGCGGATGAAGTAGCTCAGGGTAACCTGCGTCAGCATCCAGAGCTGGAAGCCGGTCCGCAGGAGTTTCTGGCGGCAGGCGCAAGCTTTAACCAGATGGTTACGGCGCTGGAACGGATGATGACCACACAGCAACGCCTGCTGTCGGACATCTCTCACGAGCTGAGAACACCGCTAACGCGTCTGCAACTGGGCACCGCTCTGCTGCGCCGTCGTAGCGGTGAGAGCAAAGAGCTGGAGCGCATTGAAACAGAAGCACACCGACTGGACAGCATGATCAACGACCTGCTGGTGATGTCACGTAATCAGCAGAAAAACGCGCTGGTCAGTGAAACAGTGAAAGCTAATCAGCTTTGGGGCGAAGTGCTGGATAACGCCGCCTTTGAAGCTGAGCAGATGGGTAAATCGCTCACGGTGAATTTCCCGCCGGGTCCGTGGCCGCTGTACGGTAACCCAAATGCGTTGGAAAGTGCGCTGGAAAACATTGTGCGCAATGCCCTGCGCTATTCACATACGAAGATTGAAGTTGGCTTCGCGGTGGATATCGACGGGATTACCATCACCGTGGACGACGATGGCCCAGGCGTTAGCCCTGAAGACAGAGAACAGATTTTCCGTCCGTTCTATCGTACCGATGAGGCGCGCGATCGCGAGTCTGGCGGAACGGGTCTGGGTCTGGCGATTGTTGAAACCGCAATTCAGCAGCATCGTGGCTGGGTGAAGGCCGAAGACAGCCCGCTGGGTGGTTTACGGCTGGTGATTTGGTTACCGCTGTATAAACGCGCTTAACAGGCTTCCCCGGTACGACATAATTACCGGGGAAGCATTCACGTTATGCCGCCGCAGCCGCCGCCGCTAGCTTTTGCTTTTTAATTCGCTTCACCAGAATGGTCGAACAGATAAAGCCCATTAAGCTGAACGCAATCATCACGCTAAAGACATAGTTGTAGCCAGTGATGCCGCTATTGGTATCCAGCAAATAGCCGTACAACGTGTACGCAAACATCGCTGGCATATAACCGATGATGCAACCAAATGCCATTGCCGAGCCCGCATACTCACGTGGGGTACCGATCTCATCCATCGGCGCGAAGAAAATGGCGCGCTGTGAGAAGATAATCGCTCCGAACCCTAATGTCGCCGCCATACCGATATACACGTTCATTGTTTGATGCGGTAACTGCATGAACACAAGCATCGCCACAGCAGAGATCAGGAACGTCCACTTCAGATACACTGTCGGTGATTTAGCAACTTTATCTGCCAACATTCCACCAATCGGCCCGCCTACCATTTTTAACGCATACTGGTTGATGATGCCGTACGCACCGACGAGAGCTACCGGCAGCATATAGATATCTTTTAAGAACGGGATAAAGTAAGTCAGTCCACAGTACGCGGCATAAACGAAGAAAATACCTAAAGAAGCCAGCCAAACATTAGGGCAGGACAAAACATGTTTGATACCCTTTAACACTTCCATGTTGGCACTGGTTTTCTCGCCGCCTTTCACTTTGTCATCATCGACAATAAAGTACGTCACAATACCTGCCACAAGCGTAATTACCGTATAGAACAACAGGCCCGCCTGCATCCCCGCTTTACCTTCACCAAACTGGACGAAGACAAACAGAGCACCAGATGCAACGATAACATCCACCACGCCACGTCCGGCTTCTAAAAAGCCGAACATGCGTCCTTGTTCTTCTTTCGTTCCCAGCAAACGAACGGCTTTCAGCAATACCGGCCAATAAACCACATCGGCAAAGAAAGCCATCGCGGCAAAGCAAATGAGATAACCAGTAAATGACGGTAGCGTTGCCAGATATAAACCACATAACCCAACGCCAATCAGACCGAACGGTAATAATATTTTCTTGGAGTAACGATCTGCGATATAGAGAGAAAGAAAAAGTCCAGTTGTCTGAACAATCGTATAAACCGTAAAGCTCAACCCAATTTGCGTATTAGTTAAACCCCAGTCATTCTGCATTGGCACATAGAAAACATCTTTCATACTTGAAAGCTTGAATATCGTGCCGCCGCCTAAAATCAAAAAACAGAGCCTTGCCCATTTATTCATGAACATGATTAAACCCTCATTGCTTGTTGAGAGAAATATCTAAATTAAATTGTATAATTAATAAAGCCAGGGGATTACTTTCATAATCCTTTCCGCATTTAATAATATTTTAAGAAAACTAATTAATTGCCTATAAACTTGTCACATATATCACGAATGTATTTTATTTGGGCAAGAGCATGTTCTTTTTCCTGCGCCAGTCGCGCATCAACCATGTTGCTGTCAGGCAGCGGCGTATAACTTGCATCGCGCCATGGGATCCATGGATTATCACCCTCATCGTCGAAGCGAAATGCAGGGGCATAATATTCAACTTCTTCTTCCAGGCCAAAAGCATGTACTTGCGGTTTATCTTCACCTAAAAGTAATAATGCCTTAAGCATTTCTTCCATGGGTAAATCGCCGTGTCCTGAACGACAAGCCTCATGCCCCCAGCCTTTACCTTCTTTAATAATTTTTGCGTCTTTGATATGCACCTGAGTGATCAGAGGAGACATAACCTCTAACGCAGAAAGCGGCTGTTCATTAGCATTAATCATGTTGCCAAAATCAAACAGAATAGAGAGATTTTTCATCCCGCTATTGTTAACCAGCGTCACCAGCTCATGGCCTTGCAGATCTTCATGCTGTTCGATAGTAAAGCTTAGTCCGCAATCGTCATACTGAGACAGCCATGCAATATCATTGGCAATCTTCGCCATAACATCGTTGAGATGCCCTTCATAACGCGGGTAGAAACGCACTGAAGTTGCACCAGTAGCAACAGCAATACGGATGGCATCCGTCAATGTCGCCTTATCCGATGCGCTTGTTTCGATATGCACATCCAGATTATATTTTTTGGCCTTCTCTTTAAAATCGTGTAGCTGCTGATCGTTCAGTTTCTGCAGTGATTGGGACTCACCATCCTCAACATGTATTTTTACACCCTTCAATTTTTGCTGATGCGCAATATCCAGAAGATCCCCCGGCAGGACTCTCTCGTAGCGCATATTCAGATGAAAAGCATAAGCATGTAGGTACAGCGGTATATTTCTCGCGCGTTCCGCAAGAAGTTCTTGGTTACATTTTCCCATTATTTTTCTCATTCATCGCGAATAACAAGTTCCACTGATTCAAGTCGCCAGTATTCGAAATCAACCTGAACCACTTTTTTATCTCGGGTAGCCCGATGTTTTTCTACTAAAATTCCATACGTATTAGGCGCAACACCCAGCTCTTTGCAGGCCACTTCTGGCATATTGACCGGTTTAAAAATCATTTCTTTGATATTTAAAACATGGCCAAACGCATCTTCCCAGACGCTGGCAAAAGACTGATTGCCCAATTTATTAATGAATCCTGGCGCAACATCAGCATCAATATAGGATTCATGGTAAAACACTTTATGTGAATCAAGACCGCACCAGCCGGTAACTAAATAGCGGTCACCGGAGGAGAGAAAAACATCATCAACATGATGCGGAACTGTATCAATGGTTTCTTTGGTTAAATAATCCCAAAAAGGCTTACGTCCCTGAGCACAGGCTTCAGCATTGAAACTGGAAAGTGATTTAGGGTTATAAATAAATCGCTTCGACGAAATAAACCAACCACTGCGGTTCTTGCGGAAAATACGCGCATCGATCTCAAGCTCAATCAGAACCTGACGTAAGGTCATACGCTTTGCATCCAGCAGCTCACATAACTCCCTTTCCGAAGGCAATTTGGACCCCGCTGGTAAATTCTTCTCGTTTAACCAGCTTTCAAAGCGCTCCCTGAGCACATCAACATTGTTTTTCTTTTTCATTTTGCTCATCTGGTTTAAACCAATTTGAAGCTAAGATATTTGAGTGCAGGAAATACTCAAGTTTTTTTTCAACGCAGAGTTTCTTTTTGTGGGCCAGGTATCAAGAATGGCTTTGAAGCAAACCGAGATCGTCAGGTTTTTGCCCGGTTTTGTACGCAGGGAGATGAACCACAGGGAGAGGTAAATCAGGTGTCGCCACCTGATTTAATTGCCAGATGAAGGTAGGTTTATTTTCCCCACAAACGACGGGAATTGTCTTCGATCTTGCCGCTTAAACGGCGCTTTTGCATCGTTCTGGTCCAGCTTTTTGATAACCCGGCAGCCGACAGCAAACGATGATATTGCGAATCATCAAACGGCATATGCCAGGCGATAGCAATTGCCTCCTGTACGCTGACGTCGCTCACGCGTGACGCCAGGATCAACGGCGCGTCTGCTGACACCTGACCAGGCGCGATGACGCTACACAGCCAGCCCGTCTTGCCCGCATCTTGCATCTGGCTGGCCATATCGCTGATGCCAAAATGGAAATTCAGCTTAAAGCACGGCGAGCGCGGCTGCGTGACTTGAATCATCGCCTCTCCCCACTGGAAAATGTCGCCAATATACACATTCTCTTCAGTTAGCCCCTCAGTAGAGAGGTTCTCACCAAACGCAGGCGCGACAAATAGCTCCGCCTGCTCCGGAAACGCTTGTCTCCAGTGCTGATAGTGTTCACGCGGATAGTGACACAGCGCGCGATCCGGCCCGCCGTGAATTTTCGTTTCCGCCTGTTCATCCCCCGTCAGCCCCAGTTCGGTCAGTATCAACTCACCGTCAATCTGGACTTTAGCAATCGCGCTGGGACGGCTTCCCGTGTAGTCCCGAACTTTGCCCGTAAAAACATCGACCGGATATCGCATCTGTTCCCTCTCCCGATAAATTTCCCCCATTACACCACATTTATTTTACCCCAGTCGCTCAAAATGAGAGCACGGTTCACATGAAACTTAGGGACACATGCTATCAATGTAATCTGGTTTTGAAACATCATTTCAAATAAGGAGTCGACAACGTGACTGGTCAATCGCAATTTGCTGGCGTCTGGTGTCCTTCCATTACGCCAATGGACAATGATGGCAAGATCGATCTCAACGGTCTAAGCCAACATCTCAAACGCCTTACCGAGGCCAAAATCGACGTGATTTTGCTGATGGGCAGCATCGGGGAATTTGCCTCCTTCACGCTCGAAGAAAGACTGCTGCTGATCCGCGAGGCCCGCGCCATGAGCTCGCTGAAGATGGTCGCCAACGTCTCATCCACCTGCCAGAATGATGTTTTATTGATGGCGCAGGAAGCGTATCGCTCAGGTTACGATGCCGTGATGATCCTGCCGCCCTACTACTACGGACAAACGGCGAAACAGCTGCTGAGCTACTTCCGTCAGTTGGGGCAGAAACTCAGCGGCAAATGGTTTGCTTATAACTTCCCGGCACGCACCGGCTGCGATTTAACCCCCGAACTGGTAGCCACCCTCGCCGCCGAGTTCCCGAATTTCGCTGGCATTAAAGACACCGTCGACTGCCAGTCCCATACCCGCAGTATGATTCAGACCACCCGCGCCGTGCGGGAGGATTTTGCCGTGCTGTCCGGCTATGACGAATACTACATTCCCAACCTGTTAGCAGGTGGCGCGGGGATTATTTCAGGGTTGAACAACGTCATGCCGGAACTGTTTGTCAGCGCGCGGGAAGCGTTCAAACAGGGCGACCTGGCAGCGCTTCGCGATATTCAGGACCAGATTGGCACCTACATGTCCATCTATGCCATCGGCGAAGATTTTGTCACCACCATCAAAACCGTGGTATCGCGTAAGTTTGGCTATTGTACCAGCGTGTCACGTAATGCCGGTGGAGAGTTGAACGAGAGTGAGTGTCGAACAATCGATGAGGTGTTTGTCGTCAAAGGGTAAATAATTAAGCCGGATGGTGCACCATCCGGCTTAAGAGACTTACTTCACGGTGCCACGAATATCAATTTCTGCCGCCCTTGCTTTGGCCCTTTTCGACCAGATAGACGTGATAATCGGCACCAGAATGGAGGTCACAATCACCGACGTGGCGACCAGGGAAGTTGCTGCCGGTGCCATCGGTTTAAATGCCGGAACCATTTCAGCAATCAGCACAGGCGTAGCAACCGCCGCCCCCGCAGAACTGGAAGCGGCAATCCCCGCCGTACCATCGCCACCACCAATCAGTTTATCGGCGATAATCAATGGAATACCAGTGATGATAATCACCGCCACGCCCAGCAGAATACCCAGCACGCCGGTCTGCGCAATCACGCTCAAATCAATGGTGTTACCTAATGCGAAGGCAAAGAACGGGATCAGCGTCTGCACCGCTTTGCTGAAGAACTCCCGCAGTTCAGGGTCCAGATTCCCCAGCGCAAAGCCAATCAGGAACGGCAATACCGCACCAACAAATACGTGTGGTTCAAACGACGCGATCCCGGCGGTTCCCAGAATCACCATGGTCATCAGCGGGCCAGACTCCAGCGACATCAGGACAAACGCCCCGGCCTCTTCTTTGGTGCCGTACTGCTGCATAATCGAGGCATACAGCCCGCCGTTGGTCATATCCATCGCGGCCACCAGCGCCAGCGTAGACAACCCAGCGAAGAATCCGACCTCTACACCATGTTCCGGCAGAATGCGTGAAGCAATCGCTGCAACCACCCACGCCACCAGAATCTTGGTGATGACTAACGTACCTGATTTACGCAGCACGGTGCCGGTGGCGCTTAGCTTGATCGACGCCCCCATGCAAAAGAACCAGACTGCCAGGATAGGCACCGTACCGGTGATCATACCGTTGGTAAAAGAACCGAAATATTTCCCGGCGCCGGGGGAAAAGGTATGACACAACGCGCCCAGGAAAAGCGGCACCAGCATCATACCGCCTGGGATTTTCTCTATCGTACGTTTGATCTGCATTTCCATCACCTGTAGACATAAAAATGGGGCAATTTTTATGGGCGATTGCATCTTGCTTTGAGATGCGCCCGTCTTGATGAAAAGAAGATAGACATTCATAGAGACTATAAAAGTGATCCCACTCTCATAATAAAACCTTGTTTCAATTTAAGTGGATCATTGTTTTTATATTGAGTTTGATCACAAAAAAACCCCACAAGCATCGCTTGCAGGGCTTTGTTAAAGCGTAGAACTTATTTTTTTGCTGCGAAACGCGCGGCAGCTTCGTCCCAGTTCACAACGTTCCAGAACTCTTTGATGTAGTCCGGGCGACGGTTCTGGAATTTCAGGTAGTAAGCGTGTTCCCAAACGTCCAGGCCCACGATTGGGAAACCGGAAGCGCCAGAGATAGCTTCACCCATCAGCGGGGAATCCTGGTTGGCGGTGGAAACAACAGCCAGTTTGTCACCTTTCAGAACCAGCCACGCCCAGCCGGAGCCAAAGCGGGTTGCCGCTGCTTTTTCAAATTCAGCTTTGAAGTTGTCAACGGAGCCGAAGTCACGTTCGATAGCCGCTTTCAGGTCGCCCTGCAGCGTAGTACCGGTTTTCAGGCCTTTCCAGAACAGGCTGTGGTTAGCGTGACCGCCCGCGTTGTTACGCAGTACGGTTTTCTTGTCTGCTGGCAGTTGATCCAGTTTGGTGATCAACTCTTCAACGGACAGGCTGGCGAATTCAGGCAGGCTTTCCAGCGCAGCGTTGGCGTTGTTTACGTAAGCCTGGTGGTGTTTGGTGTGGTGAATTTCCATCGTCTGCTTATCGAAGTGCGGTTCAAGGGCATCATAAGCGTACGGCAGGGATGGCAGTGTATAACTCATAATCATCTCCAGTATTGTCGGGCGGCCAGTGTTAACGCCGCGTAAGCAGTTGGGTCATTATAGTTAATTAAATGATATTGAAAATGATTATCAATGCCGTACTTTTTACAGGGTCTTAATGAATCAAACCCATTGTTAAAGATGTGAGCCGAATCACCCACTTAACGTGATAATTGCCAACATGCGCAAAAGGGCGGCAATCGTCAAAAGGTTAACCACCTGCGTAATTTTTAAACTCGTTAGGTCGGAGGGGTCATTACCGACGATAAAAAATAACGAGGATTAAGTCATGAGTAACGCGATTACGATGGGTATCTTTTGGCATTTGATAGGGGCAGCCAGTGCCGCCTGTTTCTATGCCCCGTTCAAGCAAGTCAAACATTGGTCATGGGAAACGATGTGGTCGGTTGGCGGGATCGTCTCCTGGATAATCCTGCCGTGGACCATCAGCGCCATGTTACTTCCCGATTTCTGGGCCTACTTCAGCTCCTTCAGCCTCTCCACGCTGGCGCCGGTATTTCTGTTTGGTGCAATGTGGGGGATTGGCAATATCAACTATGGCCTGACCATGCGCTATCTCGGTATGTCGATGGGTATCGGGATTGCGATAGGTATTACGCTGATTGTCGGCACGCTGATGACCCCGATTATCAACGGCAATTTTGATGTACTGATCAATACCTCTGGTGGCCGCATGACGCTGCTTGGCGTACTGGTCGCGCTGATTGGCGTGGGTATTGTTACCCGTGCCGGTCAGTTAAAAGAACGCAAAATGGGCATCAAAGCGGAAGATTTCAACCTGAAAAAAGGTCTGGTTCTGGCCGTCATGTGCGGTATTTTCTCCGCCGGGATGTCCTTTGCGATGAACGCGGCGAAACCGATGCACGATGCCGCCGCCGCGTTGGGCGTCGATCCGCTGTATGTCGCCCTGCCTAGCTATGTGGTCATTATGGGCGGTGGCGCGCTTGTTAACCTGGGCTTCTGCTTCATTCGTCTGGCAAAAGTGAAGAACTTGTCGATAAAAGCCGACTTCTCGTTAGCCAAACCGCTGATTATCACCAACGTACTGCTCTCTGCGCTTGGTGGCTTGATGTGGTATCTGCAATTCTTCTTCTACGCCTGGGGCCACGCACGTATTCCGGCGCAGTATGACTATGTAAGCTGGATGCTGCACATGAGCTTCTATGTTCTGTGCGGCGGGATTGTCGGTCTGGTATTGAAAGAGTGGAAAAACGCGGGTCGTCGTCCGGTCAGCGTGCTAAGCCTCGGCTGCGTAGTGATCATTGTCGCGGCAAACATTGTCGGTCTGGGAATGGCCAGCTAAGCATGCTGAGTACTGAGATGACGCCACTGGCTCGGCGTCATCCCGGTTTCCCGCGTAAATACCACCGAAAAGTAGTTACTGTCCTCAAAGCCGCAGCGCATGGAAATCTCGCTAATCATCAACCGACTATGTTTGAGCAGATACTGCGCATGGCAAACCCGCACCTGGCGGAGATACTGGTTGATGGTCATCCCGGTCTGGCTGCGAAACTGCTGGCGCAAAACGCGCTCGCTGCATTGTTCGCGCTCGCAAAACGTATCCAGTTCAAACGCATGCTCATGGCTACCGGCTAACGCGGTGATCAGTTTATCCAGCAGCGTTTCACTGGAGGTCGCCGGGAGCGTATCCGTGGCATAACGATGCCGCTTAAGGTGTGTCACCAGTTGCCCGAACAGCAGCTCAGCCATGGTAAAAGCCTGTGCATCACGTTGATTACTTTCATGTTCAAGCTGGCTTATCACCTGTCGGACCTGGCTCATGCCAACGCTGCCGAGTCGCCAATGCGGCTGCCTCGGCGTACCGTTAAATCCGGGGATCGCCCCTTGCCAGTCAACATTCAGCGTCAACCGCTCCGGGCAGTAGATGATATTTTGCAACACCAGGTCGTTCACGGAGGTGTAGGAGTGTTTATCTTCGGCGCGAATGTAAAACAGATCGCCACGGGTTATCCGGTACGGGCGATCGTTAAGGACATGCAGACCATTACCGCGCCAGACCATGACCAGCTCGCAAAACTCGTGGGTATGCTCAGCAAAGACATCCTGCGGATAACGGTCAGCCACGGCCACAGCCTGCTGCTCATGCGCAAAGAAGTCTGATTTCAGAAGGACCAGATGATTCGCCATCACAATATTCCCTGTCGGATGGCGGCTACGCCTTATCCGACCTACAGATTACGTGACACGTAGGCCGGATAAGGCGTAGCCACCATCCGGCGTTAAGGGACATGATTATCTGAGATTCGGCGGTAAAAAACGTTGATAGCTTTCGCGTTACTGGAGGCGGCTTGCCACAACGAGATCGCGCCCCTGACGAATATCGCGTGGTGACCACTTGAACTCACGACGAAAAAGCGTCGAAAAGTGGTTACTGTCGCCGAATCCGCAAAGATAAGCGATGTCTGTCACACTGTCATCACTGTGGCGAAGCAGATGCCGGGCCTTGATCAGCCGCAAGCGGTTAAGGTAGCGCTGCGGCGTCAATCCGGTTTGCTGTTTGAGCTGGCGATGCAGAGTGCGCAAAGAGAGGGAAAACTTCTCGGCCAGCGCCTCCCAACACACCTCGTCGGCAAAGTTATCTTCCAGCCACGCCATCAGGAGGTTAAGCCGCGCGTCGTTATCGGTCGCTGCTTCCATCAGGCTGCTTTTACGCAGCAGCACCAGCAGCTGCATAAACAGGATCTCGCGGTTTGCCGCCGTTGGTGTATCCATCCCCTCACCGAGCGCTTCCATCTGCCCCACCAGTTGTCGAACCTGCTGCAACACCCCCTGATTCACCCGCCAGTGGGAGGGATACTGCCCGTTCTGTTCCTGAGGTAAAAGCTGATTCAGCCCAGCCAGAAATTGAAACGCATCCGGGGAGCGATACAACACATTGGTCAGGCACAGATTGTCAGTATGTTCATATAAATGCCGGTCATGATCGCGAACGAAACACACCGTACCGCCGCTGATGGTGTAAGGCTGCCCGTTGAACACATGGATCCCCGTTCCATGTTCGACCACCACAATTTCATGAAAATCATGATGATGCTCTGGAAACGCAGGTTGAGGAAGCCGCGGTTCAATAGCCACTGGCGCTTTACCTGTCGGAAAAAAATCCACGCAATGCAATACCGTCATGATGACATCCTTCCCGATCAAATGAACATGGCTGAATAGTAATTAAGGGTTATCACCCTCACCTTAAATTTTTGACGCCAAAGTGCGTAAACACGGTCAATTCTTCAAGAAATGGCGGGAAAGATCGCGAATTGCGGAAGGCGTCACATCCGCTAAAACAGGTCCTATTAATAGAAATTGTGAACAGCGTCACGTTCACCTTTGCCATGTTGCCAGCCGCTAATTGTGGCTGTCACTGTCAAGAAGGTACGCTTTATCTGGGGTTCTTAGACTGAGTGCAATAAAACTCAGAAGGACCTCGCTATGACTTTTCGCCATTGTGTCGCAGTCGATCTCGGCGCATCCAGTGGGCGCGTAATGCTGGCGCGTTACGACAGTGAACACCGCTCCCTGACGCTACGTGAAATCCACCGCTTCATGAACTGCCTGCAAAAAACAGACGGTTTTGACACCTGGGACATCGACAGCCTGGAAAACGATATTCGTCTTGGCCTGAAAAAAGTCTGCGATGAAGGCATTCGGATAGACAGCATCGGCATTGATACCTGGGGCGTGGATTACGTTCTGATCGATAACATCGGTCAACGTGTCGGTCTGCCGGTCTCTTACCGTGACAGCCGCACGACCGGCATTATGGCGCAGGCGATGGAGCAGCCGGGTAAAGGTGAAATTTACCGCCGTAGCGGCATTCAGTTTCTGCCCTTTAACACCCTGTATCAACTGCGTGCGCTGGTTGAACAGCAGCCAGAACTGCTCCCGCAGGTGGCCCACGCCCTGCTGATCCCCGACTACTTCAGCTTTCGCCTGACCGGCAAAATGAACTGGGAATACACCAACGCCACCACCACCCAGCTCGTCAATATCAATACCGACGACTGGGATGACACACTGCTGGCGTGGACCGGGGCAGACAAAGCCTGGTTTGGTCGCCCGACGCATCCAGGGAACGTGATCGGCCACTGGATTTGCCCACAGAAAAACCAAATTCCGGTTGTCGCCGTCGCCAGTCACGACACGGCCAGCGCGGTCATTGCTTCTCCGCTGGCCGACAAAAACAGCGCCTATCTCTCTTCCGGGACCTGGTCGCTGATGGGCTTTGAGAGCAGAACACCGTATACCAACGATGCGGCGCTGGCGGCGAATATTACCAACGAAGGCGGCGCGGAAGGACGCTACCGTGTCCTGAAAAATATTATGGGGCTGTGGCTGCTCCAGCGCGTATTAAAAGAGCGCCAGATTACCGACCTGCCAACGCTTATCAGCCAAACGCAAGCGCTGCCGGCCTGCCAGTTCCTGATAAACCCGAACGACGATCGCTTTATCAACCCCGACGATATGAGTGCAGAAATTCAGGCAGCATGCCGTGAATCAGGCCAACCCGTTCCCCTGCAAAACGCCGAACTGGCGCGCTGTATCTTCGACAGCCTGGCGTTGCTGTACGCCGACATCCTGCAAGAACTGGCACAACTGCGTGGTGCAGCATTTAGCCAACTGCACATTGTCGGTGGCGGCTGCCAGAACACCTTACTGAACCAGCTATGTGCGGATGCCTGCGGTATTCGCGTGATGTCCGGGCCGATTGAGGCTTCCACGCTCGGCAATATTGGCATCCAACTGATGACGCTGGACGAGCTGAACAACGTCGATGATTTCCGTCAGGTGGTGCGCGCCAACTACGAACTGACCACCTTCATTCCCAATCCTGAAAGTGAAATTGCCCGCTACCAGGCGCAGTTTCAATCACTACGACAGACAAAGGAGCTTTGCGCATGACCACTCAACTTGAACAAGCCTGGGAACTGGCAAAACTGCGTTTCGCCGCGGTAGGCATTGATGTCGAGGCGGCCTTACGCCAGCTCGATCGTCTGCCGGTCTCCATGCACTGCTGGCAGGGCGATGATGTCGCCGGTTTCGAAAACCCGGAAGGCTCGCTCACTGGCGGTATTCAGGCTACCGGTAACTATCCGGGTAAAGCGCGTAACGCCACCGAACTGCGGGCCGATCTGGAGCAGGCGCTGAGCCTGATTCCTGGTCCAAAACGTCTGAATTTGCACGCGATCTATCTGGAATCTGATACGCCGGTTGCCCGCGACCAAATCAAACCTGAGCACTTTAAAAACTGGGTGGAGTGGGCGAAAGCGAACCAGTTAGGGCTGGATTTCAACCCATCCTGCTTCTCACACCCACTGAGCGCCGACGGTTTCACGCTGGCGCACGCCGACGACACCATTCGCCAGTTTTGGATCGATCACTGCAAAGCCAGCCGTCGCGTCTCGGCGTATTTTGGCGAGCAGTTGGGTACACCATCGGTGATGAACATCTGGATCCCGGATGGCATGAAAGACATCACCGTTGACCGTTTAGCGCCGCGCCAGCGTCTGCTGGACGCACTGGACGAAGTGATCAGCGAGAAACTCGACCCAGCGCACCATATCGATGCCGTCGAAAGCAAGCTGTTTGGCATCGGTGCGGAAAGCTACACCGTGGGCTCTAACGAGTTCTACATGGGTTACGCCACCAGCCGCCAGACCGCACTGTGTCTGGATGCGGGCCACTTCCATCCGACTGAAGTGATCTCCGACAAAATTTCCGCCGCCATGCTGTATGTACCACGCCTGCTGCTGCACGTCAGCCGTCCGGTGCGCTGGGACAGCGATCACGTGGTGCTGCTGGATGATGAAACTCAGGCGATTGCCAGCGAGATCGTTCGCCACAACCTGTTTGACCGCGTACACATTGGCCTCGACTTCTTCGACGCCTCCATTAACCGCATCGCCGCGTGGGTGATCGGCACCCGCAATATGAAAAAAGCCCTGCTGCGCGCGCTGTTAGAACCCACCGAGCAACTGCGTCAGCTCGAAGCCAGCGGCGACTACACCGCACGTCTGGCCCTGCTGGAAGAGCAAAAATCGCTGCCGTGGCAGGCCGTCTGGGAGATGTATTGCCAGCGCCACGACACGCCTGCGGGCAGCCAGTGGCTGGACAGCGTGCGCGCTTATGAAAAAGAGATTTTGAGCAAACGTAGCTAACCGTGACGCCAGGCTTGTAGGCCGGATAAGACGCCCCGCGTCGCCATCCGGCAATAAATGAAACACGATTGCCGGATGGCGCTTCGCTTATCCGGCCTACGTAAGACCCGATAACGTTCGGGCAATAAACAGGAACACCGAACATGCAAAAAATTACGACTTCCTGGTTCGTCCAGGGGATGATCAAAGCCACTTCTGATGCGTGGCTGAAAGGCTGGGACGAGCGTAATGGCGGCAACCTGACGCTGCGTCTTGATGAAGCAGATATCGCGCCGTTTAGCGCCGATTTCCACGAAAAACCACGCTATATTGCGCTAAGTCAGCCGATGCCGCTGCTGGCAAACACACCGTTTATCGTCACCGGTTCCGGTAAGTTTTTCCGTAACGTTCAGCTCGATCCCGCGGCAAACTTGGGCGTGGTACAAATAGACAGCGACGGTGCGGGCTACCACATCCTCTGGGGCCTGACCCACGAGGCCGTGCCGACCTCTGAACTGCCGGCTCACTTCCTCTCTCACTGCGAACGCATTAAAGCGACGAACGGTAAAGACCGCGTGATCATGCACTGCCATGCCACCAACCTGATCGCTCTGACCTACGTACTGGAAAACAACACAGCGCTGATTACCCGCAAGCTGTGGGAAGGCAGCACCGAGTGCCTGGTGGTGTTCCCGGATGGCGTTGGCATTCTGCCGTGGATGGTGCCGGGTACAGATGAAATTGGTCAGGCTACCGCCGAGGAAATGCAGAAACACTCGCTGGTACTTTGGCCGTTCCACGGCGTGTTCGGAAGCGGACCTACCCTCGACGAAGCGTTCGGTTTGATAGATACCGCAGAGAAATCCGCCGAAGTTCTGGTCAAAATCTTTTCGATGGGCGGTATGAAGCAGACCATCTCACGTGAAGAGCTGGTCGCACTTGGCAAACGCTTTGGTGTTACGCCGCTGGCAAGCGCCATAGAGCTGTACTGATACCTCCCAACTCAACGCCGGATGCGGCTTCGCTTTATCCGGCCTACAGGATTTTATTATTAAGGAGAATAATGATGAGCTTTATGTTGGCACTGCCAAAAATTAGCCTGCATGGCGCCGGCGCGATTGCCGATATGGTGAATCTCGTGGCGAATAAACAATGGGGCAAAGCGCTGATCGTCACCGATGGTCAACTGGTAAAACTGGGCCTGCTGGATAGCCTGTTTGCCGCGCTGGATAAACATCAAATGTCTTACCACCTGTTTGATGAAGTATTCCCGAACCCGACAGAAGAGCTGGTACAAAAAGGTTTTGCGGCCTATCAGAACGCAGAATGTGACTACATCATCGCCTTCGGTGGCGGCAGCCCGATCGATACCGCCAAAGCGGTGAAAATCCTGACAGCCAACCCTGGCCCTTCTACCGCTTACTCCGGCGTGGGCAAAGTGAAAAATGCTGGCGTCCCGCTGGTCGCCATCAACACTACCGCCGGTACGGCAGCAGAGATGACCAGCAACGCGGTCATTATCGACTCTGCCCGTAAGGTTAAAGAGGTGATCATCGACCCGAATATCATCCCGGACATCGCTGTGGATGATGCCAGCGTAATGCTGGAAATCCCGGCCTCCGTCACCGCCGCAACCGGTATGGACGCCCTGACCCACGCGGTGGAAGCCTATGTTTCCGTTGGTGCTCATCCGCTCACCGACGCTAACGCACTGGAAGCGATTCGCCTGATCAACCTGTGGCTACCAAAAGCGGTCGACGACGGTCATAACCTCGAAGCTCGTGAGCAAATGGCGTTTGGTCAGTATCTGGCGGGGATGGCATTTAACAGCGCTGGTCTGGGTCTGGTGCATGCGCTGGCGCACCAGCCGGGCGCAACCCATAATCTGCCACACGGCGTCTGCAACGCCATCCTGCTGCCGGTAATCGAAAACTTTAACCGTCCGAACGCCGTGGCGCGTTTTGCCCGCGTGGCGCAGGCAATGGGCGTCGATACCCGTGACATGAGCGATGAAGCGGCAAGTATAGAGGCCATCAACGCGATTCGTACACTCAGCAAGCGTGTTGGTATTCCTGCGGGCTTTAGTTCCCTTGGCGTGACGAAAGAGGATATTGAAGGCTGGCTGGATAAAGCGTTGGCCGATCCGTGTGCGCCGTGCAACCCGCGCACCGCCAGCCGCGACGAGGTCCGCGAGATGTATCTGGAGGCGTTATGATCCGCAAGGCCTTTGTGATGCAGGTGAATGCCGACGCGCACGTTGAATATCAACGTCGGCACAATCCCATCTGGCCAGAGCTGGAAGCGGTGCTGAAAGAGCACGGCGCCCATCACTACGCGATTTATCTCGATCAGGCGCGCAATCTGCTGTTCGCCACCGTTGAGATTGAGTCCGAAGAACGCTGGAATGCCGTTGCCAGCACCGACGTTTGCCAACGTTGGTGGAAGCATATGCGTGACGTAATGCCAGCAAACCCGGACAACAGCCCGGTTAGCGCAGAGCTAAAAGAAGTGTTTTATTTGCAGTAAGTTATATGCCCGGTGGCGCAAGCTTACCGGGCCTACGGTTTTATTTTTTGTAGGTCGGATAAGCGATAGCGCCATCCGGCAATTCAATTTTGCTCAGAAACCAGAATCGCCTGAGTGTCAGGCTCCAGCGCTTTAAAAATATGCGCCCGATCGGCGGGGTAACAAATATAGTCCCCCTCGCCTAACTCCTCCGGCGCTTCCGTCAATCCTACTATCGCCTTACCCTGCGTCACGATGATGTGTTCAACCGATCCAGGTGGATGCGGCTGTGAAATACGATCCGCGCCCGGTTGCGTCAGCAGCAGATAGATATCCCGCCGCGCCCCCGGCGGGCAGGCGGCCAGTAAAATGGCCTGGTAGTGGGCCTGCTCAGCCACCACCTTTGTCCCTTCGCCGCGACGAATCACCTGCGTTTTTTGTTCCTGCGGCTCCAGCAGGCGAGCAAAGGGAATATCCAACGCCACACACAGCGACCAGAGCGTTTCCAGGCTAGGATTGCCATTGCCCGCTTCCAATTGCGAGAGTGTCGATTTTGCAATCCCTGCGCGACGGGCAATCTCTGCCAATGACAAACCGGTGCGCTGACGTTCACGCACAAGGCTTTTCGCGATCATACTGATGGGCTGGGTCATTCACGACTCCATGTTCTTTATATCGAACGATTCGTTCGACTTGTAATATTAGCTGGTCGCGTTCATTATAATGGAAATTCGTTCGATATGGCTAAAACGGTATGAAACATTATTTTTCCAGTCTCAAAGGCGACACGATAAAAGCAATTTTTTTAGTCTGTCTGGCCGTCGGCGTAGTCGGCATGTCATACGGCTCGCTGGCGATGGCCTACGGCTTCCCGCTGTGGGTACCGTTTGTGCTTTCGATTACGGTACTGGCGGGTGCGTCCGAGTTTATGTTTATCGGTATCGTCGCCAGCGGCGGTAACCCACTGGCGGCGGCGGCTGCCGGTTTACTGGTCAACGCCCGACACGTGCCGTTTGGCGTCACGGTGCGCGATCTGGTGGGCTCCCGGGCTGCGAGTTTCCTCGGCTGTCATATCATGAACGACGAAAGCGTAGTCTTTGGCCTGTCGCAAAAAACGCCCGAACAACGTAAAGCCGCCTTCTGGCTGTGCGGTCTGGGCGTCGCGATTTTCTGGCCTGTTGGCACACTGATCGGCGCGGGCGTAGGCAAACTGCTCCCTGCCCCGGAAACCATCGGTCTGGATGCCGTCTTCCCTGCAATTTTATTAGCCTTAGTGGTCCCGGCCTTTAAAAACCGCACCACGCTGATTCGCGCCTGTAGCGGCGCCGGGTTGTCGCTTGCCGCCATCCCCTTTGCGCCGGTCGGTTTACCTGTTTTGCTCTCACTGTTTGGCTTACTGACGAGGAAAAAATAATGGGCAACATGACGCTGTTTATCGTCGGTATCGCCATGTTATCTCTGGGAACGTATTTAATGCGTTTAGGAGGAGCGAAGCTTGGAAGCCGTTTAGCGTTCTCAGAACGCTCGCAGGCGCTGCTTTCCGACGCCGCAACGGTATTACTGTTCTCCGTTGCGCTGGCGACTACCTTTTACGAAGGCGAACACTTTGCTGGCATGGCCCGCGTGCTGGGCGTGGCTTTTGCGGTATTTATCGCCTGGCGCAAGATGCCGCTAATCGTGGTGATCGTCGCTGCCGCAGTGGTGACCGCATTGCTGCGAATGGCGGGTATAAACTAAAAAAGCGCCTCAAGGGCGCTCTTTCGACAGTACTAAGGTATCTTATTTCAGCAGTTCGGCGGTCATGTGCACGCGGTTACCGGTGTATGCCTGAGTGATTTTGTAATCGCTGGCGCCTGCACGTTCAGCCTGAGCGGCGATTTTTGCTTCAGCGCTTTCCAGCGTAGAACCGGTTGCGGTCACTGTCTGAGCAGCGAAAGAACCGAAAGAAGTAGCCAGAGCGATAACTGCGACAAAAGTTTTGATGCTTTTCATGATATAAACCCTTTAACTTAGTTGTTTGAGTAAGGCACCGTGCCTTGATGTGATAAATAATAGGCTGATATCCGAACAACTGAAAGCGGAAGGATTTGCCAGTCTTATTCAAATTATTTGAGAGATAAGATGTTACGTAATCAGGAATCACAATGGCTTGCTGGCAGCCGTAGAAAAACGCAACCGGCGGGTAATTGGTTACTTCGTCAGGGTGAACTACAAAGTAAAATTCATCTTTTACATCATGGTGTGGCTCGTGCGGTTTATCACGCGGATAACGGCGTTGAAAGGGTTAAAGAGTTCTACTTTGCCGGGGAATACTGCTTTCTGTACCTGAACTGGCTAACTAACACACCTGCCGATTACAGCCTACAAATGATCGCCGCGGGAGAAACCACTGAAATCCCCTTGGCTTTGCTTGATGCGCCGGAAAATCAGGATATTAAGACTCAGCTACTGGTCCAGCAATTGATCTACAAAGAGAAAAAAGAGCAAATGCTGCTGCTCAATACCCCAGAGCAACGCTATCAGTACGTACAAACACACTTCCCGGACTGGGAGTCACAGCTCACCCAGCGCGATCTTGCCAGCTATATCGGCATTACCCCCGTTAGCCTGTCCCGTATTCGCCAGCGTCTTAACAAAGGTTAACGCCTTACGGTGATGCGTCGATTATTGTCCCGTCACTCTTTAATAGATGGCGACCACAATGAACGCATTTCTTCTTTCTCAGATGCTGGCTGGCATCAGCTTCTTACTGGATATTTCCGCTTTTCATTTTCAACGCCGGGCTATCACTTTAACGCTGCTCACCAGTTCTACGTCTCTGTTAGCTATCCATTTCTATCTTTTGGATCAACACGCTGCGGCTGGGTTAATGATCATTGCCGCATGCCGCTACGCGACAGCCATCGTCACCTTTCACCGCTGGGTGATGTGGGGATTTATGCTGGGGTCGCTGCTGTGTAGCATTTATCTTTGGCAAAATCTGTCGAGTATTTTGCCGCTGATGGGAAGCCTGCTGATGACCTTTGCGTCATTTCAAAAACGCAGCGGAAAATTACGGGGATACACCTTGTGCGGCAGCCTGTGTTGGCTGCTGAACAATGTGATTGTTGGCTCGCCAGTTGCCGTAATCATGGAACTGGCATTTTCCGGCAGTATTCTGGCCGCCTGGTGGCGTCACAGCGCGACCAGACGTTGCGGATGCGTATAGATCGTCGCCCTGCCCGGTTTGCAAAAACCCACCAGCGTCAGGTTACAACGTTCGGCAACTTCCACGGCGAGCGTTGTCGCCGCAGAAACAGCAAACAGGATCTCCACACCGCACATCGCCGATTTCTGCACCATCTCATAACTGGCACGGCTGGAGACTAATACCGCGCCCTGTTGCCAGGTTTCCCCTTCGATTGCACGTCGTCCCAGCAGTTTATCCAACGCAACATGACGTCCAACATCTTCATGCCCGCCCGCCAGATGACCTGACGGCTGTACCCAGGCAGCCGCGTGCGTGCAGCCTGTCAGTTGCCCCACGGGTTGAAAATCGTTGAGATGTCGTAAAGCGTTATCAAGATTCGCCAGATCGAATGTCTGGGTAAACGGCAGCGGCTGGACCGGCTTGCCAATGTCATTGAGCTGCTCCACGCCACAAACGCCGCAACCGGTGCGACCGGCCAGCGCGCGACGACGCTCCTTCAGCCCCATAAAGCGACGGCTGGACAGTTCAACCTGCACTTCCAATCCGTTGCAGGAAGGCACTACGTCCATTCCGTAGATATCCTGCGGGGACTCAATAATGCCTTCAGAAAGTGAAAAACCCACCGCGAAGTGCTCAAGATCTTTCGGTGATGCCATCATCACCACGTGCGAAATCCCGTTGTATACCAGCGCAACAGGCACTTCTTCAGCTACCTCATCAGGCTGAGGATGTTGCAAATCCTCGCGCTTCCAGAGGGTCAACTGGCGCGATCCTGTCGAAGATGTCACATTCTTGATGTTTTCTTGAATAATCTTATTCACTTTCTTTTAACCATATTGGAACACGCATACCAACATTGTGGTATTCTTTACAAATCCCTCCTGGACGGAGGGAAATTCACCCAATTCTGGACCTTTGCGGTCCCGTCCGCAAAGAAAAATAACAACCACTTCCCTCGCGTTCGCGTTACAGAAAAGCGAAGGGAACGTGACAATGTCGAAACAAGGAGCGAACCATGCAGGTCAGCAGAAGGCAGTTCTTTAAGATCTGCGCTGGCGGTATGGCAGGCACCACGGCAGCGGCACTGGGTTTTGCACCCGGCGTAGCGCTCGCGGAAACACGGCAATATAAACTGCTGCGCACCCGCGAAACCCGTAACACCTGCACTTACTGTTCCGTTGGCTGTGGACTGTTAATGTACAGCCTCGGTGACGGCGCAAAAAACGCCAAAGCATCCATCTTCCATATCGAAGGGGACCCGGATCACCCGGTGAACCGTGGCGCGCTGTGCCCGAAAGGGGCAGGACTTGTGGACTTCATCCACTCCGAAAGCCGCCTGAAATTCCCGGAATATCGCGCACCAGGCTCAGATAAGTGGCAACAGATTAGCTGGGATGAGGCATTTGACCGCATCGCTAAGCTGATGAAAGAAGACCGCGACGCTAACTACGTTGCACAAAACGCTGAAGGCGTAACCGTTAACCGCTGGCTTTCCACCGGAATGCTGTGTGCTTCCGCTTCCAGTAACGAAACCGGCTATTTAACGCAAAAATTCTCCCGCGCGCTCGGTATGCTCGCGGTCGACAACCAGGCACGCGTCTGACACGGACCAACGGTAGCAAGTCTTGCTCCAACATTTGGTCGCGGTGCGATGACCAACCACTGGGTCGACATTAAAAACGCCAACCTCGTCGTGGTGATGGGCGGTAACGCCGCTGAAGCTCACCCGGTCGGATTCCGCTGGGCGATGGAAGCCAAAATTCACAACGGCGCGAAGCTGATTGTTATCGATCCACGCTTTACGCGAACCGCTGCGGTGGCTGATTTCTATGCGCCAATTCGTTCCGGTACTGACATTGCTTTCCTGTCAGGCGTTTTGCTGTACCTGCTGAACAACGAAAAATTCAACCGCGAATACACTGAGGCCTATACCAACGCCAGCCTGATCGTGCGTGAGGATTACGGTTTCGAAGATGGCCTGTTCACCGGCTACGACGCGGACAAACGCAAGTATGACAAAACCAGTTGGAACTACGAGCTGGATGAAAAAGGCTTCGCCAAACGCGACGTCACCCTGCAACATCCGCGCTGCGTATGGAACCTGCTGAAACAGCACGTCTCCCGCTACACGCCGGACGTCGTAGAAAACATCTGCGGTACACCAAAGGCCGACTTCCTGAAGGTCTGTGAGTACATCGCAGAAACCAGCGCCAAAGATAAAACCGCGTCGTTCCTGTACGCCCTGGGCTGGACACAACACTCCGTGGGTGCGCAGAACATCCGTACCATGGCGATGATCCAGTTGCTGCTTGGCAACATGGGGATGGCAGGCGGCGGTGTTAACGCCCTGCGCGGTCACTCCAACATTCAGGGCCTGACCGACTTAGGCCTGCTGTCACAAAGCCTGCCAGGCTATATGACGCTGCCAAGCGAGAAACAAACTGACCTGCAAACCTACCTTGCAGCCAACACGCCAAAACCGTTGCTGGAAGGTCAGGTGAACTACTGGGGCAACTACCCGAAATTCTTCGTTTCGATGATGAAAGCCTTCTTTGGCGATAAAGCGACAGCGGAAAACAGCTGGGGCTTCGACTGGCTGCCGAAGTGGGATAAAGGGTACGACGTCCTGCAGTACTTCGAGATGATGAACCAGGGCAAAGTGAATGGCTATATCTGCCAGGGCTTTAACCCGGTCGCGTCATTCCCGAACAAAAACAAAGTTGTGGCTTCACTGTCCAAACTGAAGTTCCTGGTCACTATCGACCCGCTCAACACCGAGACCTCCACCTTCTGGCAGAACCACGGTGAGTCAAACGATGTTGATCCGTCGAAAATCCAGACCGAGGTATTCCGTCTGCCGTCCACCTGCTTCGCTGAAGAGAACGGTTCTATCGTTAACTCCGGTCGCTGGCTGCAGTGGCACTGGAAAGGCGCGGATGCCCCGGGGATTGCCGTTACCGATGGCGAAATCCTCGCCGGTATCTTCCTGCGTCTGCGCAAGATGTATGCCGAGCAAGGTGGCGCGAACCCGGAACAGGTGCTGAGCATGACCTGGAACTACTCCACCCCGCACGAACCAGCTTCGGAAGAAGTGGCGATGGAGAGCAACGGTAAAGCGCTGGCCGACATTACCGACCCGGCAACCGGTGCGGTTATCGTCAAGAAAGGCCAACAGCTTAGCTCGTTCGCCCAACTGCGTGACGATGGCACGACCTCCAGCGGCTGCTGGATTTTTGCCGGTAGCTGGACGCCGGAAGGCAACCAGATGGCACGTCGCGATAACGCCGACCCGTCAGGCCTTGGTAATACGCTGGGCTGGGCCTGGGCATGGCCGCTTAACCGACGCATTCTGTATAACCGCGCCTCCGCTGATCCGCAGGGGAATCCGTGGGATCCAAAACGTCAGATCCTGAAATGGGATGGGGCGAAGTGGAGCGGGATGGATATTCCGGACTACAGTGCCGCCGCACCTGGCAGCAACGTAGGGCCGTTCATCATGCAGCCGGAAGGGATGGGACGCCTGTTTGCTATCGATAAGATGGCGGAAGGTCCGTTCCCGGAACACTACGAGCCGTTTGAAACACCGCTGGGGACTAACCCGCTGCACCCGAACGTTATCTCTAACCCTGCCGCACGCATCTTTAAAGGTGACGAAGAAGCACTGGGTAAAGCAGATAAGTTCCCGTACGTCGGTACAACCTACCGTCTGACCGAGCACTTCCACTACTGGACCAAGCATGCGCTGCTGAATGCCATCGCTCAGCCGGAACAGTTTGTGGAAATTGGCGAGAAGCTGGCGAATAAGCTCGGTATCTCCCACGGCGATACCGTCAAAGTCTCCTCTAATCGCGGCTACATTAAGGCCAAGGCGGTGGTGACCAAACGTATTCGCACGCTGAAGGCTAACGGTAAGGATATCGACACAATCGGTATTCCGATTCACTGGGGCTACGAAGGTGTGGCGAAAAAAGGCTTTATCGCTAACACGTTAACGCCATTCGTCGGTGATGCGAACACGCAGACGCCGGAATTTAAGTCCTTCCTCGTGAACGTGGAAAAGGTGTAACGGAGACGACCTATGGCTTATCAATCGCAAGACATCATTCGTCGTTCCGCCACTAACGGTTTCACCCCCGCGCCTCAGGCGCGGGACCATCAGGAAGAAGTGGCGAAGCTTATCGACGTCACCACCTGTATCGGCTGTAAAGCGTGTCAGGTGGCGTGTTCTGAATGGAACGACATCCGTGATGAAGTGGGCAACAACGTTGGGGTGTACGACAACCCGGCTGATTTGACCGCCAAATCCTGGACGGTGATGCGCTTCTCGGAAGTGGAACAAAACGACAAACTGGAATGGCTTATCCGCAAGGATGGCTGTATGCACTGCGCCGATCCGGGCTGCCTGAAGGCGTGTCCGGCTGAAGGCGCAATCATTCAGTATGCCAACGGTATCGTCGACTTCCAGTCTGAGCAGTGCATCGGCTGTGGCTACTGCATCGCGGGCTGCCCGTTCGACGTGCCGCGCCTCAATCCGGAAGACAACCGCGTCTACAAATGTACGCTGTGCGTTGACCGTGTTGTGGTCGGGCAAGAACCGGCCTGCGTGAAAACCTGTCCAACCGGCGCCATTCATTTCGGCACCAAAGAGTCGATGAAAACCCTGGCAGGCGAGCGCGTGGCGGAGCTGAAAACGCGTGGTTACGAAAACGCGGGTCTGTACGATCCGGCGGGTGTTGGCGGTACGCACGTAATGTACGTATTGCACCATGCGGACAAACCGAATCTGTATCACGGCCTGCCGGAGAACCCGGAGATCAGCGCAACCGTTAAGTTCTGGAAAGGCATCTGGAAACCCCTCGCAGCCGTCGGCTTTGCAGCGACATTTGCGGCCAGCATCTTCCACTACGTCGGCGTAGGCCCGAACCGTGCGGAAGAAGAAGAAGACAATCTGCATGAAAAAGACGACGAGGTGCGCAAATGAAACGACGTGACACCATCGTGCGCTACACGGCGCCGGAACGCATCAACCACTGGATCACCGCCTTCTGCTTCATTCTGGCGGCGGTGAGCGGGATGGGCTTTCTCTTCCCGTCTTTTAACTGGCTGATGCACATCATGGGCACTCCACAACTGGCGCGAATTGTGCACCCGTTTGTCGGCGTGATCATGTTTGCCTCGTTTATCATCATGTTTTTCCGTTACTGGCACCACAATCTAATCAATCGGGATGATATCTTTTGGGCGAAGAATATTCGTAAGATTGTCGTCAACGAGGAAGTAGGTGACACGGGACGTTATAACTTCGGCCAGAAATGCGTATTCTGGGCGGCGATTATCTTCCTGGTCCTGTTGCTGGTGAGCGGAGTGGTCATCTGGCGTCCGTATTTTGCGCCTGCTTTCTCAATCCCGGTGATCCGATTCGCGTTAATGCTGCATTCATTTGCCGCAGTAGCGTTAATTGTGGTTATCATGGTGCACATTTACGCCGCCCTTTGGGTGAAAGGCACCATTACCGCGATGGTGGAAGGATGGGTTACCAGTTCATGGGCGAAGAAACATCACCCACGCTGGTACCGTGAAGTCCGCCAGAAACAGGAAAAGTCATCTGAATGAGTATTCGCATAATCCCGCAAGATGAGCTGGAGAAGAGCGAGAAACGCACGGCGGATATGATTCCGCCGTTATTATTCCCCAGACTCAAAAATTTGTATAACCGCCGCGCTGAGCGCCTGCGCGAGCTGGCCGAGAACAACCCGCTGGGCGATTATCTGCGCTTTGCCGCGCTGATTGCCCACGCGCAGGAAGTGGTGTTGTACGACCATCCGCTGCAGATGGATCTGACCGCTCACATCAAAGAAGCGAACGATCAGGGCAAACCGCCGCTGGATATCCACGTCCTGCCGCGCGACAAGCACTGGCAAAAACTGCTGCAGTCGTTAATTGCTGAGCTGAAACCAGAAATGAGCGGCCCTGCGCTTGCCGTGATCGAAAATCTGGAAAAAGCCTCAGAGCAGGAACTGGAGCTGATGGCCAGCGCGCTGTTTGCCTCTGATTTCGCCTCCGTCAGCAGCGATAAAGCGCCGTTCATTTGGGCTGCCCTGTCGCTCTACTGGGCGCAGATGGCAAGCCTGATCCCCGGCAAAGCCCGTGCGGAATACGGTGAACAGCGTCAGTACTGCCCGGTGTGTGGTTCAATGCCGGTCTCCAGCATGGTGCAAATCGGTACCACTCAGGGGCTGCGTTATCTGCACTGCAACCTGTGTGAAACCGAGTGGCACGTGGTGCGCGTGAAATGCAGCAACTGCGAGCAAAGCCGTGATTTGAACTACTGGTCGCTGGATAACGAACAGGCGGCAATTAAAGCTGAAAGCTGCGGCGACTGTGGGACTTATCTGAAGATTCTCTATCAGGAAAAGGACCCTAAAGTTGAAGCCGTGGCTGACGATCTCGCTTCACTGATGCTGGACGCGCACATGGAGCAAGAGGGCTTTGCCCGCAGCTCTATCAACCCGTTCCTGTTCCCAGGTGAAGGGGAGTAAGTTTTAAGATCTTCCCCCGGCAATTGAACCAAACTGCCGGGGATTATCTTAGTGCCTGAATGACATGTTTTGGATCATTGGCAATAGCACGTAACAACGCTTTTGCTGGACCGGTCGGTGAACGACGCCCTTGCTCCCAATTTCGCAACGTATCCACGCTTACCGATATCAAATCTGCGAAACGACTCTGTGATAATCCTGAAGACTGGCGAATTTCCTTTATTTTCATGGCGTCAATATGAAAGGTACGGGAAGGTTGTCGCGTTCCTTCAGCGATCTCATTCATCTGAACCATACTTTGAGTTAATCGCTCAAATAGTGCCTTATCCATTTACCACCTCTCATTCAACATACGCAGCAGCACTTTTTCTTGTGGAGTCAGATCATCCTTGATCCCTTTCTGATAAATCAGCAACAATCGAATTTGTGATTTTCTGATTTGATGAAAGTAAATAATCCTCACACCGCTACGTTTGCCTTTCCCTCGCGCTCTCCAGCGAACCTTTCTCAGTCCGCCCGTTTCTTGTATCAGATCGCCACAATCAGGCTGAATCGCAAGGAATATCTGTAATCTACGGTATTCATCATCATCCAGTAATTTTTTGACGTCTTCAGTGAAGATTTCCGTTTCTATGAATAGCATTTTGAGTACGCCATTGGACTATATTAATAGAAATTAACTATACGTCAATGGCGTATAGTACATTTTCCTCACAATACAGAATTCAAACAGCAGAAACCAATGACGGTATTTAATCTGCGAACCGCTTTCCAGAATCATAACCCCCCCCATTTTTCCCATTTTCATTCTTAGTTATCCAGGTTATAAACCTGTATATCCATACAGATAAGGAGATGTGAAAATGGCACTGGAAAGCGGGATTGCACAGCTGGTTGAGGCATTTATCGCGGCGGGACGCCCTTCTTCGCGCGAGCAGAATATTGATGACCGGAGAGCAGGCTACATCGCCAGCACGGTCCTGGCCGGAGACACTGAACCCCGCGTACAGGTTGAAGATATTGAACTCGATGCCATGATGTTTCGCGTAGTTTCGCCGCGGGGCAGCACGGGAAATCTCCCCTGCGTTATCTATTATCACGGCGGCTGCTTTGTCAGCGGCGGATTTACCACACATGATAACCAGCTAAGGCAGCTCGCGTGGTACAGCGGCTGTCGGGTCATTGCGGTGCAGTATCGCCTCGCACCAGAGCACATCTTCCCGGCAGCACATAACGATGCTGAATCGGGGGCCAATATTATCTGGAAGTATGCCAAGAAACTGGGAGTAGACCGGGACAACATTACGCTGGCTGGCGATAGCGCTGGCGGGCATCTGGCGCTGGTCACCGCACTACGCCTGAAAGCTACCAGGCAATGGCAACCTGCGCAGCTTATGCTGATCTACCCGATGCTGGATGCAACCGCCAGCTTTGCGAGCTATGACCATAATGGACAGGATTACATTATCACCCGCGACACACTCCTGTCGGGCTACGAGATGTATATGCCGCAAACCGATCCATTGCATCCCGAAGCCAGCCCGCTCTGGCGTGAAGACTTCAACGGTTTACCGCCCACGCACATCATTACAGCTGAATTCGACCCACTGCGAGATGAGGGTGAGGCCCTGTATCAACGGTTCCAGGAGCAGGGCGTGGATTGCACCTGCCAACGCTATCTCGGTGTTATCCACGGATTTTTCCAGCTAGCAGGGGTGAGTCAAGCGGCACGAAGCGCAATGCGGGATGTTGCCTGGCGCGCCATAAATTCTACAGCAATAAGACATGCTTAATTAATATAGTGTTTTCATCTTGTAAACTTAATTGCGTTGCGTTATTTTGTTTTCAGGTTGAAAACCTTGTAATGGAACTACACCTTGCATGTTATCAGCCGAAAACCTTTTAACGAGGCAATGCTCATGTATCCAAATCATCAGCTTGCTCTCGCTGATTTACTGAATGTTTTGGAGAAAAAAACATTCATTCAGCCTGAAGAGATGAAGCAGTATATTCCTTCACTGGATAATTTTAAGTACAGAGATAAATGGTGGGTGATTGATGTTTCTGGTAACAGCCTAAGACTCATCTCCTACATAGATTTCAGGTCACATAAGATATTTGTCAAACATATCGTTTCCCATGCCGAATATGACAAACTGACAGCATATTATCGGGGTAATAAAGAATGAGAACGCATCGTCATATGGATACAGCCAGCGCAAAAAAGATTGTTGATACCTTCAGCGATGCGGTAAAAACCATCCCACTGTTGGGGGAAGACCGAAATGACACTGAGTATCGCAGGGCACTTGCGCTAGTGGAGTATCTGGTCGACCACGACAATCTTGAAAACCCACTATTTGAATTGCTCTGTGCCCGAATCAGTAAATATGAAAAACATGCGCCGGAATTCAAAGCACTCAACCAACACCTGGAGAAAACACCCTCTGGCGTTTCAGTATTGCGTACGCTCATGGACCAATACAGTCTCAAAGCAGCAGACCTTGCCAACGAACTCGGTTCAAAATCGAACGTCAGCAACATCTTAAATGGTCGCAGAGCACTGACTGTAAGCCATATTAAAGCGCTTGCAGAACGCTTTAATCTTCCGGCAGACGCATTCATCGAGTAGAGAAGATACCCTCTGACTTACTCTTCCTCGTTCCCGCCTTCTTCATATGCGCCAAAAGGTTTTGCGGGTAGCACAATGTAGGTGCCTTCGAACACCACGCCCGGCGTGTCGTCGCCAAATACCCCGACCTGCATCTGAACGCGCGCCTTACGACCTCTTGCCAGACGGTCCAGGTCTCCGCTCAGCGAGCCCAGATCGGCGATAGCGGTAGGTTTCCCGGTGATCGGCCTGCTGTACCGTATATGCGCGTCAGCAAGGATTATCGTCCCGCCGAGATGACGCTCGCGCAGCATCAGCCAGATAAGCCCCCAGCCCGTTAGCGTCGCCAGGGAAAACAAGCTACCGGCAAACAGCGTATGGTGCGGGTTCTGATTGCCCGTCTCGGGCATCGTGGTGATAAACTTCTGCCCGGTATACTGCTGAATGCGCACACCCATTTTCTCACTCAATGGAATATGTTCGTACCAGGCTTGCTGTAGTTGTCCGCACCAGTCCCCGCGATGGAGAATGTCGTCCAGCGTCGCAATGGGTTTAATCATCAAAAAGTGACGCACCGGCGTGGTTTGCGGCGTAGTGATTTCTCCCTGGCTCACAAACCCCAGTTTGGCAAAAAATTCGACCGCATCTTCACGGGCGCTACAGGTTACGCGCTTTACCCCTTCCTGACGCGCCACAGACTCCAGGGTCATCGCCATCAGCGTGCCCAACCCTTTCTCCTGCACGGAGGGGTCAACGGCCATAAAGCGTATGGAGGCTTCGTTATCCGCATTGATGTACAGACGTCCTACCGCGACCAGATTCCCCTCTTCGTCCACCACCATCTGGTGATGCGCCATCGCATCCCAGGCATCCCGTTCGGAGCCTTTAGGCTGGTGCAAAGGTTTACGCAGCATCTCCCAGCGAAACTGGTAGTAACGCTCCAATTCTTCTTCTGTTTGCGGTACTCGAAGGTGATACATCGTCGTATTCTCTCTTGTTGTCCGCGGCCACACCGGTAGCTGGTTCATACTTGTAACCAGAACGTCACGGGGCCATCATTAACCAGTGAAACCTGCATATCCGCAGCGAATCGACCGGTTTGCGTATTCATTTCCTGTTGGCGGCAACGCTCAACAAAGTACTCATACAGCGCCTCTGCACGATCGGGCGCAGCCCCTTTTGAAAATCCTGGGCGCATGCCGCGTTCGGTATCTGCCGCCAGCGTGAACTGTGAAACCACCAGCACGCTGCCCCCTGACTGCTGCACGTTAAGGTTCATTTTGCCTTCGGCATCGCTAAAGATTCGATAGCCGAGTACGCGCTCGCACAGGCGGTTCGCTTTCTGTTCGTCATCATCCCTTTCGACACCTAACAGAACCAAAAGTCCTGGGCCAATTTCACCCGTCACCTCGCCCTCCACGGTGACGCTGGCACGGGTTACGCGCTGAATTAATGCAATCATGGTTGCTCTGCTTCTTCTTGTTCTGCGGCTTGTTTAAGTTTGCGGTATTCCCCGAGAGTGACAGTTATTTCCGCGCCTAGCAAGACGATACACCAGGTCCAGTATACCCAGACGAATAAAATGGGGATCACAGCCAGGACACCGTAAATGAGCTGATAAGACGGGAACATCGTGATATAGAGCGCAAATCCTTTCTTTCCGGTTTCGAACAACACAGCGGCCACAAAGGCGCCAATAACCGCATCACGGTTAGGTACACGTGTAGTCGGTACGATGCTGTAAAGCAGCCAGAAAGAGAGCCAGGAAAGCACCAGCGGGAAAATACGCAGGACGTTATCGATCACCGTGTTGAGGTCGCTGGCCCAGCGCAATGACAACAGATAAGAGCTGATCGCCAGACTGGCCCCCGCCAGCAGTGGCCCCAGCGTTAAAATCATCCAGTAAACGGCGAAAGAGTAAACTTTAGGCCGAGTACGCTTGCTGCGCCAGATAGTATTCAGCGCGTTATCAATGGAATACATCAGTAATAGCGCTGTCACAATCAGCCCACACGCCCCAACGGCCGTCATTTTGTTCGAGTTGGCAACGAACTGTTCGATATAACGTTGAATGACATCTCCCGTCGCCGGGATAAAGTTTGCGAAAATGAAATGACGTAGCTGGACGCTGACGTCAGAAAACATCGGAAATGCGGCGAAAAGCGCAAAAACTACGGCAATAAGCGGCACTAATGAGAGTAATGAGACATAGGCAAGATTCCCTGCCAGCGTCGTCATGTTGTCCTCATCAATCCGCTGCCATAGTAGCTTCAGCCAGGCCCGAACAGGACGCGTATGGTGCCTGGCTTGTTGCTGAACATTTTTTAGCATAGCAACTTCGCGAAATAGTCCGGAATGGTCGTTTTATCGACAACCTGGATGCTGGTAATCCCTAACCGATTAGCCCCTTCAATATTATCGGCATTGTCGTCGAAAAATACCGCCTCATGCGCAGAAAAACCTTCAGACTGCAGGACATGCTGGTAAATCCGCGCTTCCGGTTTACGCATGCCCAGATCCTGGGAAAGGTAAATATGGTCAGCAGCCTGACGGATTTCGGGGTATTCGTCCGGCCAAAACGTCGTGTGCAGACGGTTAGTATTCGACAAGACGACCACCCGATGCCCCTGCTCACGCAGCTTTTGCATGATGTCGATGACTTCAGGACGCAAGGCAACAAAAACGGCCTGCCAGCCGTGGGAGAACTGCTCATAGCTTAGCGGTAGCGCCATGTCATGACATAGCGCTTCGGCAAAGGCTTCATCCGTTATTTCACCTCGCTCGTGCTGGTGAAAAGCCTCTCCCATGGTGAAACTTTGCTTTAACGAAGCCAGCGGTACACGGCTCAGATCGCTCCAAGTACCTAACACGCGATTGAAGTCGATATCGACAATCACATTACCCAAATCAAAGATATAGAGCATGCCCTTCTCCTTATTCGCCGTGGATGAATAACTGTAGCGGGAAAGGAGAAGTTTGACTATGAGTCCCTGTCGGGATTATTGGCTAAGCCATCAGAATTCCTGTGTAAATTGCCAGCGCGACTCAATCACCAACGGAAGACCTGCACTGACAAACTGCGGTGTCCTATTTATCGCATTTGGCGCCTGAGTAAGCGGATTGACACATGTTGCGTCGGGCTGTTTGTCAAAAACGACCAGGCTTTGCGCACTCGATGTCATCGTCATACTCAGCTTACCTGGCCACTGTAATCTGACATTGAGACCATCATTAAAACCAAAGCAGTCATCCCACGGGCCTGATTGTGGGGGGATTTTATTACCTGTTGGTAACTCATTATTCCCGGCTTCTTCCTGCCAGTCGGCCTTAAAACATACCAGTAATTCATCTTCTTCATTCTGCTGGCCCAGTTGTTTTGCAAACCAAGGGTGCCATCCAGCAGATGCCGGAAAAGTTTCAGACATGGTGTGAATTTCAAGTCGCAGAATTAACGCATCGTCTTCAAGAGTCAACGTCTGCAGGACCTCTCCTTCCCAGGGCCAAGGAGCGCCCAGTGGCATGCGCAGTTTCAAGGTATCCGCTTTATGTTCGACAATTTCCCATGATGAATAACAGGCCATACCATGTAGAGCATGAGGCGGTTTGTTAGCAGGTAATACGTACTGTTTCTCCCCCACGGTCAATGTTGCATCGCCAAGGCGGCCTGCCCAAGGAACCATAGGAAAGCAGCCATACTGAAATGCTTTACGCTGTGGCTCCCATTGACGTAACACTTCAAAACCAAACGCCTGAAGCGAGGTGATTCTGGCACCATCGCGCGGAAAAATTTGCAGACGTAGATGTCCTTTTTCCAGAAAAATAGGTTGGCCGATCGGTCCCGGCCAGGCGGTATCAAAAGCACGTTGTAATGCTTGATAATGCTCAGTATTCAATTCATTGTTCATGTTATTGCTCTCTGATATTTCGGTAAGAAGTTAAATGTTATTAGCGTCATTTTTATTGTCTGAATGTGGCTCGATAAGCCAGACGCAACTGAATGAAAGTATTGAGATAACAAACAGAAACAGTGCTACATACCACGGTTTCCCGCCTCCCAGCGCCAACAAGCTGGAGGCAATGAGCGGGCTTAACCCACCCAGAATTGCTGAGAACTGATAGGCAAAGGAAAGACCCGTATAGCGCACTCGTGTTCCGAACATACGGGTAAATAAGGTGGGCTGTACTGCAAACATCATCGTTGGCCCCAGGTTATAGCCAAGGATCATGCAGCACCAGATGATAAGTGTGCTTTTCGTATCCAGCAGCAGGAAGAATGGGAATGCAAAAAGGATGCAAAAACCAGCGCCAAATAAATACATCTTCCGTTGCCCAACGCGGTCAGAGATCCAACCAATTAATGGACAACACACAATGCCAATTGCTGAGGCGATTAGCATGCCGTTGAGTGGAATATCCCTTGATAATGCCAACTGGCTGGAAATATAGACAATACCAAAGGCATTAATGATGTTCGACGAAACGCTCTCCGCCAGCCTGGCCCCTAGCGCTAACAGAATATTCCGTGGATGCTTACGGAAAAGTTCAATCAACGGTGGTGCTGATTGTTCCTGTGAGACAGCCGTTTTTTGTTTTTTAAAATCCAGTGTTTCTTCAGTATGTAACCGTATAAACATCCCAACAATTAACATGATGGCAGATAGCCAAAAAGGGATACGCCATCCCCAGGCCAGAAACTCTTCCTGAGTCAGGAAGTGATTGCATAATGCAAACACCCCTGTCGCCAGCATTATCCCAACTGAGGCTGCCGTTTGTGGGAGCGAACCTAAAAACCCGCGCTTCGCCTCAGGCGCAGATTCAATAGTCATCAATGCAGCCCCGCCATATTCCCCACCCAGACCGAACCCCTGAACCAGGCGCAGAACCATCAATATAATCGGGGCCCAGATACCAATATCCTGGTATGTTGGAATGAAACCGATTAAAAACGTTGAGGAGCCAACTATCGCTAACGTCCAAATCAACGTTATTTTGCGACCGACTTTATCGCCAAAGTGGCCAAAAACAATGCCTCCAAGCGGACGTGACAGAAAACCCACACCAAAGGTGGCGAATGCGGCGATTAAACCAATAAAAGGATCGCTATCAGGGAAAAACAGGGGAGCAAAGACTAGCCCTGCCGCCGTTCCGAAAATAAAAAAATCGTACCATTCCATCAACGCGCCAGCGAAACTGCCCATGACAACGCGTCTCATGGCTTTGCCGGATAGCTCTTTCCCTGGTACATGTTCTATTTCAGCCATAATTTTCCTCTCCGGGTCGGCGAGAAATCTGCGCAATAAAATCACTAAAAAAGCGGCGGATTTATACGAAAAAGCGCGTCGACATGTTGCGACGCGCTTGCTTGTTATTTATCCAGCTCAGCCAGTACCTCAGCGTCTTCAGCGTCAACGTTTGCACCAAGTGGTTCCCACTTAATCAACACGCATGTCAGGAAGCCGAGAAAAGGAACAATTGCCAGCCAATAGAACGCTTCTGTCTTTAATGCACCCCACAACATAGGCCAGAAAATAAGTCCGGCAATCGCCCCAGTACGCATAATTGCACGAGCAAATCCTACGCCTGTCGGGCGAATAGATGGCGGATAAGAAAGTGTGGCAATGGTCATTCCCAGGCCGCCCGGGCCCGCTGAATGGAAGAAAATGATTGCGCCCAACAAACCTAAAGAAAGCCATGGGTTGGTGGTTGCTAATGCACCTAAAGCCAGTAATGCAACCGTTACGACGGCGAAACCATACATCGACTGAAGGCGAGTTCCCAAACGCTGGAGGATAAGAGAACCAATCAATCCACCTGTAATGCCACACAGGGCATTCACTACCGCAGAACCGCTAAGAGCCCCAGTTAATCCACCGCTCAGTATTCCCGCCAAAGTCAGCGGTAAATAAACACCCACGGCGTTATATTGCCAGGCTTGCATCGTCGCCACAACGCAGCCGAGAATAGTGCGTTTGCGATAACGTGAGTTAAATAAAATCCCATAGCCGCCATGAAACTTACTTTCTGTTTTTTCAGCAGAAAAATCATCGTTTTTTGGTTTGGCAGCAACGCGAGCATGAACACCATAGCGTTTAGCCAGAATATCGCAGGCTTTATCATAACGTCCGACTCGTGCGGCCCACATTGCAGACTCACCGATGAAGAAATAACGCAGAATCATGATAATGACGGCAAAAATAGCACCAATGAAAATACCATAGCGCCATAATTGCTCTTCCGCGATACCCGACAACAACAGTGGAAGCAGCACAAGATAGACAACCGTAGTTGATACATACCAGGCCATTTGCCAGAGATTAACTGACGAACCGGTTTTCTTAGATGTTGAGCCGCGTAGTTCTGCCACCGCATTTGTTGCCAGCGGGAAATCAATACCCAAGCCAAATCCCATGATTACGCGACACACCAGCACCCACCAGATGTTCGGGGCTATCGCGACAGCTGCGGCACCTATTGTGCACAGGCCCATTCCGATGATAAATGCACGCTTTTGACCAAAGCGGTTAATCACACGGTTCGCCAGTAATCCACCAATCAGGGCGGCGACTAAAACAGAGGCGTTAACCGTCGCCGCCAGCCCCGGTGAAATACCAAATTGCAATGCGATATATTTATTACCAAAACCCACCATCGCCGCCTGATAGGCATCAATTAGAATGCCACCAAGAGCGATAAAAATGACGCCGACACTGGTGTTTACTGCTGAATGTTTATTAACAATATCAATCACGTCCTGGGGACGACCGATCGAGTAAGGTGTAGGACTGGTGATGTGACTCATCGCTGCATCCTTTTTCATTGTTGTAGGATGGCGCTACCCTTAAGCAGCGCCAGACAGAGGGTTACAGCATCAAACCTCAGCAAATTGCAGCATGACTTTTATAGAGTCATTTTGCTGCGCACGTTCAAACGCCTTATCCGCATCTTCGACAGGGAAGAGATCGGTCACCAGTTCGCTGGTGTCAAACCGCCCATCCGCAAGCCATTCAATCACGGCATCGAAGTCTTCCGGGATGTACATGCCGGAATTCAACAAATCGCGTTCGAAGCGCTGCATCATCGGAAGAGGAATTTCACGTGGGCCACTCGGTACCCCCATGCACACTACCGTTCCGCCAGCATAAACATGGGTAAATGCATCATTCAGCGTGGCCTGGGCGGCAACAACATCAATTGCCCCCGTAAAACGGACCTGTGCATCCAATTCCCCCGGAGCCCAGACTTCCGTGGCACCTAGTTTTAACGACAACGCGCGCTTGGCGGCATCAGGCTCGATGACGGTGATCTTTCCCGCGCCCATGATGCGCAATGCTTGAACGATGGATAAACCAATTGTCCCTGCACCAATCACTAATACACTTTCCAATGACGCTTTCGGCATACGGCTCACGCAATGACGCGCGCAGGCTGCGGGCTCAGCGAAAGCCAGTGCTTTTAGTGGTAACGAAGCAGGTGCAACATGGCAGTTTCGTGCAGGTACAATGTGCTGCGAGCGGGCAAAACCCGGCGCCCGGAAGCCAGCAACCTGTGGAGGTTCACACAGATTAAAGCGACCCGCTTTACAAGCACGACACTCCATGCAGGCCATAATTGGGTCGACTACGACATGATCGCCCGGCTTAACATTCGTTACTTCACTGCCCACTTCAGTTACGCGTGCCGCAATTTCATGTCCAGGCACAACCGGAGGTTTTGCAAATGGGTGTCCTCCTTTCAGTACATGCAGATCAGAGCCACATATTCCGTAAAACACCGGAGCAATGCGGACTTCTTGCGGTTTAAGTTCCTGGTGCGGCAGCTCAACATATTGGGTGGTCACCTTCCCAATATCAGAAAATAGAACTTGGGTAATCTTATCCATGGTTCTTCTCCAGATTCGTTAAAATGGGTGATTAACGCTGAGAAATCCCTTCATCGACGATTTCTGCCAGGCGTTGTAAGCGTGGAACCGACACATCACGCAACATTGTTTGCGGATCTTGAGCACCAACAACCGATGCCCAAACGGCACGCCCTGCCAGGAATCCGGAAGCTCCACCCTTCATGGCGATACGGACCGCGCGGCCAAAAATATCCGCATCAACACCAGAAGAAAGAATGACCCACGGCATTTTCATTTGTTCATGCAACTTTTGACACGCAGCAAGTAGGGTCTGTTCATCACCTTTGCCGCCTAATGGCATTTCAGCTTTATAGAGGTCAGCATCGGTGCAGCCGAGTTCAGCCGCTGCGGCAACGATGGCGCTTTCCCGGTCAAATTCCCAGCCACGACGAGGAGGACGAACGACCGGCTCAATGATGCTGACCAGCCCTGCGCTACGACAGCGTTGAACAAACTCAGCCACCATAGCCAAACGTTCTTCTGCGGGTTCATCTTCACGCCACAGCACTAACAACTTCATGGCTTTCGCACCCATTTCGCGGGCTTTATGCGGATCAATTGCTCTGTCAATTTCGACACTATCAACCGGAATACCATTACCCGGAACAAAATGGTCAGCCGCCACAATCAGTCCACATGAATCAGCGACTGCACCTTGAGAGACAATCTGATCGAGACAAAATTGTTTATCTGCCAGAACCGCTGAAGCGTAGGGAGACAGAATTTGTGTTGCTGCAACTTTAAAATCAGTCAATACGCTGTCGGCAACAGGTTTAGGATGTCCAGAGGCTGCAAACATCAGACGCATTGCTTCACGCTGATCAACGGCCAGCATGGCAAATCCACCGCCAGGGCGAGAAATATCTTTCAGCGTGTATGGGGTATTGTGGGAAGACATAATAACTCCTGTAACTGTTTAAAATTTAGAGTGAATCTGGTCGGCCAGCCTGCTGACGAACCTGAGATAACAGCGCACTCCAGTCCTGACGGCCTCGACCGTTCTCGCTGGCACGGGTGTAATAGGTTTCTGCTGCAATGCCCATATTGAGCGGCGCACCGGTCTGACTAGCGACATCGACGGCAATACGCAGGTCTTTCAACGCGAGGTCCACCATGAATGCCGGAGAAAGGTCTCCTTTAAGTACCTTGCCAGGCCAGGTTGTCGTAAAGTGCCCCTTGCCTGCGGCAGTACCGCTCATGACCTTAATGGCCACATCAAGGCTCAAACCCAATGACTCGCAAAGAACAGCGGCTTCCGCTGACAAGGCGTTCAGCGCAATACTCATATAGTTATTGATGAGCTTTACGCGGATCCCCATACCGGGACCGCCAGCTTCCACCAGCTCATTCCCCATACACATCAGCACAGGGCGAGCACGTTCAACCTGTTCAGGCGTTCCGCCAGCAAGAATCAGCAGCGTGCCGTCAATCGCGTTAACTGACGTCCTGCCCACAGGAGCATCCATCATGCTGATGCCTTTCTCTTTCATCTCATGAATCAACTCATCGGTCTGCAATGGATGAATCGTGGACATGTCAATAACCAGGGCATTGGGGGACAGGCCTTCGCTGACGCCATCTTTACCCAGCAGAACTTGCCGAACGATGTCGCCATTTGGCAGCATAGTGATTATGAATTCGGCTCCTTTAGCGGCTTCAGCGGGTGTTTGAGCAGCAGTCGCACCTTTTTGTACTAATTCATTGACTGCCTGTTGGTTTACGTCGAACACACGCAAAGCATGTCCCTTTTGCAACAGATTATTAGCCATTGGGCTGCCCATCTGGCCCAAGCCCAAAAATGCAACGGTTGTCATGAATGCTCTCCTGTGTCAGGTTGACAAAATAATTACAATTAAAAACTCGTTTTCGTCTGTTTTTGAGCATATTTGTAATTTATGACTAAAAACAAGACACGCGTCACTAATTTGATCATTTATGTCATTAAAATGAACAAAAGAAGACAAGATCACACAGGACTAACCAAATATGACCAGAATTGCATGTGTTGGAATCACCGTTCAGGACCGTATTTATTCTCTGAACAACCTGCCCGATGGCGGGGGAAAATATCAGTCAAATCAATATCTGGAGACAGGTGGCGGCCCGGCGGCAACAGCAGCTGTCGCCATTGCCCGGCTTGGTATTGACGTTGATTTTATAGGCCGTGTAGGCGATGACAGTTGTGGGAATACCTTGCTTAACGAGCTTCAGAGCTGGGGGGTCAATACGGCGTTCTGCCGGCAATACCCGAACTCCCGTTCATCCCAGTCCGCAATTTTGGTCGACCAGCATGGCGAACGCATTATCGTGAACTATCCAAGCCCGGATCTCGATACGGATGCAAGGTGGCTGGAGTCGATTGATTTTTCCCGTTATGACATCGTTCTGGCCGATGTACGTTGGCATGAAGGGACGTTGAAATCCTTCGAACTGGCACGTGCCGCCGGAGTTCCAACGCTGTTGGATGCCGATATGACACCACAAGATATAACCCCATTGGTGGCGCTTGCCGATCATGCCGTTTTTTCAACTCCAGGTCTGAAGAGAATGACCGGGCAAGATGATGCACAACAGGCACTTAAACTGGCCGCTGAGCAAACCAATGGTAAAGTGTACGTTACGCTTGGTGGCGAAGGGTCACTATGGATCGAAAATGGTCATATGTGTCAACAGACTGCATTTTCTGTCAATGTTGTGGATACAACCGGTGCAGGCGATGTTTTCCATGGTGCAATGGCAGCAGCTCTTGCAGAGCAAATGCCGACTGACCAGGCGATTCGCTTCGCAAGTGCGGTGGCGGCGATGAAATGCACTCAGGCGGGCGGACGAGCCGGAATTCCTAATCGTGCGCAAACCGAATCATTTTTGTCACTTTATGCGTAAAATAGCCAACAATTACGGGGAAGAAGTCCAGGAGTATTCATGAGCATCATTGAAGTCACCGGTAATCCGCGACACGATCAACTTGTTCATTACATTACAGAACGCGGCTATATGAATATCGAAGAGCTCGCACAATTGCTGGACGTGTCCACGCAAACCGTGCGCCGGGATATTCGTAAGTTAAGCGAACAGGGCTTGATCACCAGACATCATGGTGGAGCCGGACGTGTATCCAGCGTCATGAATACCGCCTTTGAACAGCGAGAGTTGTCCCTTACCCAGGAAAAAGAAGCGATAGCGGAAGCGGTTGCTGATTATCTTCCTGAACGCTGTACGGTATTTATTACCATTGGTACAACGGTGGAAGCCGTCGCACGAGCTTTGCTGAACCGTCGGGATCTTCGCATCATTACTAACAGTCTTCGTGTTGCGCAGATCTTATATAAGAATCAAGATCTTGAGGTTATGGTGCCCGGTGGAACGTTACGTGCTCATAATGGCGGTATTGTTGGCCCAGGAGCAGTGAACTTTATTGAAGGATTTAGAGCCGACTATTTGATTACCAGTATTGGTGCCATCGAGGAAGACGGCACACTATTAGAATTTGACGTTAACGAAGCGCTTGTCGCCAAAACGATGATTAAGCATGCACGTAATACGCTGTTAGTTGCTGATCATACTAAGTTTACCGCCTCAGCCGCTGTATCCATCGGTAATATGCGTAAAATTCGGGCATTTTTTACCGATTCCCAGCCACCAAATTCATTCAAGCAATTGCTTGATTTAGAAAATATTGAGCTAGTCATTGCAGAGCAGGAAACGACCTGATCTTTTAGATAAAAAAAGCCGCTGATAATCAGCGGCTTTTTTGTGCTTACCTGAAAAAGAGTGTTAATTACTCTTCTTTCGCGCCACGCATTGCACGGCGACGATCGTTTTCAGTCAGGTGACGCTTACGGATACGGATAGAGGTTGGTGTTACTTCTACCAGTTCGTCGTCATCGATGAATTCCAGAGCCTGCTCCAGAGTCATCTTAACCGGCGGAACCAGAACCGTTGCTTCGTCAGTACCAGACGCACGCATGTTGGTCAGTTTCTTACCGGTCAGGCAGTTTACAGTCAGGTCGTTAGAACGGCTGTGAATACCGATGATCTGGCCTTCGTAAACTTCAGCACCGTGACCCAGGAACAGCTTACCGCGGTCCTGCAGGCTGAACAGTGCGAACGCAACTGCTTTACCCTGGCCGTTGGAGATCAGTACGCCGTTCTGACGCTGACCCACATCACCCGCACGAACGTCGTCGTAGTGGCTGAAGGTGGAGTACAGCAGACCGGTACCAGAAGTCATGGTCATGAATTCTGAACGGAAGCCGATCAGACCACGGCTTGGGATCACGTAGTCAAGACGTACGCGGCCTTTGCCATCTGGATTCATGTTTTTCAGGTCGCCTTTACGCTCACCCAGAGCCTGCATCACAGAACCCTGGTGCTGCTCTTCAACGTCCAGCGTTACGTTTTCGAACGGCTCTTGTTTACGGCCGTCGATTTCGCGGAAGATTACTTTCGGACGGGAAACCGCCATTTCGAAACCTTCACGACGCATGTTTTCGATCAGAACAGACAGGTGCAGCTCACCACGACCGGATACACGGAACGCATCCGCATCTTCGGTTTCTTCAACGCGCAGCGCAACGTTGTGCACCAGCTCTTTGTTCAGGCGGTCAAGGATCTGACGAGAGGTAACATATTTACCTTCTTTACCGCAGAACGGAGAGGTGTTTACGCAGAAGAACATGGTAACGGTCGGTTCATCAACGGACAGAGCTGGCAGCGCTTCAACATTCTGCGGGTCGCAGATGGTGTCGGAGATGTTCAGTTCGCCCAGACCGGTGATCGCGATGATATCGCCTGCTTCGGCAATATCACTCTCGATACGTTCCAGACCCAGATGGGTCAGAACTTTACCGACTTTACCGTTACGGGTTTTGCCTTCGCTATCAATGATAGTGATCTGCTGGTTCGGTTTAACTTTACCGCGTTTGATGCGGCCGATACCGATTACGCCAACGTAGTTGTTGTAGTCCAGCTGAGAGATTTGCATCTGCAGCGGGCCATCAAGATCTACGCTCGGAGCCGGTACACGATCAACGATAGTCTGATACAGCGGAGTCATGTCTTCAGCCATGTCTTCGTGATCCAGACCCGCGATACCGTTCAGCGCAGAAGCGTAAACGATCGGGAAGTCCAGCTGCTCGTCGGTAGCATCGAGGTTAACGAACAGGTCAAATACCTGATCAACAACCCAGTCAGGACGCGCGCCAGGACGGTCAACTTTGTTGATAACAACAATTGGCTTCAGGCCATGGGCAAAGGCTTTTTTGGTCACGAAGCGCGTCTGCGGCATCGGACCGTCCATTGCATCCACCACCAGCAGCACAGAGTCGACCATGGACATTACACGTTCAACTTCACCACCGAAGTCGGCGTGCCCCGGGGTATCAACGATGTTGATACGGTAGTCATTCCATTTGATAGCGGTGTTTTTAGCGAGGATGGTAATCCCACGCTCTTTCTCCAAATCGTTGGAGTCCATCACGCGCTCTTGGGTTTCAGCACGTGCATCGAACGTACCGGATTGTTGGAGCAGCTTGTCTACCAGGGTCGTTTTACCATGGTCTACGTGCGCGATGATGGCGATGTTACGCAAATTTTCGATCACAACTTTGCCTCAGGCATTTTAGAAATAGCGCGTTATTGTACACGGATTAATCGCAGTACAAAACAGGATCACAAACATCCTCCGCAAACAAGTATTGCAGAGTTTCTTTGTGATCACATTCACGGAGCGTTAAAAGGGGTAATCTGACATGCTTTGCACCAATATGGTGCTTAATGTTCACATTAAAGCACTATAATGGTGCAATACAACCTTCATGGTGCAGCCCCTTTGCACGATGGTGCGCATGATAACGCCTTTTAGGGGCAATTTAAAAGTTGGCACAGATTTCGCTTTATATTTTTTATGGCGACACGGCCAATTTTTGCAGAATTGAAGACTTCGTTACCACGACGACAATGACCAATCCGGGAGAGTAAGTATGTCCGCTGAACACGTTTTGACGATGCTGAACGAACACGAAGTGAAGTTTGTTGATTTACGCTTCACTGATACCAAAGGTAAAGAACAGCACGTCACTATTCCTGCTCATCAGGTAAATGCCGAATTCTTTGAAGAAGGCAAAATGTTTGACGGCTCCTCAATCGGTGGCTGGAAAGGCATTAACGAATCAGACATGGTTCTGATGCCAGATGCGTCTACTGCTCTCATCGACCCGTTCTTTGAAGAGTCTACCCTGATCATCCGTTGCGATATCCTGGAACCAGGTACGCTGCAGGGCTACGACCGTGACCCGCGCTCCATCGCTAAACGCGCTGAAGAGTATCTGCGTTCTACCGGCATCGCAGACACCGTTCTGTTCGGGCCAGAGCCAGAATTCTTCCTGTTTGACGACATCCGTTTCGGCGCAACTATTTCCGGTTCCCACGTGGCTATCGATGACATCGAAGGCGCATGGAACTCCTCCACCAAATACGAAGGTGGTAACAAAGGTCACCGTCCAGGCGTGAAAGGCGGTTACTTCCCGGTTCCTCCGGTAGATTCTTCTCAGGATATCCGTTCTACCATGTGTCTGATCATGGAAGAAATGGGCCTGGTTGTTGAAGCGCATCACCACGAAGTGGCGACTGCCGGTCAGAACGAAATCGCGACCCGCTTTAACACCATGACCAAAAAAGCGGACGAAATTCAGATCTACAAATATGTCGTTCACAACGTCGCTCACCGTTTCGGTAAAACCGCGACCTTTATGCCAAAACCAATGTTTGGCGATAACGGTTCCGGCATGCACTGCCACATGTCCCTGTCCAAGAACGGCGTAAACCTGTTCTCCGGTGACAAATATGCGGGTCTCTCTGAGCAGGCGCTGTACTACATCGGTGGCGTAATCAAGCACGCTAAAGCGATCAACGCCCTGGCTAACCCGACCACCAACTCCTACAAGCGTCTGGTCCCGGGTTACGAAGCACCGGTAATGCTGGCTTACTCTGCCCGTAACCGTTCTGCGTCTATCCGTATCCCGGTAGTTGCTTCTCCGAAAGCGCGTCGTATCGAAGTGCGTTTCCCGGACCCGGCTGCTAACCCATACCTGTGCTTCGCAGCGCTGCTGATGGCTGGTCTTGACGGTATTAAGAACAAGATCCACCCGGGCGAAGCAATGGACAAAAACCTGTACGACCTGCCGCCGGAAGAAGCGAAAGAGATCCCACAGGTTGCTGGTTCTCTGGAAGAAGCACTGAAAGAACTGGATCTGGACCGCGAGTTCCTGACCGCAGGCGGCGTGTTCACCAATGAAGCGATCGATGCGTACATTGCGCTGCGTCGCGAAGAAGATGACCGGGTGCGCATGACTCCGCACCCGGTAGAGTTTGAGCTGTACTACAGCGTTTAATCGTTTGAGTTGCCGTGGAACTTTTAGCCTGCTCAGGCAGGCTTGAGATCGATGGTGAATGATAGGACGCCTGATGGCGCAAACTTATCAGGCCTGGAGGGTAACATTACCTTGTAGGCCGGATAAGGCAAATCCGCCATCCGGCATCTATGTTTGCCAGTCATCTGTAGCCCATCTCTGGATGGGCTTTTTTCTCCACTAACAACCTGCTTTTTCGCGCTTTTTTGATGTAAAAAGCTATAATGCACTAAATTGGTGCAACACTTTTCAGGAGACTGCTGAATGGCAACCGGCACGCTGCCCGATGCTGGGCAGATCCTAAATTCTTTAATCAACAGCATCTTACTCGTCGACGATGAGCTGGCTGTACATTACGCCAACCCGGCGGCACAGCAGTTGCTCGCCCAAAGCTCCCGCAAACTGTTTGGTACACCGCTTCCCGATCTGTTGAGTTATTTCTCCTTAAACATCGGACTGATGCGAGAGAGCCTGGAAGCAGGCCAGGGCTTTACGGATAACGAAGTGACGCTGGTGATAGACAGCCACTCACATATCCTCTCTGTGACCGCTCAGAGGCTGCCTGATGGCCTTATCTTGCTGGAGATGGCCCCTATGGATAACCAGCGCCGTCTGAGTCAGGAACAGCTCCAGCACGCTCAGCAGATTGCTGCCCGCGATCTGGTGCGTGGTCTGGCACATGAAATTAAAAACCCGCTGGGCGGATTACGCGGTGCGGCGCAACTTCTCAGTAAAGCGCTTCCGGACCCGGCGCTGACCGAATATACCAAAGTCATTATTGAACAGGCGGACCGCCTGCGTAATCTGGTCGACCGTCTGCTGGGGCCACAACAGCCCGGCATGCACATCACGGAAAGTATTCACAAAGTGGCGGAACGCGTGGTGGCGCTGGTCTCGATGGAGCTGCCGGAAAACGTCACGCTAATCCGGGATTACGACCCAAGTCTGCCCGAATTACTGCACGACCCGGACCAGATCGAGCAGGTTTTGCTGAACATCGTACGCAATGCTTTGCAGGCGCTGGGACCGGAAGGCGGCGAGATCATTCTGCGCACCCGCACCGCGTTTCAGCTCACGCTACACGGCATGCGTTACCGTCTGGCGGCACGAATTGATGTAGAGGATAACGGTCCAGGTATTCCCTCGCATTTACAGGATACGCTGTTCTACCCAATGGTTAGCGGTCGCGAAGGCGGTACCGGCCTTGGATTATCTATCGCCCGTAATTTGATTGATCAACATTCCGGCAAAATTGAATTTACCAGTTGGCCGGGTCATACCGAGTTCTCGGTTTACCTGCCTATCAGGAAATAAGGTGACGTTTATGCAACGAGGAATAGTCTGGGTCGTTGATGACGATAGTTCCATCCGTTGGGTGCTTGAACGTGCGCTCGCAGGGGCAGGGCTAAGCTGTACCACATTTGAAAGTGGTAAAGAGGTACTGGACGCGCTGGCCAGCAAAACGCCGGACGTGCTGTTGTCGGATATCCGCATGCCGGGTATGGACGGCCTGACGCTGTTAAAACAGATTAAACAGCGGCATCCGATGCTTCCGGTCATCATAATGACCGCGCACTCCGATCTGGATGCTGCCGTCAGCGCCTATCAGCAAGGAGCGTTTGATTATCTGCCCAAACCTTTTGATATTGATGAAGCGGTGGCGCTGGTCGAGCGCGCCATCAGTCACTATCAGGAACAGCAGCAGCCGCGCAATGTTCAGATTAACGGCCCTACAACCGACATCATCGGCGAAGCGCCAGCAATGCAGGACGTCTTTCGCATTATTGGTCGCCTGTCCCGGTCTTCAATCAGCGTATTGATTAATGGGGAGTCAGGAACCGGTAAAGAGCTGGTCGCCCATGCGTTGCACCGTCATAGCCCGCGCGTCAAAGCGCCGTTTATCGCGCTGAACATGGCGGCAATCCCGAAAGATTTGATCGAATCTGAGCTGTTTGGCCACGAGAAAGGCGCGTTTACCGGGGCGAATACCATTCGTCAGGGGCGCTTTGAACAGGCAGACGGCGGTACGCTGTTCCTCGATGAAATTGGCGATATGCCGCTGGACGTGCAAACGCGTTTATTGCGCGTATTAGCCGACGGACAGTTTTACCGCGTTGGCGGTTACGCGCCCGTAAAGGTAGATGTACGCATTATCGCCGCCACGCACCAGAATCTTGAACTGCGCGTGCAGGAAGGCAAATTCCGTGAGGACTTATTCCATCGCCTGAACGTCATTCGGGTACATCTGCCGCCACTTCGCGAACGTCGGGAAGATATCCCCCGCCTGGCGCGTCATTTCCTGCAGGAGGCCGCCCGCGAACTGGGGGTGGAAGCCAAACAATTACACCCGGAAACCGAGGCTGCGCTCACCCGTCTGGCCTGGCCAGGTAACGTGCGTCAGCTTGAGAATACCTGCCGCTGGTTAACCGTAATGGCCGCCGGGCAGGAAGTACTGATTCAGGACTTACCAACCGAGCTGTTTGAAACCTCTGTGCCAGATGCACCGTCCCATATGCAGCCGGATAGTTGGGCAACGCTATTGGCACAGTGGGCGGATCGGGCATTACGCTCCGGTCATCAAAACTTGCTTTCTGAGGCCCAACCAGAGATGGAGCGCACGCTGTTGACTACCGCGCTACGTCATACCCAGGGGCATAAACAGGAAGCGGCACGCTTGCTCGGTTGGGGTCGTAATACCTTGACGCGTAAGCTAAAAGAACTCGGAATGGAGTGACATATCGTCACTGTGTAAAGATTAATAATTGAGCGCAAATAGCTGCTATTTTGCGCTTTACTGTTCCGATGAGTTAAGTATGATCGTGCCCGACTAACGGGGGGAAGTCATCATGCTGGAATCAATCATTAATCTGCTGTCGAGCGGTGCAGTCGAAAGCCATACGCCACAAACTGCGGTCGCCGCAGTATTGTGCGCAGCGCTGGTTGGACTGTTCAGCTAGCGGGTTCGCCGGGTGGCGCTTCGCTTACCCGACCTACGTATTGAGATTTTCGTAGGCACGATAAGCGAAGCGCCACCCGGAAAAGCGTTAAATCACCCGCGAGAATTGCTGCATCCGTGCTTTCTGGCGCAGATACGCATCGAAGCACATGCAAATATTACGGATCAGCAGACGGCCCTTCGGCGTGACCTGAATCCCCTTCTCATCGACATCCACCAGCCCATCCTTCGCCAGCGGTGCCAGCAGTTTCAGGTCTTCGGCAAAATAGTCAGCGAAGTTCAGATCCCATTGCTGTTCCACAGCGGCATAGTCGAGGCGGAAGTTGCAGATCAGGAGCTTAATAACATCCCGACGAATGCAGTCGTCGCGGGTCAGGGCGATTCCGCGCCACAGCGCGTTCCCCTGCTCGTCTACCTGCTGATAATAGCGCTTCAGCTCTTTCTGGTTCTGCGCGTAGTTGTCACCAATCATACTAATGGCTGACACGCCCATTCCCAGCAGATCGGTATCACCCTGGGTGGTATAGCCCTGGAAATTGCGATGCAGAACACCCTCGCGTTGTGCAATGGCCAATTCGTCATCTGGGCGGGCAAAATGATCCATACCAATAAACTGATAACCGGTTTCGGTCAGTGACGAGATGGTTTCCTGCAAGATATCCAGCTTCTGCTGCGCGCTGGGCAGGTCGGCATCTTTAATCTTACGCTGAGCGGCAAACAGCGTTGGCAGGTGCGCGTAGTTAAAGACGCTCAGTCGGTCTGGATTCAGCTCAGCAACGCGTTTCAGGGTGAAGGCGAAACTTTCCGGCGTCTGTTTTGGCAAACCATAAATCAGATCGATATTCGTCGAGGTAAAGCCAATCTCACGCGCATGATTCAGCAGTGCAAAGATGAATTCCTCATCCTGCTCACGGTTCACCAGGCGCTGAACTTCTTTATTGAAGTCCTGCACCCCCATGCTCAGGCGGTTAAAACCTTCAGCGCGTAAATGATCAAGCACATCCAGCTCAATTTCACGCGGATCCACTTCGATCGAAATTTCGGCGTCGTCGTTAAAGTTAAAGTTGCTACGCAGCAGCGACATCAAACGACTGATTTGCGCTTTATTCAGGTACGTAGGCGTGCCGCCGCCCCAGTGCAGCTGACTGACATGGCGTCCGGAGAACAGCGGTGCGCGATGAATAATTTCTTGTTCTAAGACATCGAGGTATTGATCGGCTTTGTGCTGCTGGCGAGTCACGACCTTGTTACAGCCGCAGAAGTAGCACAGCTTGTGGCAGAACGGGATGTGAACGTACAGCGAGAGAGGACGCTCAGGATAACGCGCCACGGCCTTTAGAAATGCCTCAGTGCCGTAGTCTTCAGAAAACTCCAGCGCGGTCGGGTACGAGGTATATCGTGGCCCGGAATAGTTATATTTCTGGATCAGGGCCAGGTCCCAGTCTATTAACTGCTCTGACATGCTCACTCCTTCCGATGGCGTCTCTGGCGGGTACGGCGTACCGACTTAACCCCAGTACGGGTGATAAGTCGGTTGCGCAGCCACTTCTGTCGCCGCGACAACCGCTGTAGTTTAACGAATAACCACACCAGATAACATATAACCGGAAGGGTTATAAGCAGGACGGGAAGACCCACGGTGTAAAACCGTTAGTTGCCGCCTTTCAGCAGGCGCATCATGTCTTCCTGCTTTTCTTCTTCTTCCTCTTCTTCCTCGTCATCGTAGGAAAGACCCAGCTTTTGCATCAGCTCATCGATGCGGTCCAGCTTGGCATCAACCCAGGACTGATCTTCCGCGCTCAGGGTTTCTCCTGCTTCAAGACGCTCCAGCAGCGCATCCAGGCGCTCATCCGTTTCCAGTAAATCCAACTCAGCCTGCGGTGAAAGCATAGGTTTCTCACTCTTCGGTTTGTGCTGTTTGGTGACTTTTTCGGTCACGCCCAATGGAATGGGGGTTTTGCTGCCAATACGAGGATCTTTTTGCTTATTTTGGTTTCCGCCACCAGATGCGCCTTCGCTACCGGACGCACGGCTACCTGCCGCATGACCACGGTGTTTTTTCTGGCGCTTACGGTCGCGAGCTTCCTGGTTAATTTCTTCGCGTGTTTTACGACGCGCTTTTGCAGGACCTTTACCGCGTGGTGTAGAAGTTGGTTTCATCATGATTCGTCTTTGGCTGTTTTTATTCAGTATATAATTGCGCCGGAATCTAGCAGAAATAAAGAAAAAAGGCGACAGAGTAATCTGTCGCCTTTTTTCCTGACTCTCAACCCTTACGGGCTCTACAATCCCTGTTGGCTATCAACACACCCTGTTTTTCCCTTAGCCTCTAACATTCCGTGTTGTTTCCATTTCCTTTTACTAACGTCTCCGGACGTTTGTCTTCCTGACAATCCTGTGTCTTCGCCTCCTGGCGCTCCTGACCCTCATCCTGAGTCGTCTATCCTGTCAGCTTCCTCGCTATGGACGCTACTTTACCGTTTTGGTTTAAACGTACAAGTAACCTGGGTAACAATTTCTGATTTTAAGAATAGCGCCCAAATGTAACCATATGATTTATTTTAGTTCTGTCATTTTTTACTCTGTCATCTCGTATAGAAACTGTCGGCAATGTCTCACAAAGCGCGAGGTTTTTACTTACACAGCTCACTCGTCGAAAAACCAGCCTTTTGCTGGGGTTCAGGTATAATCGCTGCAAAGCCCTGATTGATGGAGAGGACTGCTTTGACTAACTTGAATTATCAACAGACGCACTTTGTGATGAGTGCGCCTGATATTCGCCACTTACCTTCCGATACCGGTATCGAAGTGGCTTTTGCTGGCCGTTCCAACGCAGGCAAATCCAGTGCGCTAAATACCCTGACGAATCAAAAAGGTCTGGCGCGTACATCTAAAACGCCGGGTCGTACTCAGCTCATCAACCTGTTTGAAGTCGTTGACGGCAAACGCCTGGTCGATTTGCCAGGATACGGTTATGCCGAAGTTCCAGAAGAAATGAAGCGTAAATGGCAGCGCGCGCTGGCTGAATATCTGGAAAAACGTCAGAGCCTGCAAGGTCTGGTGGTACTGATGGATATTCGTCACCCGTTAAAAGATCTCGATCAACAGATGATCCTGTGGGCAGTTGAGAGCAACGTTCAGGTTCTGGTACTGCTGACTAAAGCAGATAAGCTGGCCAGCGGTGCACGCAAAGCGCAGCTGAATATGGTACGTGAAGCCGTACTAGCATTTAACGGTGATGTGCAGGTAGAAGCATTTTCATCGCTGAAAAAACTGGGTGTGGACAAACTGCGGCAAAAACTGGATAGCTGGTTTAGTGAACTGGCACCGGTTGAAGAGGTGCAGGAAGGGGAATAACCCACCGATATGCCGGATGACGCCGCTGCGCGTCTTATCCGGCCTACAGCATGTGCAAAACTTTTCTTTCGCACAATAAAAAACGCCCCAGTCATTACTGACTGGGGCGGCTAAAATATTCAGCCAAATCCGATTACGTGAAGTAAAAGGTCTGAAAGATAGAACATCTTACCTCTGTACCCTACGAGAATAACTTTACTCTTTTTTGAGCAGCTCAGAAAGCACTTTTTGTAATTTTTTTTCATTCCTTACATAGGGAATTCTAATGGACATCACAAAAAGCTCTCTCTTATGTTGCTTAGTTACGAAAAAGGAGCGTTATTAAGTAAACCCTTAGTGCGCCTGATCCCAGTTTTCACCACTCCCGACTTCCACCAGCAACGGCACGTCAATCTGAGTCTCGTTTTCCATCAGTTGGTGGATCTTTTTGGAGACGCTTTCCAGATCATCTTTGTGCACTTCAAACACCAGTTCATCGTGTACCTGCATGATCATGCGCACGCGCGGTTGCTCGGTTTGCAGCCATCCATCCACGGCAATCATGGCTCGTTTGATAATGTCTGCAGCAGTTCCCTGCATCGGGGCGTTAATGGCCGCACGTTCAGCACCAGCGCGACGAGCACCATTACTGGATTTAATATCCGGTAAATAGAGACGGCGACCTTCCAGCGTTTCTACATAGCCTTGCTCTTTCGCCTGCGCTCGGGTGCGTTCCATGTATTCCAACACACCAGGGTAGCGTTCAAAGTAGAGATCCATGTACTTCTGTGCTTCTTTGCGCGGAATATTCAACTGGCGCGCCAAACCAAAGGCGCTCATCCCGTAGATCAAACCGAAGTTAATGGCTTTAGCGCTGCGGCGTTGCTCGCTGGTCACAGAATCAAGCGGTAAACCAAAGACTTCTGCCGCCGTTGCGCGGTGAATGTCTTTCCCTTCGGCAAACGCGGTAAGCAGACCTTTATCACGTGAAAGGTGCGCCATGATACGCAGTTCAATCTGTGAGTAGTCCGCAGAGACAATCAGGTAGTCTTCTGGCGCAATGAACGCCTGACGAATACGACGACCTTCATCATTACGTACCGGGATGTTTTGCAGGTTTGGATCCGTTGAAGACAAGCGCCCGGTGGCAGTAACCGCCTGATGGTATGAGGTGTGCACGCGCCCGGTTTTCTTGTTAATCATCAACGGAAGCTTATCCGTATAGGTCGACTTCAGTTTTGCTAAACCACGATATTCCAGGATCACTTTCGGCAATGGGTAATCCAGCGCGAGCTCTTCCAGTACCTCTTCCGACGTTGATGGCGCGCCGCCAGGGGTTTTCTTCAACGGCTTAATACCCTGCTTTTCAAACAGGATAGTTTGCAGTTGCTTAGTGGAAGAGAGGTTAAACGCTTCTCCGGCGATCTCGTGCGCTTTTTGCTCCAGCTCATTCAAACGCAGCGTCAGCTCTTCTGAATGCTTGTGCAGAACAGCCGGATCGATTTTCACACCGTTGCGCTCAACGCGAGACAAAACCGGCACCAGCGGCATATCGATATTTTCAAAGACGTTCAACGGCCCTTTATGCTGCTGCAATTCTGGCCACATCTTCAGATGCAGCTGTAGCGTAACGTCGGCGTCTTCCGCAGCGTAACGGCCAGCCTCTTCCAGTGCTATCTGGTTAAAGGTCAGCTGGTTTTTGCCTTTTCCGGCGATCTCTTCAAAGGTGATGGTTTTATGTTTCAGCCAGCGGTCCGACAGGCTGTCCATATCGTGTCGTCCAGCGACGCTGTTAAGAATGTAGGATTCGAGCATGGTGTCAAAGGTGATGCCGCGCAGCTCGATGCCATAGTTCGCCAGGATGCCGCGATCGTACTTCAGGTTTTGCCCGACTTTGTGCGCGTTCTCATCTTCCAGCAGCGGCTTTAGCAGCTCCAGCGCGCGGTCGCGCGCGATCTGGTCAGGGGCATCCAGGTAATCGTGGGCAACAGGAACATACGCCGCCACACCCGGTTCAATGGCAAAAGACAGGCCAACCAGATTCGCGGAAATATTGTCCAGGCTGTCAGTTTCAGTATCGAAGGCAAAGACTGGTGCTTTTTTCAGCTTAGCGATCCACTCTTCCAGCGTCGCTTCGTCCAGAATCGTCACATAGTTTTCATACGAAAGAACCGTGGCCGGCTCCTCAGGCGTTTCATCGACGACAATAGTTTCTTGCGGTTTTGCCGCCGGCTTCGTCCCTTTCGCCTGTAGCCATTTACCCGCTTCAACGTCGGTAACCCAACGTTTAAATTCATACTGTTTAAACAGGCCAAGCAGTTCTTCTGCAGCGGGCTGACGCACTTCAAGCTGCTCACAGGTCAATTCCAGCTCAACATCCGTTTTGATGGTAGCCAATTGATAAGAGAGGTACGCCACCTCTTTGTTCTGCTCAAGTTTGCCTGCCATGGTTTTCGCACCACGGAAGGTCAGCCCCGCTATTTTGTCTGATTCGGCATAGAGGGTATCCAGCCCACCCAGCCCCTGCAGTAGTGCCTGAGCGGTTTTTTCGCCTACGCCTGGAACGCCAGGAATGTTATCTGAGGAATCCCCCATCAGCGCCAGGAAATCGATGATCAGTTCCGGCGGGACGCCGTACTTATTCACCACTTCCTCCGGGCCGAGGATCGTATTGGTCATGGTGTTGATTAGGGTGATATTCGGCGTCACCAACTGAGCCATATCTTTATCACCGGTGCTAATCAGCACCGGGCGACCGATCTTCTCTGCTTCCCGCGCCAGCGTACCGATAACATCGTCCGCCTCCACGCCAGAAACAGCCAACAGTGGCAGCCCCATCGCCTTTACCATCGCATGCAGAGGTTCAATCTGCGCACGCAGATCGTCCGGCATCGGTGGGCGGTGAGACTTATAATGTTCGAATAATTCATCACGGAAGGTTTTACCCTTGGCGTCGAATACCACCGCTGCATGGGTTGGTTGATATTGCAGAATCAAGCTACGCAGCATGTTGAGGACACCGTACATCGCGCCCGTAGGTTCTCCTGCGCTGTTAGTCAGCGGTGGGAACGCGTGGTATGCGCGATACAGGTAAGATGAGCCATCTACAAGGATAAGTGGGTTTTCTGGGATCTGAACCATAATGTCCGTGCCTGTTTATCAGATTATGGGTAAAGGATGCCACAGACAGGATGAAAACATGAGTTTTTCGCCGCATTTGTCGAAAAACTTTTGCAGATCTTCTGCTTTGCTCGCAAAGACAGCTGTGGATAACTTTGTGAATAAATAATTTTCAGCTCTTTAAATATAGCAAGGCAATTAATGCTCCATTGTATTTATACAATAATTTCAATTAGTTAAATAAACGCACGGCATTTTATTCCATTTTTACAGCTTATATCCTGATGTGGATAGATATTCTCTTTTTTTCTATTCAGGGAAGATCCATCATTTGGTTCGTTTTCTGATAAAATCAGCCCCTTGCGCCTCTTTCGCGCACTGTCTATGGCTAACCTTTTGAATAATTTAATTATGACGAGAATACTCGCTGCGATAACGCTGTTGCTGAGTATCGTATTGACCATATTGGTCACAATTTTTTGTTCTGTGCCGATCATCCTTGCCGGGGTTGTGAAACTCCTTTTGCCCATTCCTGTCGTCTGGCGCAAGGTTTCTGTCTTCTGTAATTTCATGATGTACTGCTGGTGTGAAGGTCTGGCGCTACTGCTGCACCTTAATCCACGGCTGAAGTGGGATGTTGAAGGACTGGAAGGTCTTAGCAAGAAAAACTGGTATCTGCTCATTTGTAATCATTACAGCTGGGCCGATATCGTTGTGCTTTGCGTTCTGTTACGTAAGCACATCCCGATGAATAAATATTTCCTCAAGCAGCAGTTGGCCTGGGTGCCCTTTATTGGCCTGGCTTGCTGGGCTCTGGATATGCCGTTTATGAAACGCTATTCACGTGGCTATCTGCTTCGCCATCCGGAACGCCGTGGTAAAGATGTCGAAACGACGCGTCGTTCCTGCGAGAAATTTCGTGCGCACCCGACAACCATTGTGAATTTTGTCGAAGGTTCGCGGTTTACTCATGAGAAGCGTGAGCAAACCCGTTCTCCTTATCAAAACCTGCTCCCACCCAAGGCGGCCGGTATTGCGATGGCATTAAATGTGCTGGGGTCACAGTTCGATAAAATGCTGGATGTCACGTTATGCTATCCGGAAAACAGTAGCCGACCGTTCTACGATATGCTGAGCGGTAAGCTAACGAGGATTGTCGTGCGGGTGAATCTGGAGCCAATCCATGAAGAGTTACACGGTGATTACGTGAACGATAAGGCATTCAAGCGCCGCTTTCAGCTGTGGTTGAATACGCTGTGGAGTGAGAAAGACGCGCAGCTCGACGCGATTAAAGCTGCAAATAAAAAAGCCGGTCAGTGACCGGCTTTTGCTTTTACTTCTGACCGACCAGGTATTTCACGGTATCCGCATACTGTTGTACAAAGATATCCATGCTGCTGGTATCCATGCCCTGCGGGTTGACCTGATATTTGCCATTCACGAACATCGCCGGAACGCCCTGCAGCTGTAAATCAGCCGCTGCTTTTTCCTGCTGTGCCACGAGAGATTTCACTACGAAGCTGTTCCATGCCGCATCATAGTCTTCGCCTTTAATACCCGCATCGACAAACACTTTACGGATATCAGCAACAGACTGAACGGTCTGGGTTTTCTGAACCCCTTCAAACAGCGGAACAGTGACCTGATCTTCAACGCCCAGCGCCATTGCAACCGCCCATGCCTGCGTCAGATCTTTGCCCAAAGGCCCGAGAAACTCGACGTGGTATTTGGTCATCTTAGTACCTTCCGGCAGTTTTTTCTTCACGTTATCAGATACATGAAGCACTTCTTCAAACTGATAGCAGTGCGGGCAGTAGAAGGAGAAGAACTCCAACACTTGCGGTTCACCCGCAACAGGCTTCTCCAGGGTGATGTATTGTTTACCATCCTGGAACTGCGCTGCAGATGCGCTAAAAGCTAAGACCATACCAGCCAGCGCCAGCCATATTTTTTTCATGTTCAAGTTTCTCCGATTAATACATTGGCGTTAATTGTAAGGGGGGCTCTTGCAGAATTTTTGCCTGCTCAATAAAGGTCGCGGTCTGACGATGCCAGTAATCTTCCCCGGTTAACCACGGGAAGTTTTTTGGGAACGCAGGGTCAGCCCAACGTCGAATCAGCCAGGCAAGATAATAAACTAAACGCATAGCGCGTAAAGGTTCTATCAGTCCGATTTCAGAGATATCGAACTCACTAAACTCTTCATAAGCCTCGATAATGGTTTCTAGCTGCATGCGTTGTTCAGCTTTATCACCATTGAGGAGCATCCATAAATCCTGAATAGCCGGACCATTGCGGGCATCATCTAAATCGACAAACATCGGGCCATCGCGCCACAGAATATTACCGGCATGACAATCACCGTGCAGGCGTAACGTAGTAAAACGCGTATGCCAGCGATCGGTAACCACCGCGATAAGCGCATCCGTTGCCTTCAGGAAAGCCGCTTTTTGCCCTGATGGGATAAGCTGTGCGTGTTCAAAAACTTTACGCGGTTCAGTCAGGTATTCTTCAAGGCCAATCGTAGGTCGGAAGGTAAAAGTACGCTTGCATCCGGTCTGGTGCATACGCCCGAGATAGCGCCCCACCGCCTCCATCTGATCGATGTTGTCGGCTTCAAACTGTCGTCCACCGACGCTGGGGAAGATCGCAAAATGGAAACCCTGATGGCTTAACAGCGTTTGGCCGTTCAGTACCAACGGCGCAGCTACCGGGACTTCATCGCTTACCAGTTCCAGAGCAAACTGGTGCTCTTCCTGGATCTGATCGACAGACCAGCGTTCAGGGCGATAAAACTTAACAACAAAGCGTCGACGGTCTTCGTCCTGGAATTGATAGACACGGTTTTCATAGCTGTTAAGCGGGGTAAGCCCGGAGTCCACCCGGATCCCCTGCTCAAACAGTGCATCCATGATGGTATCCGGGTGTAGCGTCTGGAAATTAAAAGCGTTGTCGTTCATCCCATCATCCGGAAAATACTACGAATGATTCAGGATATCATTTCGCAGCGCTTTCGGTGGCGGCGATTACAAGCTTTTACTCTTTAATTACGCCACGAGCGCGGAGTAGTGCGGTTTTAAAATCTTCTTCATAATCTTTCTGAATACCTGGGATGACAGCATCCTTCGCTGAGTCTCGCATTTTCAGGTGATAGATCAGAATGTCATCAGTTAAATCCGCCAGTTCGCCGTCAAAACCTGACTCTTGCGCCAGTTTCTGCAAAAATTGCATCAGGTTAAGATCGGGTTCCTTCTGCCAGGCTGGCTGGAGGAGTTCAATAACTTCATTCAGACGTTTACATTTCATGGTTGTGCTCCTTAGGCTCAATACAGATACGTTAGCAGGGTCAATCCCACATTAAAAGAGGCGATATCAGTGATTCTGGATAGTGCAATAACAGGGGTTGTGCTGGCCGGCGGTAAGGCCAGACGGATGGGTGGAACCGATAAAGGTCTGCTTGAACTGGACGGTAAACCTCTTTGGCGGCATGTGGCCGACATTCTCGCTTTGCAGGTCGAAACCGTGGTGGTTAATGCCAATCGCCACCGGGATATATACCAGCAAAGCGGCCTGAAAGTTATTCCCGATTCCTTGGCCGATTTCCCTGGCCCACTGGCCGGGATGCTATCGGTATTCCTGCAGCAAACGGGGGAGTGGTTTCTGTTTTGCCCGTGCGATATGCCCTATATTCCTCACGATCTGGTCGCTCGTTTAAAAGAGCAACGTAAAGCTGCACCCGTTGTCTGGGTGCATGATGGGGAAAGAGATCACCCAACCATTGCGCTGATGCACCGCTCTATGCAGCCTTTGCTGCAGGATTATCTTCAGTCCGGTGAACGACGCGTTATGGTCTTTATGCGTCTGGCTGGCGGTCATGCTGTCGATTTCAGCGATCATAAAGATGCGTTCGTAAACGTGAACACCCCCGAAGAGCTCGCAAAATGGCAGGAAAAATCATGATCCCATTACTCGCCATTGCGGCATGGAGCGGCACGGGAAAAACCACGCTGCTCAAAAAGTTGATCCCGGAACTACGTGCCAGAGGTATACGTCCCGGATTGATTAAACATACTCATCACAATATGGATGTCGACAAGCCCGGTAAAGATAGCTATGAACTGCGCAAAGCCGGTGCAGCACAAACGCTGGTCGCCAGCCAGCAACGTTGGGCATTAATGGTAGAAACACCGGAAGAGCCCGAACTGGATTTAGCGTATCTGGTAAGCCGGATGGATGCAGCGACGTTGGATCTAGTGCTGGTTGAAGGGTTTAAGCATGAACCTGTCGCTAAGATCGTGCTTTTTCGCGACGGTTGCGGGCATCGTCCTGAAGAATTGGCGATAGACGAATATGTTATCGCGGTTGCCAGTGATGTTCCGCTGGCGGTGGATGTTCCATTGTTAGACATCAACGACATACAGCAAATTGCTGATTTTGTTACGCAATGGATAAGATGGTAACCGTGGTGTTGTGATGTGCCTGATGCGCTGCGCTTATCAGGTCTACTGAAACGCATTCACTGACGGGCTTTTGTAGGCCGGATAAGGCGGCACGCCGCATCCGGCGGTTTTCATCCCGCACAGACGCAAAAAAGCCCATCCGTCAGGATGGGCTTCTTCACTTTAATTAATGCCTGGCAGTTCCCTACTCTCGCATGGGGAGACCCCACACTACCATCGGCGCTACGGCGTTTCACTTCTGAGTTCGGCATGGGGTCAGGTGGGACCACCGCGCTACAGCCGCCAGGCAAATTCTGTTTATCAACACACCTCCTGGGCATGTCGATGTAATCTGTAATCAAACTGAATCTTGTGTCTGTCTTTCGCCAAAACATCTTCGGCGTTGTAAGGTTAAGCCTCACGGTTCATTAGTATCGGTTAGCTCAATGTATCGCTACACTTACACACCCGACCTATCAACGTCGTCGTCTTCAACGTTCCTTCAGGACCCTTAAAGGGTCAGGGAGAACTCATCTCGGGGCAAGTTTCGTGCTTAGATGCTTTCAGCACTTATCTCTTCCGCATTTAGCTACCGGGCAATGCCATTGGCATGACAACCCGAACACCAGTGATGCGTCCACTCCGGTCCTCTCGTACTAGGAGCAGCCCCCCTCAATTCTCCAGCGCCCACGGCAGATAGGGACCGAACTGTCTCACGACGTTCTAAACCCAGCTCGCGTACCACTTTAAATGGCGAACAGCCATACCCTTGGGACCTACTTCAGCCCCAGGATGTGATGAGCCGACATCGAGGTGCCAAACACCGCCGTCGATATGAACTCTTGGGCGGTATCAGCCTGTTATCCCCGGAGTACCTTTTATCCGTTGAGCGATGGCCCTTCCATTCAGAACCACCGGATCACTAAGACCTGCTTTCGCACCTGCTCGAGCCGTCACTCTCGCAGTCAAGCTAGCTTATGCCTTTGCACTAACCTCCTGATGTCCGACCAGGATTAGCTAACCTTCGTGCTCCTCCGTTACTCTTTAGGAGGAGACCGCCCCAGTCAAACTACCCACCAGACACTGTCCGCAACCCGGGTAACGGGTCTACGTTAGAACACCAGCCATTAAAGGGTGGTATTTCAAGGATGGCTCCATGCAGACTGGCGTCCACACTTCAAAGCCTCCCACCTATCCTACACATCAAGGACCAGTGTTCAGTGTCAAGCTATAGTAAAGGTTCACGGGGTCTTTCCGTCTTGCCGCGGGTACACTGCATCTTCACAGCGAGTTCAATTTCACTGAGTCTCGGGTGGAGACAGCCTGGCCATCATTACGCCATTCGTGCAGGTCGGAACTTACCCGACAAGGAATTTCGCTACCTTAGGACCGTTATAGTTACGGCCGCCGTTTACCGGGGCTTCGATCAAGAGCTTCTCCTTACGGATAACCCCATCAATTAACCTTCCGGCACCGGGCAGGCGTCACACCGTATACGTCCACTTTCGTGTTTGCACAGTGCTGTGTTTTTAATAAACAGTTGCAGCCAGCTGGTATCTTCGACTGATTTCAGCTCCATGAGTAAATCACTTCACCTACATATCAGCGTGCCTTCTCCCGAAGTTACGGCACCATTTTGCCTAGTTCCTTCACCCGAGTTCTCTCAAGCGCCTTGGTATTCTCTACCTGACCACCTGTGTCGGTTTGGGGTACGATTTCGTGTTACCTGATGCTTAGAGGCTTTTCCTGGAAGCAGGGCATTTGTTACTTCAGCACCGTAGTGCCTCGTCATCACACCTCAGCGTTAATAAGGTACCGGATTTACCTGGAACCTCCGCCTACATGCTTAAACCGGGACAACCGTCGCCCGGCTAACATAGCCTTCTCCGTCCCCCCTTCGCAGTAACACCAAGTACAGGAATATTAACCTGTTTCCCATCGACTACGCCTTTCGGCCTCGCCTTAGGGGTCGACTCACCCTGCCCCGATTAACGTTGGACAGGAACCCTTGGTCTTCCGGCGTGCGGGTTTTTCACCCGCATTATCGTTACTTATGTCAGCATTCGCACTTCTGATACCTCCAGCATGCCTCACGACACACCTTCAACGGCTTACAGAACGCTCCCCTACCCAACAACACATAGTGTCGCTGCCGCAGCTTCGGTGCATGGTTTAGCCCCGTTACATCTTCCGCGCAGGCCGACTCGACCAGTGAGCTATTACGCTTTCTTTAAATGATGGCTGCTTCTAAGCCAACATCCTGGCTGTCTGTGCCTTCCCACATCGTTTCCCACTTAACCATGACTTTGGGACCTTAGCTGGCGGTCTGGGTTGTTTCCCTCTTCACGACGGACGTTAGCACCCGCCGTGTGTCTCCCGTGATAACATTCTTCGGTATTCGCAGTTTGCATCGGGTTGGTAAGTCGGGATGACCCCCTAGCCGAAACAGTGCTCTACCCCCGAAGATGAGTTCACGAGGCGCTACCTAAATAGCTTTCGGGGAGAACCAGCTATCTCCCGGTTTGATTGGCCTTTCACCCCCAGCCACAAGTCATCCGCTAATTTTTCAACATTAGTCGGTTCGGTCCTCCAGTTAGTGTTACCCAACCTTCAACCTGCCCATGGCTAGATCACCGGGTTTCGGGTCTATACCCTGCAACTTAACGCCCAGTTAAGACTCGGTTTCCCTTCGGCTCCCCTATTCGGTTAACCTTGCTACAGAATATAAGTCGCTGACCCATTATACAAAAGGTACGCAGTCACACCCCAAAGGGTGCTCCCACTGCTTGTACGTACACGGTTTCAGGTTCTTTTTCACTCCCCTCGCCGGGGTTCTTTTCGCCTTTCCCTCACGGTACTGGTTCACTATCGGTCAGTCAGGAGTATTTAGCCTTGGAGGATGGTCCCCCCATATTCAGACAGGATACCACGTGTCCCGCCCTACTCTTCGAGTTCACAACACATGCACTTTTGTGTACGGGACTTTCACCCTGTATCGTGCGACTTTCCAGACGCTTCCACTAACACACATGCTGATTCAGACTCTGGGCTGCTCCCCGTTCGCTCGCCGCTACTGGGGGAATCTCGGTTGATTTCTTTTCCTCGGGGTACTTAGATGTTTCAGTTCCCCCGGTTCGCTTCATTACGCTATGTATTCACGTAATGATAGTGTGTCGAAACACACTGGGTTTCCCCATTCGGAAATCGCCGGTTATAACGGTTCATATCACCTTACCGACGCTTATCGCAGATTAGCACGTCCTTCATCGCCTCTGACTGCCAGGGCATCCACCGTGTACGCTTAGTCGCTTAACCTCACAACCCGAAGATGTTTCTTTCGATTCA
>NZ_JAOWHD010000031.1:0-6213 GCF_030332785.1 Citrobacter sp. Cpo069
TGCCGGGACGCTCGGCGATCAGCCAGTCCACATCCACCTCGGCCAGCTCCTCGCGCTGTGGCGCTCCTTGGTAGCCGGCATCGGCTGAGACAAATTGCTCCTCTCCATGAAGCAGATTACCCGGCTGATTGAGGTCATGCTCGTTGGCCGCGGTGGTGACCAGGCTGTGGGTCAGGCCACTCTTGGCATCGACACCAATGTGGGCCTTCATGCCAAAGTGCCACTGATTGCCTTTCTTGGTCTGATGCATCTCCGGATCGCGTTGCTGCTCTTTGTTCTTGGTCGAGCTGGGTGCCTCAATGATGGTGGCATCCACCAAAGTGCCTTGGGTCATCATGACGCCTGCTTCGGCCAGCCAGCGATTGATGGTCTTGAACAATTGACGGGCCAGTTGATGCTGCTCGAGCAGGTGGCGGAAATTCATGATGGTGGTGCGATCCGGCAGGGCGCTATCCAGGGATAATCGGGCAAACAGGCGCATGGAGGCGATTTCGTACAGGGCATCTTCCATGGCACCGTCGCTCAGGTTGTACCAATGCTGCATGCAGTGAATACGCAGCATGGTCTCCAGCGGATAGGGCCGTCGGCCATTGCCCGCCTTGGGATAAAACGGCTCGATGACAGCGGTCATATTCTGCCATGGCAGAATCTGCTCCATGCGGGAGAGGAAAATCTCTTTTCGGGTCTGACGGCGCTTAGTGCTGAATTCACTATCGGCGAAGGTGAGTTAATGGCTCATGATGTCCCTCTGGGATGCGCTCCGGATGAATATGATGATCTCATATCAGGAACTTGTTCGCACCTTCCCTAGACTTAACGATGTTAAAATTTTGGTTGTATTAAAATCCTCCTGCGAAAGTGAAATCATCCATGTATTATCTTTATGATAGTCGGTGATATAAATAAAATGAGATGTAAAAGGCGTTGAGTGATTGAACTCTCCTAAGTTCCATCCATACTGTCTCACTGTATTTGAGCTAAGTTCTTTGTCGGTAATGTTCATAATTCATACCTTTCGATAAAGTCTGTAATGATAATTAGCTATCTCAAAGGCCCAGAACAACTCTTGAAATAACCTCACTCGAAGAATTTATCATATTGAACACCCCTACCTAATAACCTTGCCGACTTAATAAATCACAATAGCCCTCCCCTGTCATTTTAAAACGCTACTTGAATTTTTGATAGCTTATAGTTGTTTTACGTTCTTTGTGATACTCATATGTCATCTTCTCTTTCCAGTACCAATCTTGTAAATCCTGCAAGTCTAGCCCATTTTTCTCACGTATGCTTTCGTGTAATTCGCTAAGCGCGAGTTTATCATTAGGTTTATAAATGGCTAATTTTTCTTCAAATAAATCCAGCCAACGTTTCCCCATCTTTCGACGCAAAACAAACACCATCGTGATAATTGTACTGAAATGCACAGCAATTAGTTCCAACTTATGCGATTGCTGACCAGATAAAATTACTATTGTAACAACAGGGATGGCCGTATATAAAGCAATCAAAGCGACCATAAGTTGATATGGTTTTTCCCGTATTACCATGTCCATGGGTAAACCAGAGGACGCTACTGCTTGCCAAAATCTTAAATACCTTCCGATGGACTTAAACCTTTTCCCGTTTTTATGCATAAACCTGTTTTTATTTACTATCATGTTAGACCTCTATTTTTCTGTAATTCTAGAAGAATGTTACCTTAACCCTTAACAGGGATAACACCGCATGTATTATCTCCATAATCAAAGCGCAGGGCCGGTAATAAAAAGTACCATACCATCGATGTGTAGTTCGTTCAGTGCATCCCTGTCCGTGGATAGCTTTCTAATGTTGTCAGGAGTTGCATCAATCGGGTATAAATCTTGCGTCAGTTTGACGAGATTCTTCTCAGTGCAGGTAAGACCGCCTTCAGCGAGAGTGCGCAGGTAATCACTAAACACGACTTCTTTTTCATCAGAGGTAAGTCGCTCGAAGTACCCCATATGTTCGGACGTGAAATTCTCATCTGCAATACTTCTCACTACTGAGATGATATCCGACCTTATGACCAACTCCCGCACCGCAGCATAAAAAATCCTGCCGTAATGTCCTGACACGTTTTCCTTTGCGAGCCACCAGCGCTCATCCGTGGTAACGGGTACTGTGGTCGGGGATGCCAGTAGCAGAACGGGGCTTAAACCGGATCGCGATAACCCTTCAGCAAAAGCTTCTTCAGGAAGACTGCTAACAGGCTTGCCTTGATAACGTGCTTCTACCATCTATGCTTCTCCTTTCTGATGTAGGCATGACTGCCTTCTATTTAAGCAATCAGTAAACCGGATTGAGCTGAGCAACGTTATCCTTCTCCCATCATTGCTTGCCACTTTTACCATAAGCGCCAAACAATTAGCCCCATTATTCCGGTTGTAAACTGAACCTTAACACTAACCAGTATGAATCGGTCATCTGGGGCAAAGTGTCCACCGGGTTGAAGTAGCCAGGTTGTTAGCGGCGGATGGAAAGCCAGTACGAATCCGTAAACTATAAAAGCCAAGCTCAGTAAAAGAAGGAGCATGCGCCCAATACGTTTGAGTTGATAAGATAAACTCGCGCTAGTTTTTCGTGGGGGTACGATATGGTCTTTCAACACTGTCTCCTTGCCAGCAAATGCCGAAGCGCTGGCATAAAGATTAAACAATTTTTATGCCAGTTACTCCGGCGAGATGGGTGATAATCCTCGTTGCCATCATAAAGCCTTATCTCTTTCAAATTTGAGCGATAAGGGGTCTTTGAGCCTGTAATGGCTTTTTGTTTGATGTTTTGATGGCACCTGCCCCCGCGTTTTACCATGACCGAAGTACATAGCGGCTCACACCTTCTGCTGGCTGTTGCCACTCGCTATTCTCCGTTGACGGTCTGAGGCGCGTCGAGCCCCGGGAGATGTTTTTCATCGCCTGCTCAAGAGTGTCCATCCTGTAGGTTTTGATGTTCACCCCTTCTTCAGAAATAGGCCCCAGCAGTTCCGTAACCTCACGCTCACCCTGATAAATATCGACCCACTGTGTAATATTCACCTTATCACCATTCGCATCAATGCCACGTCGGTTAAAGTGGTCAATTTCAAACTCACACACGGTTACCGGTACCAGCCCCTCCGGGCGCGGATACCCGAGTATTTCATCAAAACCAGGTTCCCCTTCATCAGTGACCAGATCAGGCGTCAAATAGAGTTTTCCGTTACGGGAAAAATGCGCAACATGGCAGGACCACTGGTCATTTAACATCGTTGGCATGCTTGTGAACATTCCTGAATACCACCGTCTGGCATTATCAACTGATTTGGTGACGAGGATTTCATCTGGTACTTCCCCGTTGTCCATGGTGTAAAAACTGAGAGACAGAGCGGTATTTCTGCGTGAAAGTAGCTTTTCTTTATTGACCTCTTTATTTTCAAATTTGGACAGGTATTCCTCAAGGAACAGCGCCTGCAACTCGGGTGTCGGCGCTTTCTGATAAAACCAGTCGGCCAGGTCTTTAGTGCCAATATAGATGAGGCTGGCTTTACCTTTTTCGCTCTTGACCGCAACAGGAGCCATTAGGCTTACTTGCTGTACGTACTCACTGGTTTCATTGATACTTTCATAGGCCTCAATCCACTGGCCAAGCAGATTGGTGTAAATCACCGGATCGTTCAGCTTTAAAAACTGCTTAAGAGCCTGAGCGCCACGGGAGCATGTATCAAAATAACGCTGCTTCTCTTCGAAGCTTTTGAAAGCAGTCTTTTTGCCCGACCATGTGGCCACCAGCTGTTCATCTTCGAACAGGGTGTTTTCAGCTGGTAAGAAGTGTTTCATTTTCGCAAAACGTTGATGAGTGACGTTTAAGACATTTCGGGATGTAGCAAGTACCATTCGATGAACCCAGGCATGCCCTTCCATCCGGTTGTCGCATTCAAAATTTGCTGGTGCGGCATATGCAACAAGTTTCCCTGAAGCATTTACCGATAACCTGACCAGCTCATAGCCTTTGCTGCTAATAAAATTACGAACCCCGGGAAGATGTTTGAGCCCCACATCAGCGAGCATATAGAGCTGGTTCAGGAGCTCTTTGGAGCCCTTCTCTGTACTCATGGCAGCTTCCAGCGTCGCCCCCCTGTTATCAGCTCGCCAGGCTACAATGCATCGATCTATCAACTCTGATCTCAGATTAGGCTGGCCAATATTTCCATCGGCCAGAGCCTGGCTCAGCATCTGCCGGTAAGGTTCTTCTGCCTCACGCTCGGCACGAATATAATTTAAAGCCATCTTGAAGAAGCGAATGTAAAACAGGTGATTAGACCTGAATTTACGTCTGTGAATGTACCATTCGAGCTCCTCCGCTTTAATGGTATCCATGCACAGGAAACCCAGTTCAGCATCATTCCTGCTGGACTCCTTAAATAAAGACAAATTCACCTTACAATTGAAATCTCGATCCGTTGAGTATCTGTTTACTGTTGCGTTGACACAGATATCGTCTCCCTGACGGAATGCAATAACCGGCTCATAGTTTTTATGGGTTCTCCCAAGCCATTTATAGCCAGAGTAGCTGTTGTCTTCCTGAACTGCTCCTGGTGCTGTCACTGGGTTCATCAACGAATCCCAGTTGCACATTACCCGGGATCCGGACTGAAGGCATGAGTTTGCCTGTTCAAGATAACTTTGCAGAGACGGCCGTGTCTCAGCCATACCCAAAAGGCCAGAACCGTCTTTGTCGTGCAGAAATTGGAAGTACCGTTCCTGGAACTCAAGGCTCAGAAAACTGTAAGGGGTATTGGTATCATAGAAATCACCAAATAGTTTGAGCCGGTGATCGAGGCCGCAGATAAGGATCAGGAAACGACGGTAGTGAAGTGCCATAAGATCATGCTGCTTCAGTCGGTCGGTATAACTGACGTCCTCAAACTTTATGGTGCTGCCATCAATCCCCTGGAAATGTGCTTCCTGTTCGCTGGCGGAAGGGAATAGCTGCGAAGCCCCAAGATGGCTTTCTACCGAAGAGTAAACCTGATGAATATTTTGACCGTCCCGGACCAGAAGGAATACAACCCGGTTCCTGTCATTGCGGACATGATTTTCCCAGGGATCGCGGTAATCGATATAACGTCGTGTTGTGGCCATACATACGATGGAACGGGCTTTGTTGAATAAATCAGATTTCGGGTAAGTCTCCCCCGTAGCGGGTTGTGTTTTCAGGCAATACGCACGCTTTCAGGCATACCTGCTTTCGTCATTTTGTTCAGCGCTCGTACCAGGGCCATAGCCTCCGCAACCTGACCATCGTAGTCACGCAGCGTCAGTGAACCCCCGAACAGCTGTTTTACCCGGTACATCGCCGTTTCCGCTATCGAGCGACGGTTGTAATCTGTTGTCCATTTCCACCGCGCATTACTCCCGGTCATTCGCTGATTAGCCACTGCACGGTTACGGTCTGCATATTCACCGGGCCAGTAACCCGCACCTTTTCGGGGAGGGATAAGCGCGCTGATTTTCTTACGCCGCAGTTCATCGTGACATAGCCGGGTATCGTAAGCGCCATCGGCGGCGGCTGACCTGATTTTCCGGTGGGTTTGCCGGATTAACCCGGGGAAGGCCTCTGAGTCCGTAACATTGTTCAGCGACAGGTCAGCGCAGATGATTTCATGTGTTTTACTGTCAACGGCGAGATGCAGCTTACGCCAGATACGGCGGCGTTCCTGGCCATGCTTTTTGACTTTCCACTCGCCTTCACCGAAGACCTTCAGCCCGGTGGAATCAATTACCAGGTGTGCGATTTCACCCCGGGTGGACGTTTTGAAACTGACATTAACCGACTTTGCCCGCCTGCTGACACAGCTGTAATCCGGGCAGCGTAGCGGAACGTTCATCAGAGAAAAAATGGAATCAATAAAGCCCTGCGCAGCGCGCAGGGTCAGCCTGAATACGCGTTTAATGACCAGCACAGTCGTGATGGCAAGGTCAGAATAGCGCTGAGGTCTGCCTCGTGAAGAAGGTGTTGCTGACTCATACCAGGCCTGAATAGCTTCATCATCCAGCCAGAAAGTTATGGAGCCACGGTTGATGAGGGCTTTATTGTAGGTGGGCCAGTTGGTGATTTTGAACTTTTGCTTTGCCACGGAACGGTCTGCGTTGTCGGGAAGATGCGTGATCTGATCCTTCAACTCAGCAAAAGTTCGATTTATTCAACAAAGCC
>NZ_JAOWHD010000032.1:0-6545 GCF_030332785.1 Citrobacter sp. Cpo069
TGCCGGGACGCTCGGCGATCAGCCAGTCCACATCCACCTCGGCCAGCTCCTCGCGCTGTGGCGCTCCTTGGTAGCCGGCATCGGCTGAGACAAATTGCTCCTCTCCATGAAGCAGATTACCCGGCTGATTGAGGTCATGCTCGTTGGCCGCGGTGGTGACCAGGCTGTGGGTCAGGCCACTCTTGGCATCGACACCAATGTGGGCCTTCATGCCAAAGTGCCACTGATTGCCTTTCTTGGTCTGATGCATCTCCGGATCGCGTTGCTGCTCTTTGTTCTTGGTCGAGCTGGGTGCCTCAATGATGGTGGCATCCACCAAAGTGCCTTGGGTCATCATGACGCCTGCTTCGGCCAGCCAGCGATTGATGGTCTTGAACAATTGACGGGCCAGTTGATGCTGCTCGAGCAGGTGGCGGAAATTCATGATGGTGGTGCGATCCGGCAGGGCGCTATCCAGGGATAATCGGGCAAACAGGCGCATGGAGGCGATTTCGTACAGGGCATCTTCCATGGCACCGTCGCTCAGGTTGTACCAATGCTGCATGCAGTGAATACGCAGCATGGTCTCCAGCGGATAGGGCCGTCGGCCATTGCCCGCCTTGGGATAAAACGGCTCGATGACAGCGGTCATATTCTGCCATGGCAGAATCTGCTCCATGCGGGAGAGGAAAATCTCTTTTCGGGTCTGACGGCGCTTAGTGCTGAATTCACTATCGGCGAAGGTGAGTTAATGGCTCATGATGTCCCTCTGGGATGCGCTCCGGATGAATATGATGATCTCATATCAGGAACTTGTTCGCACCTTCCCTAGCTCTTTCATCATCCTAGAAGAACTCTTAATTAAGTATTCTTCAAGTGGGCCAGCATATGCCCCTGATGTCACGATCGTTAGTTGCGTAAGAGGATGAGTCAAACTCTCAATGCCCTTCAGGATGTCATTCTGGACAGCAGCAATATAAACAGGCGAAGCCGCAATCAAATATTCATCATTCGGACTGGACTGCATTAACTGGCTTATAGTTGCGCAACGGTTATGCTTTCCTAGTGATTTTGTGATGGCTTTCCACCAGAGATCATGCCTGAATGGTACTTGATGAAATGTCGCCTCGTAAGAGGGCACCCGATCTCGACTATTTAAAAACCCCATCCCGGCAGAGATTATCCACAACTCCAGATTTCTGGTTGAGTTTAAAATTTCCTTTGCCGTAGACCAGTGATTACCTGAATACAAGGACAATGCCGGTACCGCCTGATTACTTCTGGCGTCGTCTACAATGTTACTCCAGGCATATGCTGCGTCGTCCGGGGTTTGTTTTGGATCTATGTCCAATGTCGGCCAGACGTGGCCCTGATGATTCTTGCCCTTTGTACAGGAAGTGATTAAGTGTACTGAGCGTTCAGAGAACATTATCTTCCTTACATACCCATAGAACAGCTTTCTAAGAACGGTGGGCTCGCCTGAAAATTACAAATCAGCCCCTTTCACGGCATCATTTTGATTCTTCGCGTCTGCCCCCAGTAAGATGACCGGTTTTCTGCATGACAGTGTTATTCCTAACAAACGCAACACAAAACCACGCCAGCCAGAGCAAATTTTTTCATTTGCTGCGTAAAGCCTATTGTTTTCTCTTTTAAGCTTCGCCCACTCGTTACAGAGGGTAACATCATCAAGCGCTGTTATATGCTTCGCCTCACCTTCGACGATAACGGTATGGATACCGTATGCTGTAAATCTCATACTATTTTCCAGAACCCAGTTGCGGTATTCGTTGAGTCCACCTTCGGAACCGGTAGCTCTGCGCCACATTTCAATTTGCTTGTGTGATGGGTCAAGTGTACTTGTCATTGAAGCCTCGTCTCAGCGATAACGCTTGAAATAGCCCGCTTTGGTCAAAATGAAATTAGCCATCTGACTGGCGATTTGATTGTATCTTACTCATAGTGCCCAACCTATAGGGGTCGTTTGCGGGAGGGGGCGGAATCCTACGCTAAGGCTTTGGCCAGCGATATTCTCCGGTGAGATTGATGTGTTCCCATCCGAGCGGCGAAACATGGGCCAAGAGATCGGGCGATAGCAGCTTTCCATCGCGTTTCTGGTTTGCAACGACCTCGCCGAGCTTCATGGTGTTCCAGAAGATGATGATGGCGGCGAGCAGATTCATGCCGGCGATGCGGTAATGCTGGCCTTCGGCGGAACGGTCGCGGATTTCACCGCGGCGGTGGAAGCTGATTGCCCGCTTCAGCGCATGATGAGCTTCGCCTTTGTTGAGCCCGATCTGGGCACGCCGTTGGAGTTCGGCATCCAGAATCCAGTCGATCATGAACAGGGTGCGCTCGACGCGACCGACTTCCCGCAGGGCTGTCGCGAGCTCGTTCTGCCGCGGATAGGAGGCGAGTTTCCGCAGAATCTGGCTTGGCGCGACGGTCCCGGCAGCAATGGTGGCGGCGATGCGCAGGATGTCGGGCCAATTGCGCTCGATCATGGCTTGGTTGACCTTTCCGCCGATCAACGCTCGCAGGTGCGCCGGGGCGGCCGACGGATTGAACGCGTAGAGCCGTTTGGATGGCAGGTCGCGGATGCGCGGAGCGAACCGGTAGCCGAGAATGGCACATGCGGCAAAGACGTGATCGGTGAAGCCGCCCGTGTCGGTGAACTGCTCGCGGATATGGCGTCCAGCATCGTTCATCAGCAGGCCATCGAGGATGTAAGGCGCTTCGCTTGCCGTTGCAGGAATCACCTGGGTTGCGAACGGCGCATATTGGTCGGAGACGTGGCTATAGGCTTTCAGGCCCGGGGTATTGCCATATTTCGCGTTGACCAGGTTCATGGCCTCACCTTGCTCTGTAGCGACGAAGAACTGTCCGTCGCTCGAAGCCGACGTGCCCATGCCCCAGAACCGGGCCATGGGTAACGCTGCCTGTGCCTCGACCACCATGGCCAGCGCCCGGTCATAGGCTTCGCCCTCGACATGCCACCGTCCAATGCGGATCAATTCCCAGAAGGTGTGGGTGTTTGTCGCATCCGCCATTTTGCGCAAGCCGAGGTTGATCCCTTCCGCCAAGATAACGTTCATTAGCCCGATCCGGTCAGCGCAGGGTGCTCCTGTGCGCAGATGGGTGAACGCTTCGGTGAAGCCGGTCGCCGCATCCACCTCCAGCAGGAGATCGGTGATGCGCGTGGGCGGGATCTGCTTGTAGAGATCGAGCACCAGATCTTCGGCGCCTGTCGGCGCGGCGGCTTCGAGTTTCTCGATATGCAGAACGCCGTTTTCAATCGACCCGCCCGGGATCGTGCCTGCGCGAGCGGCACGGCCAAGCTCGCGCAACCGCATGTCGAGGCGAGCTTGCCGGTCTGCCAGCCATTCCTCCGGCCGCAATGGCACAGCGAGACGACCGCCTTCCGCGATGGATTGTGCCGGAACGAGTGCGTGTTTCAGATCGCCATAGCGCCGGGACCTAGTAAGCCAGACATCTCCGGAGCGGAACGCATCGCGCAGATGGAACAGCACCGCGATCTCCCATAGGCGAGCGTCGCCAGCCCTCTGGGCCCGAAGGTGGCGATGCCATTTCGAGCTGGGCCGCAAGAAGCTGGTCATCGCGGCATCGTTCAAACCGGTACGAAGGGCCGTCACCGCTTCCAGAAGCGGCAGTGCAACGGGCGCAGCTCGCAGATCGAGCAGGCGCAACATGCGTGGAGCGTATCGGCGGAAGCGGTGATAACCGTCGAGCACATGATTGAGCGGATCGTCGGCCATGGTGGCGGTCAGCCTGGTTGCCATTGCAACAAGGGTTTTTAAGCCGTCCCACCCTGACCCACTCGCGATGACATCGCCCAGCGGCTGGCCATCATCCTGTGCATCGACCAGGGCGCCCCCGATCTCGGCGAAGGATTTCAGGGTGTCACGCACCACCCCCGCTTCGTCTGCGACCTTTGCATGGCAAATACGCTCCGAAGCACGGTAGAGACGGCCGACGATCCGGTCGTGGGTTTCGACCACTGCGTCGGCCAACATCGCCTGCCATTCCGAGACGCAAACAGCCAAGATCGCAAGCCGCCTGTCCTCCGGGAGATCGCGCATGCCGTCGGCATAATACCGTTCACCCTGCCTGCGCAGACGAGTCACCCGATGGGCAGGAACGCCGGCAAGCAGATCCTCGGGGAGATCGATGCGTTGCAGATATTCGAGCCGGTCGAGCAGCCGGTTGGCCGACGAAGAGTTCGAGCCAGGCTCGAACTGGCGCAGCCACACAAAACGGGTCACCCGATCATCAGCCGTCTCCTCGAGCAATGCCAGCAACTGTTCTCGGATCGACATAGGCAGCCGACTGGCGATCCTCGTCTCGATGCGTCGCTCGGCATCGACGAGAGCCGCGGCACAAAGCCGCTCGATCGTGGATGTCGCGGGAAGGACAGTGCGGGTGCGTCGGCACTCGGCTACGAAGCGACGGGCGATATCCTCGTTCGACACCGCCATCTCGGCTTCTCGGAACAACCATTCCTTCAGCTCGCTCGCACCACGTCCGGAGAAGGTGCGGAAGCCGTAGAGCCCCCGTAACTCGGCAAGATGCTCGTGCCGTGTTTCCTCGCGGGCAGCATAGTCTACGAGATCGTCGGCACCCAGGCCAAGCTGCGCTCCGATAAATTCGATGACCTCTGCAGGGATCAGTTCGCCTGGAGCCAGCACCCGGCCGGGATAGCGCAGGACACACAATTGCAGGGCGAAGCCGAACCTGTTGTGAGCGCGCCGACGCAGCCTGATATGCCCAAGGTCTTCATCACTCAGCGTATAGTGCTTGAGCAAATCCGTCTGTGAAGTCGGCAAGCGCAACAGCGCGTCTTTCTGCCGATCGGTTAGAGTGACGCGACGCGGCATACATGTTCCTTTTTCAAAATCTGATAGCGTTCAAGACGCTTTGTTTATGAAGCTGGTTGAGATACATTTCCAGAGGTCAATGCAATCGTGGCCGAAGCGCCGCCTCAAACCAACGTTTGTGATACATGCTGATCGGATATGCCCGCGTCTCCAAAGCCGATGGCTCGCAGTCTCTCGACCTGCAGCACGACGCCTTGCGCGCCGCAGGTGTCGAACGGGACAATATCTATGATGATCTTGCTTCCGGCGGTCGTGATGATCGCCCTGGCTTGACTGCCTGCCTCAAGTCATTGCGTGACGGCGATGTGCTGGTGGTCTGGAAGCTCGATCGCCTCGGACGATCGCTTGCCCATCTGGTCAACACGGTGAAGGAGCTGTCAGACCGCAAGATCGGCCTGCGGGTTCTGACTGGAAAGGGCGCTCAGATCGACACCACGACTGCGTCCGGTCGCATGGTGTTCGGAATCTTCGCCACCTTGGCCGAGTTCGAGCGGGATCTGATCCGAGAGCGCACCATGGCGGGTCTCGCCTCCGCGAGAGCGCGCGGTCGCAAGGGCGGACGAAAATTCGCGCTCACCAAAGCTCAGGTGCGTCTCGCGCAAGCCGCCATGGCCCAGCGCGATACTTCAGTTTCCGATCTCTGCAAGGAACTCGGCATCGAGCGCGTCACTCTCTACCGATATGTCGGTCCCAAAGGCGAGCTCAGAGACCATGGAAAGCATGTTCTCGGACTTACGTAGTGGACTTGCCTCGGTTTCGTTCCGGTCTTTTTGAGAGCATTATTTGTTATCAAGGAGACCATATATGTCATTAAAGCATAGTGATGAATTTAAGCGTGATGCAGTTCGCATGGCACTGTTGCAAATAGTCGGTGGTGATAAACTTATCATCCCCTTTTGCTGATGGAGCTGCACATGAACCCATTCAAAGGCCGGCATTTTCAGCGTGACATCATTCTGTGGGCCGTACGCTGGTACTGCAAATACGGCATCAGTTACCGTGAGCTGCAGGAGATGCTGGCTGAACGCGGAGTGAATGTCGATCACTCCACGATTTACCGCTGGGTTCAGCGTTATGCGCCTGAAATGGAAAAACGGCTGCGCTGGTACTGGCGTAACCCTTCCGATCTTTGCCCGTGGCACATGGATGAAACCTACGTGAAGGTCAATGGCCGCTGGGCGTATCTGTACCGGGCCGTCGACAGCCGGGGCCGCACTGTCGATTTTTATCTCTCCTCCCGTCGTAACAGCAAAGCTGCATACCGGTTTCTGGGTAAAATCCTCAACAACGTGAAGAAGTGGCAGATCCCGCGATTCATCAACACGGATAAAGCGCCCGCCTATGGTCGCGCGCTTGCTCTGCTCAAACGCGAAGGCCGGTGCCCGTCTGACGTTGAACACCGACAGATTAAGTACCGGAACAACGTGATTGAATGCGATCATGGCAAACTGAAACGGATAATCGGCGCCACGCTGGGATTTAAATCCATGAAGACGGCTTACGCCACCATCAAAGGTATTGAGGTGATGCGTGCACTACGCAAAGGCCAGGCCTCAGCATTTTATTATGGTGATCCCCTGGGCGAAATGCGCCTGGTAAGCAGAGTTTTTGAAATGTAAGGCCTTTGAATAAGACAAAAGGCTGCCTCATCGCTAACTTTGCAACAGTGCC